>NC_011740.1:4200000-4500000 GCF_000026225.1 Escherichia fergusonii ATCC 35469
TTGTGCAGGCTGCCAGCCGTTGCCCTGTTCACCTGCTGCGAGGCTGGTGGCAGGAACGGCGATATGCAAACTCCTGGCCGGAAGCAGAACATCTTCATCGGTGGCGAACATCACGCTATCAGAGGCACTGGCCCGCGTCCCCTGGGGAATCAGGATATTGCTGGTATACGCACTGACGACCGAAAACTGCAACGTCGTTTTTGCAGGCTGCGCAGGCAAACGGTGAACGCCCACCAACTCCCCTAAATAATCCAGCATTGGCGCGCGGGAATACGCGACCAGGTTTTGTTTCGCCGCTTCCTGAATGGCGATGCGTACAAGGTTTTCACGATAGGCAAACAGGTCGATGAGCAACCGCTCAGCCTGTGCCGGATAGAGTTTTTTACCACTGGCATCTTCGTATTGCGCAATCATCTCACTGGTAATTTGCGCAGGATCGCGGTCAATAAAATTGGGTTCGGCTATCGCCATAACACCTCCGTTGAGTTGATAACGCCGTCAGCGGCGCGCCATTGCACACGTAACGTCAGATGTTCGCCGTCGATTACTGGTGTCAGCTTCAGCAACCGACAGCGCGGTTCCCACTGGCGGATGGCTTCCACCGACTCCCGTACCACATGCGGGATTGCCCGCTCGATGGGGTAATCGATGTAGTGCCACAAGTTGCTGCCAAACAGCGGTCTGTGGGGATCACTGCCGCGCGGTGTACGCAGAATGATGTGTATTGCCTGGTGAATATCATCCAGCCCGCAGACGTATTCTTCAGGCCGCTGCAAGGCCGGTTGCCAGTGCAGCGTTGAGGGTCGTGTTTTTGTGTTCATGAGGGTATTTTCGCCCTGAACGGGCTGTGGCGATATTAAAGCGATTTAGAAAACTGATTGATTAAAAAGAGAAAACCCGCCATCAGGCGGGTTAAACGTCAGTGTGTATGGTGGTTGGAGTTGCCACCGCTGTCCTGCAATGCGCCGCTGGCCTGAACGTTGCCGATCACGTTGACATTGCCAGTTATCGTGGCGGCGTTACCGATGCCTCCACTTCCTGCCATCCCGCCAAGCCAGGTGAGTTTTTTCATTACCGTGACGTTGCCAGTAAAGGTGCTCATGGGCGCATCTACCGTCACTGCTGCCGCTTTAACATCGACCTTAGTGGCGTCGATGCTGACATCGGTCGCTTTAACATCGACAGTATCGGAAGTCACGATGACCTGTTGGGCTTTAATCTCAACGTTGGGTGATGTCAGGCGGGTACTGTCGATAACCTCAATCACGATTTTCTCGATACCGCCGTTAATCGTCAGCTGGTGCGTGCTGCGGTCATATTCAAACGCTGCGCCATCAGAAAACTGGACGTAACGTTTATCGCGCGAGGCCACAGGCGCGGTGTCAACCGTAGAATAAACTGCGCCCAGCACCACGCCATCTTCACCGTTATTGTCCAGCAGAACTTCCACTTGCTCGCCCATATCCGGTAGCCAGTAGTCTTTATTGTCCTGGGAATTGCGTTGAAGTACCGCAAGCCAGTTGCTCTTCAGATTGTCACACTCCGGGAGCGTGACCCGCACCCGAACGCTGGTTTCGTCAATATCGATGATAATCCCCGTTTGCCGGGTTACTCCTTTCATATTTCCTCCTTACTGGCTGGTCGCTGGCCCGCGCGACACGTCGATTTCAGTGGTATAGCCGCTGCGCACAAAACTGTGAGTAGATTTATCAATTAGCCATTGACCGGAAAGCACGCCAAAATCGGTTAGCTCGATTTTATTGCCCGCCGTCAGTTCCGGGCAGCCCATCATTGTGAGCGTTCCGGTTTGCTGATATTCGTTGTGGCTGTCGAGTGCAGCGTTGGCTTTTGCCTGTGCTGCGCCAACGTCCGTCGCCCGACTGTTCAGTTTTAGCGTGTCGGCACTGGTGCCGACTCCACGGGCAGACGGTTTTTGCTGGCTGTCGTGGGTGTAGATAACCAGTTCTTTTTTCTTACTATTTTGATGCTGTACGGTGGCGTTTTTGTAGATACGGTTAATGGTATCTTTGAAGGTGAAATGCGAAACGTCTTTGCGGTCGATCGTTTTTACCGGTGCCAGGCAGCGCAGCGTGGGTAAATGTGAAAAAATCAGCTCTTTTGTCGTCACTTTTACGGCATAACCATATTCACTGGCCAGACGTTTGAGAAATCCGACATCGGTTTCACCATACTGCGTTACCCGGTCGATGGTGAGCGGCTCGATTTTGCCCACCAGTTTCAGACCGTGCGTTTGGGCGATACGGCTGGCGATAGCCGAAAGCGTCGTTTCTTCAAAGCCCTGGCTGTTACGGGTGCGCAGCGCCTGATTGACGGAAGTGGCGATGCCATCAATATTTACCGTGGAAGGTGGCGCTGAAATATCAATTTTATCAATAATATATTGACCACAATCGAGCAGTTTTTCCCCCTGATAACCCATATGCAGCGCCAGCGTATCGCCTTTGCCGGGATACCACTCTTTTATCCAGCGTCCATCGGTGTCATCCAGTGTAATCGCGATGGTATCCGACTCGTTTTTAATACTGTCCTGGTAACTGATGCTGGTGACATAAGGCGTGATGTCATAAGTGATATCTTTATGCCCATACCAGAGGGTAAAAATGGGCGCGAGCGTGGCAAAGACGCCGCCAGTTACGCTTATCTCAGCCATGGTGGGAGCTCCGATACGGTTTTGTTGACGGAAATGACCGGAATGATGAGCTGAATACCGGAAGGTAGTACCGGGTAAATGGCGACATGTGGATTGGCGGCGATAATGCGTTCATAAGCCAGCGCATCGCCATAGTAATGCCATGCCAGATTATCCCAGCGTTCGCCGTCGGTGGTGATATGTTCAAGGTATCGCATCACCAGCTCCTCGTAATGGTTGCGGCAGCAAACTGACTCACTGCTGGAGTGGTTCGTTGTACCGTTGTTCGTGCCTGATCAACCAACGTTGCTGCTTTATCAAACGTCGTTTCGGCGATGTCGCTGGTAATGTCATCGAAAAGCGCCTGAGCATGGTCAACCAGCGTACTGGCGTCATTGGCGCAGTCCCGGATACCTGGCATGTTACCCAGTAAAGCTTTAATCTGCGCCGACAACGCTTTTGGGAGTCCTGCCAGCGTTTGCAGATCCATCGGCTGTATAAACAGGGTTTCGATGGCGTCGATTGTCTTTTTCAACGACGTAATTATCTTTTCACACTTTTCTTTTAACGCTTTGGCCTCTTTAATCAGTGCTTTCACTTTTGCCACTGTTTTTTTAATATCTTCAATGGATTGCGCCAGTTCATCGAGCATCTCTTTGGCTTTGCGCATACCTTCTTCAATGGCGTTCAATATCTGATCTAACCAGGACTCCTCCTTATTCGGAAAATCGCTCGCCTTTTCCTCGATATTAGGCTCCTGGGTGGTAATTGCCGGGGGCAGCAGTGGGTTTTTCGGATCGCCGGTATACTCCTGGAGCGACATTGTTCCACTTTGGGCAATCACATTGCCCCAGGGATCGGTGTGCTGGTGAGTGGCGGTTAACTCTGTAATTACAAACCAGCCGCGATAATCTCCGTTGCCAAACACCAGCGCCATTGCTTTGTGGGCGAGCATGGCTTCACGCAGTCGATTCAGCTCTGTTGTGGGTTGGCAAAACTGGCTGTGCAGGGAAAATTCCAGCGCCAGCATATCCAGCTTATCGCCAATAAACTGTACGCCAGGTTTGCCTTCAATACGGGCATGTGTGGCGTAATCCACGCCCATTGTGCTCTTAAAGCCATCCCAGAACGTGACAACTTTAAATTCAATCTCTCCTAAAACGGCATACATCAGGCATACCCCCGGCGCTGCTGCTGCGCCATTACATCGTTAATCATTCTTTCCAGTTCGCGTTTACTCATCGTCAACACGTTCTGAATCTCTTTAGTGGTGTTTTGTCCGTTACCCTGCACGGTAATTTGTGGCGAAAAATTCACCTGAACTTTTCCTGAGGAACGGGAAGGTAGCGTCGCCGCTTTGGTTACGGATTTACCAGGTAAAGAGGCCGATGCTTGTTTGGCGGCTGTATTTTTTGCCGCTGATGCCGATGGTAGCGTTGTCGTTTTACTGGATGGCGCGAGTTGTTTCCCCACTGGAGGCGTTAAAATCGCACCGGCAACGCCTGGAACAACGGTCGTGGAGGAGACGGATGCGGTATTACTCGTGCTTGTAACAGCCGTAGCCGATCCTTCTGTACTAATACCCATCGTGGTTTTTAGCCAGTCCGGTAAGGCGTTTTTGATCTGGTCAATAATGCCTTTCAGAGCGGGGAAGGCATTTATTATGCCGTCAACCAGACTGCCCAGAAGATTGCTGCCGAACTCGCTAAAACTTGCAGGCATCTCGACACCAAACCAATTCATCACACTGGAAAAGGCGCTATAGAACAAAGCCAGCGGCGACCAGTCGAGAATCAACCGGCAAATCCCTGCAATACCGCCGTCAAAGGCCGTGGTGATACGTTGCCAGATGGTCGAAAAGAACCTGGAGATAGGCTCCCAGTTGCGATAAATCAGATAAGCAGCACCCGCAATTGCGGTGATGACCAGGCCAATGGGATTCATCAATAAAACCCTACCCAACCAGAAGACGGTCTGACCTACCTGTTTCAGTGCGCCAATCAGGCCACGACCAAGCAGTTGCATTAGCCATTTTGCGCCGCCACCCAATGACTTAACCGCTGATAGCATCTTACTTGCCCCGCCTGTGAGCGCCAGACTTGCCTTGACTTTCAGGAAGATATCGACCAGACGAATAAACGGCGAGGTGATGAGGTTCGCGCCCAGCTTTAAAACATTCAGCGCACCGTTAAACAGCCAAATCGCCCCGACGATTTTCGCGATGTTTTGCACCAGTGTCGGGTGCTCACGTAGCCAGGTGCTGAACTGACGAATAACCGGCGTAAGGCTTTGTGCCAGCTCGCCAATCAGCGGCATTAATTGCAAGCCAATGCTGAGCCATAAATCATTTAACGCCAGCTGTAACGCTTTAGTCTGTTCAATGGGCGAGGCCATTTGCGCAGAAAAGTCGGCATCAATCAGATTCTTGCTGGTGGCTTGCATGGCAGAGGTTTTTAACTGGCGATATTCCTCCATATTCGCCAGCATAGGTGCCAGGAATTCCACCGTTTGCGCATCGCCGAACATTTCGCCCAGATTAAATTGCGTCACCATCGATTGCAGCGCATTGCTGCGAGCAGATAAATCTTCAATCTGCATAGTTCGTTTGAAGGTGTCGAGGATCGCCGGATTCATCTTCTCAAGCTGCATTTGTACGATATGAGTCATGGCTTCGCTAACACCCATACCGTTTTGCTGATGTTCAAGCAGAGAGCCTTGCAGATCGACGCCCTGGCTGGCGAACCAGTTATCGGTCTTTTTCGAAAAGGTGGTTTGCAGAAAGTGGTCGAAATTCTCCGCCGCCGCACTGGCGCTGGCTCCGTTTTTCATGGCGATCTGCATGGCGGCAGTCAGTTCAGCCATACCTTCCAGACCCTGAGCGCCGGTTTTACCTGCAAATTTGTCTATCCACAGCGTTTGCTCGGCAACGGCAGGCCCACCGCTTTTGCTAATGCCGTACATCATGTTTTGCGCGACGTGGAAATTTTCTGGCGCAATATTCAGTCGATCATGGGTTGCGAGCGCGGCATTCGCCCATGTTTCAGCACTTTCGCGCGTGGCGGTGGCAGCTTTGGCGATCTCCGGCATATAACGGTTGAGATCCTGTATCGACGACAAATTGCCTTCGATCAGCGTTTGGGCTGCGTTCTGTAAGGTGGTCTGATGCTGGTTAAAATCCATGCTCCAGTCGCGCAGATTAAGGCTGAGCGTCTCGCGAGTTGTATCATTCATCCCACCTTTGGTCGCCATATTGACCATGTTGTCCTGGAACTCATACGGCAACTTCCAGTCGGGGGCTTCAACATTGAATACTTTGCTAAATTGCCCGGCAAATGTGTGGGTTTTCTCCATCAGATTAGCGCGGCTGCGGCTATTTTCCTCCAGGCGGAGAGCGGAATCGGCAAGCCGCTGCGTTAGTTTGATAACTGTCGCTTGCTGAGTAGAGAGAGCTAACAATGTTCTGGCGTTGAGTGAGCCGTAACGGGCTATTGCCTGCGTCAACGTCTCATTACGCGCCTGAAGCTGGGTAATAATATCGTTGGCCAAAATTGTTTCTCTTATAGATTGGTGATGGCCCGCTGGTTAGTTTTCTGAAAAATGGGCTGGGAAGAAATAAACCTGGCGGGCTTTGAAGAACTCGCAGACATCAGGTCTGCGAGTCATATTCGATCTTTATTTGAGCGCTGGCTTCATCCAGCCAGTTGCTAAAGTCATCTATGGTGAGCGCGTCTATCTCACTGGGCGGAAAGCGAAACCATCTCGCCAGTAACGCCATCGCTTGCCATAACAGTGGCGGATTCTGTAGCCACGCTAAGCATGGATTGAAATCGTTTCTGCAATGCCTGGTAATCCAGCAAATCCATTTCAGCTAAATCTTCTGGCACCAGTCCGGTCATTGCCGCCATTAGCGGTTCATCCCATTCTTCTGGTTTTTCGCTGATCCGGCGCGCGTTGCGCATATCTTTTACTTTCAGGCGACGTAATTGCAGCGTGTCGATATTATTTCCTGCTGCCGACGTAAATGGAAACTGCAAGATATAATGTTCTTTCATTTTGTGTCCTTATTTATTTTGCAAAGTTCGGGGCCGTAGCCCCGAATAACTTAGCCACCGATGTTATTGCGATAGGTACTTAATTGATCCACACCATTAACCCGGAAAATATTGGCCATATAATCAAGTTCAAGCAGCGTTTCACCATCAACTACTTGTTTAATATAAGTGCAACCAAAGGCGCTGCTGAATTCCGGGTTTTCATTCTGTTTAAATGTGCCCAGTGGATTCTTTTTAAACATCACGGTTAAATGTGTCACTAACGCTAATTGATTCGCTTTCCCCTGGGAGTTATAGCAATCAATACTGGAGCGGCACTGTAATGCCACCGCCTGCCACGGGTTTGCCGTTTTACGCATGACGTCCTGATAAAAGGAGTTCCATTTAATTTCGCCCTCCAGTTTATCGAAACCTGCCGGGAGTTCGATTTTGCCGACCATACCCAGTGCCTTATGCTCTTGCATAATTAAACTGACATCCGGCAATTTAATTTCGGTTGCACGACCTAAAAGGTTATTACCATCGAGATAAATATTGGCGTTGGTAATACGGTTAATTTGAATTTTTCCAGCCATTAGCTATTGCTCTCCAGAGAGACTAAATATTCAGAAGTAATTTCAGTTTCAAACGTCAGACGTTCCAGCGGCGGTGGCGGGGTGAATTTATAGCTCAGCAATAAATGCCCGGCGCTGAGTTCGGTCGGTGAATTTCGCGCCGGATCGTACCAGCACTCAAAGCCAAGCAGTGCGCCGTCGGCAATCAGCTTACGGCCCCAGGTATTTACCGATTCGGTCAGGGCATCAATCAGCGCCTGATTAATCGGCATATCAATATACTGCTGACTGAAATAACGGATTGACTCATTAATTACATCGCCTGTCCGGCGGGCGTTTTCAAAGTTACGCATATGGGTCACGGTAGGCCATGCCGCTGTGCGGTTGCCCCACAAGCGCAGACCAGAGCCGTAACTATTGAAAATAGTGGTAATGCCGTTTTCGTTGAGCTGATTCACTTCGCTTTGAGGATCATCAATCATTGCGGAAAGCGAACGTTCAATACCGGTAATACCCTGAATTTCCTGGTTTGAGTTGCTCCACCAGAAACCTTTTTCGAGGTCTACTTTGGCACGTAGCCCGGCAGCGCGCGAAGAGAGCGGTTCGAGAACTTCCTGGTTAGTGATGCCATCGTAAACTTTGACGTGTGGGTAACATAAACGCGCACGATCAGAGCTGGTGTTGAAGTTGATAGCCCCTTGCGAACCGCGTCCTGCCAATACCTGCTGGAATGTCGTCCCAATCGGGGCATCAATGTAGGTAATCGCACCAAGTTTTTCCGCTTGTGCAATCAGCTCGGTAGTTACTGATTTTTGCGTACAGAACACGGGAGCAAGCAGGATTTTGGCGTAGAAACCATACAGGTTATAGGTGTCCTGTAGCAGTTTCATCCCCGTGCGATCGCCTGCGGTATTAACGGCACCGATAATATCGGCTGCGGTGACCTTTGTAGGGTCGCACCAGGAATAATAGGCGCAAACTTTCGCACCAGGAGGAATGTCGGCTCCTGTACGGGTAATTATGCCTGTTTGTTCATCTACGCTAAATGCTGCGGTGTTATAGGTTGATGAATTTGATGAAGAGGGCTTTAGAACCACGTTACGCACATTGCGGTGAGCGAGTTTCGCCTGGTTGTTAGCGTCAAAAGTGATACTCTCATTGCTGATGTTGGAGCCATGTTTTGCCGGATCCAGCACGTTAATCACCACCACCGTACCGGCACCGTGGTCATAAATCGCCTTCAGTGCCTGCGGGATCGTAAAGTTAGCCTGAGTCGAACCAAACTGCGCAGCATCGCTTTCAGAAAGGCATAATGTTGGTTTATTTACCGGACCACAGGGGGCCGTACCGATTAAAGCGATGACGGCGGATTTTACCGCTTTAACCGGACGCGGGCCGGTTTCAATTTCAATGGTTTCTACACCGTGCAGATAATTAGCTGCCATGTACAATTTCCTCTCCGTTATTTTGTTCTTCCTGAGTGATGACAGGTGTCAGATGATTGCGGGCAATCATGGTCATGACCCACTCGTTGTCTTCTGGCAGATCAATTTCACTGTTCGGCCACAATAAGATTTCTTGTCCGTCGGCAAGGGTGACGCCGCTTGCCGGGCCGTTGTAGATGTATTTCATTCAGTTTCCTCGTAATTAACTTCAGTAAGCAGGGTAAGGTCCGTGCTTTCCCGTTTCGCGATAAACAGCGAGCTGGTCGCCATTTCCAGGATGTAGCGGCAGAAACCACCGCTCTCGCCTGCATTGATTTCTTTTTCAAGCCAAAGAAGACGCTCGCAATCAGGAAGCTGGATCCCCCCCAGTGCGCTGCGTATGCGGTCCAGTGCGTTTAACGCGTCACAATTTTTGCCAACAATAACGGTGGCAGTTAAACGGAGCGTTTGCTGTTGCACGAGAGCATCACTGCTTTCAGACATGGCAAATAGAGAACCGCTATAATTAATAATCACTGTAACTTGCTGCGTCTGCGGAATATATTTATGGGCATCAACCGATGAAATAGATACATCCATTTCGGGATTCTGTTCACATAATCTGGTCACAACAGAATTCATTACTGATAAAATTTCCATATAGGGTATCCCTTAATTATCGCTGATTCGTTAACGCTCACTTCGTTATCGTTGAAATGTATTCTGACGTAGTGAAGGTGAAGGATCTTTTAATCTGCTTTAGAGAAAAAATTGAATTTAATAGCTACCGCGTTGTAATAGCTCTATTTTGCTATATAAGGCATCCAGCTTTGCTTCTAATACTGCCTGGCCACGAAGATAATCTTCTCTGCGGACATAATGCAGCGGAAGCTCGGCACGAAATTCGAGAAATTCTCTTTCCAGTTTCGACCAGTTTGTTTCTGATTCCCGGCGCGCGTTTTCCAGAGATTCAAAACGCTCATTAAGTCTTTTTTCAATTTGCGCTAACAGCAATTTTCCGGCAGCAAACATTAATCCAACGAAGGAAAGCATAAGGGAGATCACTTCCCAAAAATCGATACTGAGTTTCATCGGCCCCTCTGATTAGTGAAGACAGCTTGCCTGTCCCCAGAGTAAATAGCGGGCGGCGTGTTGATAGAGAATCATCTTTGGATAGCGACGATTTTCTCGCCAGTTCGTGGCGCTGCGCCCGGCGTTGACTTGCTCAACATGACCAAACCAGAGAGTGGCATCTAGCCCTTTGGATACAGCCAGTTTTTTATCCCGATTAACCCATCCCTGACCGCCGTTATAGGCGCTTAGGGTAAACGCCATACGCTGACAATCATTTTTCGCAGAGATGTTTTTCCACAAATACTGGTCATATTGCACCAGCGCGCGAATCGCCCAGGTTGGGTTATACGGTTTGTTTTCACGCAACTGCGGATACAACTGGCTTACCCATGTCGCTGTAGCAGGCATGAATTGCGCCATACCTTGTGCGCCAACGGGGGAACGTACCATTGGCTGCCAGGCGGACTCCTGGTGTAATTGCCCGGCAAAGTCGGCCACTGGGGCATTCAGTCCCCAGACTTCTCGAGCGGTACGAATTAGTTCGTTTCGCCATGCCAGAGAGGCTCTCGGCGGTTCAGAGGCGTTGAGTGGGAAAAGAACGAAAATAATCATAGACGCGATATATTTCAGCCACATCACTATAGCCCTAACGCGACGGAAAGGCAGACGGCAGCAACGATGATAGCCCGGCGAATCATTGCCGCCGCGCAGCAACGCGGTTCCTTCCAGGGGCAAAAAGAGTCAGGCCGTGCCCAGGGGAACAAACTGCGATCGAGCCAGTATCCCAGCACCGCGGAAAGCGAAACCAGGCTTAGTTTATAAATGACGACCGGGATTTGTGCTGAAGAGGTCCAGCCGATCACGACAAACAGCGCGACGGAAGCGACCAGCCAGCCGGAAAGCCGGGGAAATGTGATTTTTTTCATACGATATCTCCTGATAAATGAGCGTTTAGTGTCGTCAGAACCCGCCAGTGAAGAATGAAAAAAGCTTTAATAAATAAGTTTAAAAAATAGATTCTCTATAAATGAACATGCCCGCTAATAAATCCACCCGTCAATAAAAGAGCAAAAGGTGACCTGGCGAACAAGTGCATCATTATGCAGGGGAAAGATGATGGTGGATCGTAGGAATATTCGATAGTTATTTGATTTTTAAAGTTTGTTTAAGAAAGTCAGCGACTGTGAGGGAAACGATCTTTTTACACTACAAGTAAAAATAATACTGTATGTGTATACAGTATCGTGTAAAATGATACACCTGTTGACAAGAAACATAACGCAAACAATATATCTATTTCATGAATTTATGGCGTTCATTAATATTAAAAATTTATATTTTTGTTAATTGTTTATTTGTTTGTTGAATGTATTGAGTAGCAGTAATGACAACTGCTTAGCGTATATCCGTGGTTTTACACGCATCGGGTCTTATTCAGGATGCAAGATATATGGAGATGAAAAATGATACGAAAATCAAAAGAGATGGCCCGGACACCGGAGATCATTAACGACCTGGCTTTTCATGCATCGCAAGTTCTGATTGAAAGCATCAATCTCGACAGTTCATCGGCAGAAAATGTGGGCTTTGCCATTGCCGACCGAATGATGCGTAACTGGGGCGGACAAAGCATTTATTTCCCTAAGGGGATCTCCGGACGAGCATCGGAGCGTGACTACCAAATCTATAGCGAGTGCGATGGGCGCAACTACGCCGAATTAGCGAAGAAATATAATCTGACGCTGCAATGGATTTATAAGATTGTGAAGCGGGTGCACGCAGAAAAACAGCAGCAACGTCGGATGTAAATCGTCAGCATAAATGAGTCATTTAAAGGCTAATATCAGAAGTGGCTTGTCATGGTGTAAGCGCTATAAGATAGCGCTTACACCAGCAAGACGATTTACGCCGCCGTGATATTGGGTTTAGATAATACGCCGGGTGTAATTCCCGGCGTTATTTCACGCCATCAGCCCTTATTATTCTTGTGAATTCCCGCTGATTTCATTCTGGATAAGCGTCGCAATATTGTCATTCGATGCCGCTTGTGAACTAAATATCATCTTCTCACGCGCATACACCGCAAACTTATCTGCCAGATTCGAAGCAAACACCTTACTGGCATTCTCTGTCAGCAAATCGGTGACGATATCATGGTGATTTTTATCCACTTTTCGGGCGATATTTCCCGCCTCTTTGTCCTTATTATACCGTTCATTGGTGCTTTCCCAGCTTACCGTCGCTGAGGTGGTTTTTATCATGACGTTTGTTTGGTAGCCTGCATCTTTGAGTTTTTTTAATGTTTGTAGCGGCGTAGCGGCATTACGAAATGTTCCTTCGACAACAATGTTGAGTTTACCGACTATCGCTCTCTCAATTGCTCGTTCGACCGTTTCGCCGGAAAATTTCGCCGTATGGGTAACAAAATCATCCCCATAAGTTTGGTAGATATAATTAAAATCAGGGTGTAGAAACCGGAAATCATCACCGTTAATAATCATTATATTATTCTTTGTTTCCCTTTTTGCTAATTCAATCAGCGATGATTTACCCGCTCCGGGTTGCCCACCTAAAACAAAACCAATGGGATGCTGTTGCGGTGTGACTTCATGATTTGTCAGACGCTGCCAAATAGAATCAAAAGATACTTTATTTTCTGAATGTGCAGTATTATTGAATTCACGCTGATATTGAGTTCTTACCTGCTGAAGGTGACTCTTTCCCTGTGTAAAATCAACAAATTCAGCTGGAGTGGAATAAAGATAATCGCGATAGCCGACTAATCGTGTGAGATCATCGACTGAATCCTGACATGACGAAATGGAGCGATTATCAACGATATTTGATAAAAACGCGATGCACTGACTGGCTCCGTTTAAAAGAGCATCTTTTTCCATTAATGTAGCCATTAACACTCCTGTTAAATGATATTTTTCGGTGATTATAATACTGTTCTACAGGAGTGATTTTATTTTTCAGATATTATTTGATCTATGTTTTCAGTGAGGATGGCGTATAACAATTGGTGAGCGTTATACGCCAGTAGGAAAATATTACTCAAACAAATTAAAATGCAGCTTCTGCACAACTTTCTCGGCATCTTCGCCTGGCACCAGGAAGCACAGGTTATGGCTGGAAGCACCATAGCAAATCATGCGAATATTAAACGGTTCCAGCACGCCAAAGACCTCTTTGCCAACGCCGCAGGCTTTTGACAGGTCATTACCAATCAATGCCACCAGCGCCAGACCTTCTTCCACTTCTACCCGGCACAGTGCAGACAGCTCCATCAACAGGGATTGTGTTAACAGGGTATCTCCCGTTGACGTCGAACCCGTAGTGTCGAGAGTCAATGCGATACTAACTTCAGAGGTCGTGATCAAATCAACCGAAATATTATGCCGTGCGAGAATGCCAAAAACTTCTGCAAGAAACCCGCGAGAATGCAGCATATTCAGGCTGTGCAAAGTGAGCAGAGTCTGATTGCGACGAAGCGCCAGCGCACGGAACAATGGCGGGTCTTCGGTTTTATTACACACCAGAGTGCCACCAGCACGAGGATCTTTGCTGGAACCGACAAACACCGGGATATCGCTGCGCACTGCAGGCAGTAACGTTGCCGGATGAAGTACTTTGGCACCAAAGGTTGCCATCTCAGCCGCTTCTTCAAAGGCGATTTCATCAATTCGTTTAGCATCAGGCACAACGCGCGGATCAGTAGTATAAATTCCCGGAACATCTGTCCAGATATCGACACGAGCAGCGTGTAATGCTTCTGCCAACAGTGCTGCGGTGTAGTCACTACCGCCGCGACCAAGTGTTGTAGTGCGCCCTTTACTTTCACTACCAATAAAGCCCTGGGTGATGACTAATCCTTCACTGAGACGTGGGGTCAATTGCAGCGCAGACAGTTCCGCCAGCGCAGCAATATCTGGTTCTGCGCGGCCAAAACGATCATTAGTACGCATCACTTTACGCACATCGAACCACTGAGCCTGAACATTGCGTTCACGCAGAATCTCCACAAACAGCAGGGTAGACATCAGTTCGCCGTGGCTGACCAGTTCATCTGTTAATGCCGGAGAAGTTGCCAGCGCAGCTGCTTCCGCCAGCACCGTAATATTCTCCATCAGCCGTTCAATCTCATCACGGATGACATTAGGGTAGCGCAGACGTTCTACAATTGAGAACTGAATATTGCGAATAGCATCGAGTTTTTCGAAACGTTCAGTAGGTTCCAGACCTTCAGCCAGTGCCACCAACAGATTAGTGATCCCGGCGGAAGCTGAGAGGACGACTAAACGTACATTGGTATCAGAAAGCACAATGTCAGCACTGCGATTCATGGCGTCAAAATCAGCAACGCTGGTACCACCAAATTTAGAGACAACAATATCGGGCATAACTACCTCGTGTCAGGGAGTGAAAGAAGCGACCATGGCACAAAGGCAGAACTGAAACCGGTGCAGGCGCAAACCGTATTTATAAATAAAAGGTGCGGGGGAGGCTGTCAACGCTGGGATTATGCGGATTTTTCATGCAGCGGGGATGCTCAGAAACTGTGCTTATAACAGCTATACTTTTTATCCTCTTTCGCAGTTCGCCGAGCTAACGGCACTAAAACCATCACATTTTTCTGTGACTGGCGCTACAATCGTCCACAGTCACAATTCTCAAATCAGAAGAGTATTGCTAATGAAAAATATCAATCCAACGCAGACCGCGGCCTGGCAGGCACTACAGAAACACTTCGATGAAATGAAAGACGTTACGATCGCCGATCTTTTTGCTAAAGACGGCGATCGTTTTTCTAAGTTCTCCGCAACCTTCGACGATCAGATGCTGGTGGATTACTCCAAAAACCGCATCACTGAAGAGACGCTGGCGAAATTACAAGATCTGGCGAAAGAGTGCGATCTGGCGAGTGCGATTAAGTCGATGTTCTCTGGCGAGAAGATCAACCGCACCGAAAACCGCGCTGTTCTGCACGTAGCGCTGCGTAACCGTAGCAATACCCCGATTCTGGTTGATGGCAAAGATGTTATGCCGGAAGTCAACGCGGTGCTGGAGAAGATGAAAACCTTCTCGGAAGCGATTATTTCTGGTGAGTGGAAAGGCTATACCGGCAAAGCAATCACTGACGTAGTGAACATCGGGATCGGCGGTTCTGACCTCGGCCCATACATGGTGACTGAAGCACTGCGTCCGTACAAAAATCACCTGAACATGCACTTTGTTTCTAACGTCGATGGGACTCACATCGCGGAAGTGCTGAAAAAAGTGAACCCGGAAACCACGCTGTTCCTGGTAGCATCTAAAACCTTCACCACTCAGGAAACCATGACCAACGCCCATAGCGCGCGTGACTGGTTCCTGAAAGCGGCAGGTGATGAAAAACACGTTGCGAAACACTTTGCGGCGCTCTCCACCAATGCCACAGCCGTTGGCGAGTTTGGTATTGATACCGCCAACATGTTCGAGTTCTGGGACTGGGTCGGCGGCCGTTACTCTTTGTGGTCAGCGATTGGCCTGTCGATTGTTCTCTCCATCGGCTTTGATAACTTCGTTGAACTGCTTTCTGGTGCACACGCGATGGACAAGCATTTCTCCACCACGCCTGCAGAGAAAAACCTGCCTGTACTGCTGGCGCTGATTGGCATCTGGTACAACAATTTCTTTGGCGCGGAAACTGAAGCGATTCTGCCGTATGACCAGTATATGCACCGTTTTGCGGCGTACTTCCAGCAGGGCAATATGGAGTCCAACGGTAAGTATGTTGACCGTAACGGTAACGTTGTGGATTACCAGACTGGCCCGATTATCTGGGGTGAACCTGGCACGAACGGTCAGCACGCGTTCTACCAGCTGATCCACCAGGGTACGAAGATGGTGCCGTGCGATTTCATCGCCCCGGCTATCACCCATAACCCGCTCTCTGATCATCACCAGAAACTGCTGTCTAACTTCTTCGCTCAGACCGAAGCGCTGGCGTTTGGTAAATCCCGCGAAGTGGTTGAGCAGGAATATCGCGATCAGGGTAAAGATCCGGCAACCCTGGACTATGTGGTGCCGTTCAAAGTGTTCGAAGGTAACCGCCCGACCAACTCTATCCTGCTGCGCGAAATCACTCCGTTCAGCCTGGGTGCGTTGATTGCGCTGTATGAGCACAAAATCTTTACTCAGGGCGTGATCCTGAACATCTTCACCTTCGACCAGTGGGGCGTGGAGCTGGGTAAACAGCTGGCGAACCGTATTCTGCCAGAGCTGAAAGATGACAAAGAAATCAGCAGCCACGATAGCTCAACCAATGGTCTGATTAACCGCTATAAAGCGTGGCGCGGTTAATTAAATAACCTTAATAACAATGCCGACTATAAGTCGGCATTGTTTTATCAGATAAATCCCCTTGTCTGTGATTTAACAGAAATCATACCGTGAGGTTAATCCTAAAATAGATTTTTAATTGCGGTTGATTTCGGAAAATACGCAGGTTCATTCCTTTTTGTTTTATTTTAAGTTTATGATTTTCAATGTTATTTATATATAAGGTGAAACTTATATTTGATAATCATTCCAATTATCTTAAAACCCCATCACTAATTACCCGCACCGTAATTCGCATGCTTTAGTTGTGTATACTCGATCCCGCCCGAAATGTTTTTGGGTAAATCTCCATTCATTCAATGAAGGGAAATTGTTATGAAAAAAGTTCTGTATGGCATTTTTGCCATATCTGCGCTTGCGGCGACTTCTGCGTGGGCTGCACCTGTACAGGTGGGCGAAGCGGCAGGGTCGGCAGCAACGTCGGTTTCGGCGGGTAGTTCCTCCGCGACCAGCGTCAGCACCGTAAGCTCGGCGGTAGGTGTCGCGCTCGCGGCAACCGGTGGCGGTGATGGTTCTAATACCGGGACCACAACAACCACGACCACCAGTACCCAGTAATAAAGTATGTATCCCCAAAATAATTTGAGTCATCGCATCTGTGGCTTGAAGTATGACGGGGATTAACCATAACCACACTCCGGTGTGGTTATTCTGCCCCTCTGGAGAAGAGTCGTGAAGCGACCTGCACTCATTCTTATCTGCCTGCTATTACAGGCCTGTTCAGCCACGACTCAAGAGCTGGGCAATTCACTGTGGGACAGTCTGTTCGGTACGCCAGGCGTACAGCTGACGGACGATGATATTCAAAATATGCCCTACGCCAGCCAGTACATGCAGCTTAATGGCGGGCCGCAGTTGTTTGTGGTGCTGGCCTTCGCTGAAGACGGACAACAAAAATGGGTCACTCAGGATCAGGCCACTCTCGTCACACAACATGGTCGTCTGGTGAAGACTTTGCTTGGCGGCGACAACCTGATTGAAGTGAATAACCTTGCCGCCGACCCGCTGATTAAACCCGCACAAATTGTTGATGGCGCAACATGGACGCGCACGATGGGCTGGACCGAGTACCAGCAGGTACGCTACGCCACCGCGCGCTCAGTCTTCAAATGGAATGGCACCGATACCGTCAAAGTCGGCAGCGATGAAACCCCGGTTCGCGTGCTGGACGAAGAAGTCTCCACCGACCAGGCGCGCTGGCATAACCGCTATTGGATCGACAGCGAAGGGCAAATTCGCCAGTCGGAACAGTATCTCGGCGCGGATTATTTCCCGGTGAAAACCACTCTCATCAAGGCGGCAAAACAATGATTAAACAAACTATTGCTGCGTTGATTATGAGCGTGGGAGCGTCATCGGTCTTTGCGGCAGGAACCGTCAAAGTGTTCAGCAATGGCAGCAATGAGGCCAAAACGCTAACGGGCGCAGAGCATTTAATCGATCTGGTAGGCCAACCGCGGCTCGCAAACAGTTGGTGGCCCGGAGCGGTGATTAGCGAAGAGCTGGCAACGGCGGCGGCATTACGGCAGCAGCAGGCGTTGCTGACAAGGCTGGCAGAACTGGCGGCAGACTCCAGTGCTGACGATGCTGCCGCCATTAACGCCTTACGCCAGCAAATTCAGGCGTTGAAGGTGACGGGCAGACAAAAAATCAATCTTGATCCTGATATCGTGCGCGTTGCCGAACGCGGTAACCCGCCGTTGCAGGGCAACTACACGCTGTGGGTCGGACCACCGCCGTCCACGGTCACGTTGTTTGGGCTTATCAGCCGTCCTGGCAAGCAGCCATTCACTCCCGGTCGCGACGTGGCGAGCTATCTCTCCGGGCAAAGTCTGCTTAGTGGTGCGGATCGCAGCTACGCGTGGGTGGTTTACCCGGATGGACGCACGCAAAAAGCGCCGGTGGCTTACTGGAACAAGCGTCACGTAGAGCCGATGCCCGGCAGCATTATTTATGTTGGCCTCGCGGACTCCGTCTGGAGTGAGACGCCTGATGCCCTTAACGCTGACATTCTTCAGACTCTGACGCAGCGGATACCGCAATAATGAAAAAAAGACATCTGCTTAGTTTACTGGCGCTGGGCATTAGCACGGCTTGCTATGGCGAAACATATCCTGCGCCCATTGGTCCGTCGCAATCGGATTTCGGTGGTGTAGGATTATTACAAACACCTACCGCGCGCATGGCGCGGGAAGGGGAGTTGAGTCTGAACTATCGCGATAACGATCAGTACCGTTATTACTCAGCTTCAGTGCAACTCTTCCCGTGGCTGGAAACAACGCTGCGTTATACCGACGTGCGCACTCGGCAGTACAGCAGCGTCGAAGCGTTCTCTGGTGATCAAACGTATAAAGATAAAGCCTTCGATCTCAAACTGCGTTTATGGGAAGAGAGTTACTGGCTGCCGCAGATAGCGGTTGGTGCGCGGGATATCGGCGGTACGGGGCTGTTCGATGCGGAATATCTTGTCGCCAGCAAAGCCTGGGGGCCATTCGATTTTACGCTCGGCCTGGGCTGGGGATATCTGGGCACCAGCGGTAACGTGAAAAATCCGCTCTGTTCAGCCAGTGACAAATATTGCTATCGCGATAACAGCTACAAACAAGCGGGATCTATCGACGGCAGCCAGATGTTCCACGGTCCGGCCTCACTGTTTGGCGGCGTGGAATACCAGACGCCCTGGCAGCCGCTGCGTCTGAAACTGGAGTATGAAGGCAATAATTATCAGCAGGATTTTGCCGGGAAGCTGGAGCAAAAAAGTAAGTTTAACGTCGGGGCGATTTATCGCGTTACCGATTGGGCCGACGTTAACCTTAGCTATGAACGCGGTAACACCTTTATGTTTGGCGTCACGCTGCGTACCAACTTTAACGATCTACGCCCGTCCTACAATGATAACGCCCGTCCGCAATATCAACCGCAGCCGCAGGATGCCATTTTGCAGCATTCGGTGGTGGCGAATCAGTTAACGCTGTTGAAATACAACGCCGGACTGGCCGATCCGCAGATCCAGACGAAAGGCGATACGCTGTACGTCACCGGTGAGCAGGTGAAATATCGTGATTCGCGTGAAGGGATCATCCGTGCTAATCGGATCGTGATGAACGATCTGCCGGAGGGGATCAAGACGATCCGCGTTACAGAAAATCGCCTTAACATGCCGCAGGTGACGACGGAAACCGATGTAGCCAGCCTGAAAAATCATCTTGCCGGAGAGCCGTTGGGCCACGAAACGACGCTGGCGCAAAAACGCGTCGAGCCGGTAGTTCCTGCGTCCACCGAGCAGGGCTGGTATATAGACAAATCACGCTTTGATTTCCATATCGATCCGGTGCTGAACCAGTCGGTCGGTGGCCCGGAAAACTTTTACATGTACCAGCTGGGCGTGATAGGAACGGCGGATTTGTGGCTGACGGACCATCTGCTGACCACCGGTAGTCTGTTTGCTAACCTGGCGAACAATTACGACAAGTTTAATTACACCAATCCACCGCAGGACTCGCACTTACCGCGCGTTCGTACCCATGTGCGTGAGTATGTGCAGAATGATGTCTATGTGAATAACCTGCAAGCCAACTACTTCCAGCATCTGGGCAACGGCTTCTACGGTCAGGTCTACGGTGGTTATCTCGAAACCATGTTTGGCGGCGTGGGGGCAGAGGTGTTGTATCGCCCGCTGGATAGCAACTGGGCGTTTGGTCTGGATGCTAACTACGTTAAACAGCGCGACTGGCGTAGCGCGAAAGATATGATGAAATTCACCGATTACAGCGTGAAAACTGGTCATTTGACCGCATACTGGACGCCATCTTTCGCTCAGGATGTATTAGTGAAAGCCAGCGTCGGGCAATATCTGGCAGGGGATAAAGGCGGCACGCTGGAAATCGCCAAACGCTTTGACAGCGGCGTGGTAGTGGGTGGGTATGCCACGATCACGAATGTTTCGAAAGAGGAGTACGGCGAAGGGGACTTCACCAAAGGCGTGTATATCTCTGTACCGTTGGATCTCTTCTCGTCTGGCCCGACTCGTAGCCGGGCGGCAATTGGCTGGACGCCGCTGACGCGCGACGGTGGTCAGCAACTTGGGCGTAAGTTCCAGTTGTATGACATGACCAGCGACCGAAGCGTCAATTTCCGCTAACAAGCAGCGCCGAATACAGGAATCGTATTCGGCGTTGAACAAAACATACACAAAAAATATAGATCTCCGTCACATTTTTGCGTTATACAGGAAGCTCGCCATTGTGAAGGAGGTACTGCTATGACGTCACTCTCTCGTCCGCGCGTGGAGTTTATCTCCACCATTTTGCAGACCGTTCTCAATCTTGGCCTGTTGTGTCTCGGCCTGATTTTGGTTGTCTTCCTCGGCAAAGAAACGGTGCATCTGGCTGATGTGCTGTTCGCGCCAGAACAAACCAGCAAATATGAGCTGGTGGAAGGGCTGGTGGTTTACTTTCTCTATTTCGAATTTATCGCGCTGATTGTGAAGTACTTTCAGTCCGGTTTTCACTTTCCCTTACGTTACTTTGTCTATATCGGGATCACCGCCATTGTGCGCTTGATCATCGTCGATCATAAATCACCGCTGGATGTGTTGATCTACTCGGCAGCGATCCTGCTACTGGTGATCACCTTATGGCTGTGTAATTCGAAACGGCTGAAGCGGGAGTAAAAAGACAGCACGCCGAACTGGCGCGGCGTGCTGGACAGGAAGATTACAGCGTAGCAGTTTGTTGTGTTTTCTTCGTTTCCGGTTCCCAGAGCGCTTCCAGCTCCTCAAGGGTTTTACCTTTAGTTTCCGGGACAAATTTCCACATAAACAGTGCCGCCAGAACGCCCATACAACCGTAAATCCAGTAGGAGAAACCGTTGTGGAAATGGGCCACCAGCCAGGAGTTTTTGTCCATCATCGGGAAGGTCCAGGAGACGAAGTAGTTCGCCAGCCACTGGGCCGCCACCGCGATTGCCAGTGCTTTACCACGAATGGCATTCGGGAAGATTTCCGACAGCAGTACCCAGCATACCGGACCCCAGGACATGGCAAAGGCGGCAACATAGAACAGCATCGATAGCAGCGCCACAATACCCGGTGCCTGAGTGTAAAACGCAGTACCGAGGCTAAACATACCGATTGCCATTCCGAGCGCGCCGATAATTTGCAGTGGCTTACGACCAAATTTATCCACCGTCATAATTGCCAGAACGGTGAAGGTGAGGTTGATAACTCCGACAATAATGGTCTGCAACAGCGCGATATCGGTGCTGGCCCCCAGCGTTTTGAACACTTCCGGCGCGTAGTACAACACCACATTGATGCCAACAAATTGCTGGAAGATGGAGAGCATAACGCCGATTACAATCACGCCCACGCCAAACATCAGCAGACGACCACCGGTTTTGCGGCCATGATCCAGGGAGTGTTTAATTTCCTGTACTGCCTGAGTTGCAAGGGTGTTGCCCATAATTTTGCGCAGGATACCTTCCGCCTGTTCCTGTTTGCCGCGCGACATCAGCCAGCGAGGACTTTCTGGAACGGTATACAGCAGCATTAAGAACAGCAGTGCAGGGATACATTCCGAGGCGAACATATAACGCCAGCCGTCAGTATTCAGCCAGGTGGCATCGCCGGAACGGGCAATAAAATAGTTCACGCAGTAAACTAAAAGTTGCCCGAAAATAATGGCAAACTGGTTAAAAGAGACCAGTTTCCCGCGAATATGAGCTGGAGCCAGTTCCGCAATATACATTGGCGAGAGCATTGAGGCTAAACCAACACCAATACCGCCAATAATGCGATAAATAACAAATTCCGGGACATAACCTGCCAGATAAACAGGCACTGTGTTGTCCGGGTTTATTGAGGTAAAACCAAGTTCTGGCCAGGCAGAACCTACACCAGAAATAAAAAACAGGACAGCAGCAATCTTAAGTGAATCACGACGACCGAAGCGGTTACTGCAATAACCACCGAGGGCACCGCCGATGATGCAACCAATCAGAGCGCTGGCTACGCAAAACCCTAACAGGGAATTGGCAGCGGATTCACTTAAGTTTTGTGGAGCAACAAAGACGGTATTGAGTGACTCAACAGTACCGGAAATAACGGCGGTGTCGTAGCCAAATAATAAACCACCTAATGTAGCGACTAAGGTAATCGAAAATATATAACTGGAATTATACTGGGTACTCATTCAGACCTGCCTTAGGCTATTCCATTATTTTATCAGTACATTGATGTTGGAATTGTCTGGCAGTTATGACAATTATCATTTTTTACAACGCTTTTACGTTATGTATTTTCTGTGATCTTAATTCGGAAAATTTGTTGCAATTGATGAAAAAAAGAGTGTTGCCGTGACTCAGAGCACGAATAAGAATTATCGTAAGTATAAAAACATATAACGTAATAAATTTTGTATATTGGAAAATATTAATCGTTGAATAATAAAACTTGTGATTGGACGAAAAAATGGCGCTCCGTGGAGCGCCGAATAACAGTCACAAGATGGAATAACAGACTTGAGGGTGCAGTGGCATAGCCCGTTTCCGGGCTGGGTTACAGCTAAATATCGACAACAATTAACCTTTCACACCACCCGCCGTCAGGCCGTTGACCAGCCAGCGTTGGGCCAGCAGGAAAACCAGAGTGATAGGAATGGCTGACAGCACCGCCGCTGCAGCAAAGTCGCCCCACAGATAGTTTTGTGGGTTGAGATACTGCTGCATACCAACAGCCAGCGTGTAGCTGTTTACATCACGCAACAACAGTGATGCGACAGGAACTTCGGTGATTGCGGCGATAAACGACAGAATAAACACGACTGCCAGAATCGGTACTGACAATGGCAGTAGTACCAGACGGAAGGCTTGCCATGGTGTTGCGCCATCCAGCGCCGCAGCTTCTTCCAGTGACCCATCGATGGTTTCGAAATAGCCTTTAATTGTCCAGACATGCAGGGCAATACCACCGAGGTAGGCGAAAATCACACCGCCATGAGTGTTCAGACCAATAAACGGGATGTACTGGCCGAGGCGATCAAACAATGCATACAATGCCACCAGCGAAAGCACTGCCGGGAACATCTGGAAAATCAACATTCCTTTCAGCAGTGTTGCTTTCCCCGGAAAACGCATTCGGGCGAAGGCGTAGGCGCAAGTGGTGGAAAGCGCCACAATACCCAGCGCGGTGATGCCAGCAATTTTTACCGAGTTCCACAGCCACAACAGTACCGGGAAAGGTGGTGGTGTGACGCGACCGTCGGCGTGCTCTACGCTGAAACCTAATGCCAGTTTCCAGTGCTCCCAGGAGATATGTTCCGGGATCAGGCTACCCGTGGCGAAGTTACCTTCGCGCAGGGAGATGGTGATAACCATCAGCAACGGGAACATAATTGCTGCGATGAAAACCAGTAACCCTACGTGGGTGATGAATAAACGCAGTTTTTGCGATTTAGGTTGGACCATTGCCATATCTATTGTTCCTTAATCAAACTTCATCCGCGTGGCTTTCAAATTCACAATCGCCAGTGCACCAACCAACAGGAAGATCAGCGTGGCAATCGCTGCCGCAAGCCCAAAGTCCTGCCCCCCGCCACCTTCAAAGGCGATACGGTAGGTGTAGCTAACTAACAAGTCGGTGTAACCGGCTGGCGTGGTGGTGCCGAGTCGATCAGGTCCGCCATTAGTCAACAGCTGAATCAGTACAAAGTTATTGAAGTTAAAGGCGAAGCTGGCAATCATCAGCGGTGTCAGCGGTTTGATCAACAGCGGTAATGTGATCTTGAAGAAGTTCTGTAACGGACTCGCACCGTCCATTGCTGATGCTTCGTACAGGTCGTCAGGAATCGCTTTTAACAAGCCCATGCACAAGATCATCATGTATGGATAACCGAGCCAGGTATTGACGATGATAATCATCAAACGGGCGGTATTCGGATCGCTGAACCAGGCCGGTTTAATGCCAAACAGCGAACTGAGCATCATGTTGATTTCACCGAAGCTCTGGTTAAACAACCCCTTGAAGATCAGAATCGAGATAAATGACGGCACGGCGTAGGGCAATATCAGCAATACGCGATATATCGCTTTACCTTTTAACGCTTCCCATTGCACCAGGCAGGCCAACACCATGCCTACCGCGACGGTCAGCAAAACTGTTAACACTGAGAACACCACGGTCCAGGCGAAGATGGCCAGGAACGGCTTCTGAATACCTTCATCGGTAAAGACGCGGGAGAAATTGTCCCAGCCGGTGGTGACGGTATAACCGGGACTTAATTTTTCATCGCCCCAGTGACCATCAGCGGTCAGTGACTGGTAGTAACCAATCTCATTGTTCGGGCGATATTTCACGCCGCTCTGATTATTGGTCAATGTGCCATCTTCAGACAGCGTGTAGAGCGGCTGCGTGCCGGAAAACTGGCGCAGCGAACTCATTATCACTTTGTTGTCATTAGGCAATATGGCGGTGATATCGTTTAATGCCTGGCGGTTTTGCGTGATAACGCGCAGTGTTGCGCGTTCGCCTTCAGGAAGCGTATCGCTCTCTTTCAGTTGTAGCTTCTGCACGCCGCCAAATTTAAAGGCATCTGAAAGATAATATTTGCCACTTTCTCCATCAGTAAGGGCCAGTTGCCACTCATCACCCGCTGGATAAAGGCCAAAGTTATAGGTTTTTCCTGACTGCCAGGTACGGTCTAACAACACTTCCTGCGCGCGTTCAAAAGTCAGCTGGTTAGTGCTGCTGTAGTTGGTAAAAGCAATAGCGATGGTACAAACCAATGGGAACAGGACAAATAGCCCCATACCCGCCATACCAGGGTAAACATAGCGCCAGGCGTAAGTCTTACGATTGGCAAAAATATACAGGCCAGCAGAGCTTAAAATCAGCGTCATGATGGCGAACAGGTATTCCCCTTGTGCGTACATTAAAACAACAAGGTATCCCACCAGCAGACTTAGCAGACCAATAACTGACCATTTCAGTGTGTCGCTTTGCCACCAATGTTTCTTTTTAATGACATCCATGGGGATCTTCCTCATTCCAGAACGGATAAAGCGTTTACGCTGCATCCGACAACAACCGCCTGATACGACGCTGACGCGTCTTATCAGGCTTACATTCGTTTCGGTTTTGTTGGCCGGATAAGGCGTTCACGCCGCATCCGGCATTTCACAGCATTACTTGGTGATACGAGTCTGCGCGTCTTTCAGGGCTTCATCGACAGTCTGACGACCGCTGTCAGCGTTAATTACCGCAGTACGTACCGCATACCAGAAGGCAGACATCTGCGGAATATTCGGCATAATTTCGCCTTTCTGGGCGTTATCCATGGTGGCGGCAATACGCGGATCTTTCGCTAACTGCTCCTGATAAGATTTCAGTGCAACAGCGCCCAGCGGTTTGTCTTTATTCACTTCTTCCAGACCCTGATCGGTCAGCAAGTAGTTTTCGAGGAACTCCTTCGCCAGTTCTTTGTTCGGGCTGGCGGCGTTAATACCGGCACTCAGAACACCAACGAACGGTTTAGACGGCTTACCTTTGAAGGTTGGCAGCAGCGTCACGCCGTAGTTCACTTTGCTCTTATCGATGTTGCTCCATGACCACGGGCCGTTGATGGTCATCGCTGTTTCGCCTTTGTTAAAAGCTGCTTCTGCGATGGAGTAATCGGTGTCTGCGTTCATGTGTTTGTTTTTGATCAGATCAACCAGGAAGGTTAAACCGGCTTTCGCCCCTGCGTTGTCCACACCGACATCTTTCACGTCGTATTTGCCGTTCTCATACTTGAAGGCGTAACCACCGTCAGCGGCAATCAGCGGCCAGGTGAAGTACGGTTCCTGCAGGTTGAACATCAGCGCGCTCTTACCTTTCGCTTTCAGTTCTTTATCCAGTGCCGGAATTTCTTCCCAGGTTTTCGGTGGGTTCGGAACGAGATCTTTGTTGTAAATCAGAGACAGCGCTTCAACCGCAATCGGGTAGGCGATCAGTTTGCCGTTGTAACGAACGGCATCCCAGGTGAAGGGATAGAGTTTGTCCTGGAAGGCTTTATCCGGGGAGATTTCTGCCAGCAGGCCAGACTGTGCATAGCCACCAAAACGGTCATGCGCCCAGAAAATAATATCCGGGCCGTCGCCAGTAGCAGCTACCTGCGGGTACTTCTCTTCCAGTTTATCCGGATGTTCGACAACGACTTTGATACCCGTGTCTTTCTCGAATTTCTTACCGACTTCAGCCAGGCCGTTATAGCCTTTATCGCCGTTAATCCAGATGACCAGCTTGCCTTCTTCAATTTTGGCGAGTGCCGTGGCGGAAAACATCAGTGTTGTCAGGGCCGACAAAGCAAGGATGCGTGCGCCAGTTTTAATTTTCATATAACCCGTCCTTTTCCATTTGTGTATATTGCTCGTGGATACGCAGAGGTCGCTTAACGGTCTTTAGTTTCTTTCTATGACATCCTCTTTCCATCCTCCTTTCCCCTACGCCCCATTGCTGCTTTATGTGATCTGTGTTGCATAAATGAGCGTAATGCGGGGTGGCGCACATAAAATAGACATGTTTTTTGCAACGGGGGTCACGAAATTCCTCCTGGTTGCCAGCCATCCGTCGCAGTACCTGCTTTCTCATCCTCCCGCCTCCTCCCCCATAAAAAAGCTGGGGGGTGGAGGATTTACCTAATCATCTGATGCCGCATAGTCAGCCCATCATGAATGTTGCTGTCGATGACAGGTTGTAACGAAGGGAGAAGGGCATGGCGAGCGTACAGCTACGAAATGTAACGAAGGCCTGGGGCGAAGTGGTGGTATCGAAAGATATCAATCTCGACATCCACGAAGGAGAGTTCGTGGTGTTTGTCGGGCCATCAGGCTGCGGTAAATCAACATTACTACGTATGATCGCCGGGTTAGAAACCATCACCAGTGGAGACTTGTTTATCGGGGAAAAGCGGATGAACGACGTGCCGCCTGCGGAACGCGGTGTCGGTATGGTGTTCCAGTCCTATGCGCTTTACCCCCATCTCTCGGTTGCGGAAAACATGTCGTTTGGCCTGAAGCTGGCGGGCGCTAAAAAAGAGGTGATTAACCAGCGAGTTAATCAGGTCGCTGAGGTGCTGCAACTGGCACATCTGCTGGATCGTAAACCAAAGGCGCTTTCTGGTGGGCAACGTCAGCGTGTGGCAATAGGCCGTACGCTGGTGGCGGAACCCAGTGTGTTTTTACTCGATGAACCGCTCTCCAACCTTGATGCCGCGCTGCGCGTACAGATGCGTATCGAAATCTCCCGCCTGCATAAACGTCTGGGCCGCACCATGATTTATGTCACTCATGACCAGGTCGAGGCAATGACGCTGGCGGACAAAATCGTGGTGCTGGATGCCGGTCGTGTGGCGCAGGTCGGCAAGCCGCTGGAACTTTACCACTATCCGGCGGACCGCTTTGTCGCAGGCTTTATTGGTTCACCGAAGATGAACTTCCTGCCAGTGAAAGTGACCGCGCTCGCCATCGATCAAGTGCAAGTTGAACTGCCGATGCCAAATCGCCAGCAAGTCTGGTTGCCGGTAGACAGCCGCGATGTCCAGGTTGGGGCCAACATGTCATTAGGTATTCGCCCTGAACACCTGTTACCGAGCGATATCGCTGATGTCACGCTGGAAGGCGTGGTGCAGGTGGTAGAGCAACTGGGCAACGAAACGCAAATTCATATCCAGATCCCTTCAATACGTCAAAACCTGGTGTACCGCCAGACTGACGTGGTGTTGGTAGAAGAGGGTGCCACATTCGCTATCGGCCTGCCGCCAGAGCGTTGTCATCTGTTCCGTGAAGATGGCACTGCATGTCGTCGACTGCATCAGGAACCGGGCGTTTAAGCATTCCACAACAGACACAACGTCTCTACAAGGCGATGTGTAAAAAAAGAAAAGCAATGATCTCAGGAGATAGAATGATGACAACTCTGCGCAAACTCCCCCTGGCAGTTGCCGTCGCAGCAGGCATGATGTCTGTTCAGGCAATGGCCGTGGATTTCCACGGTTACGCTCGTTCCGGTATTGGCTGGACGGGTAGTGGCGGTGAACAGCAGTGTTTCCAGACCACCGGTGCACAAAGTAAATACCGTCTTGGTAACGAATGTGAAACCTATGCGGAATTGAAACTGGGCCAGGAAGTGTGGAAAGAAGGCGATAAGAGTTTCTACTTCGATACCAACGTAGCCTATTCCGTAGCACAGCAAAACGACTGGGAAGCTACCAGCCCGGCCTTCCGTGAAGCGAACGTTCAGGGTAAAAACCTGATCGACGCGCTGCCGGGTGCCACCATCTGGGCAGGTAAACGCTTCTACCAACGTCATGACGTTCACATGATCGACTTCTACTACTGGGATATTTCAGGTCCTGGTGCCGGTCTGGAAAACATCGATCTCGGTTTCGGTAAACTTTCTCTGGCAGCTACGCGTTCTTCTGAAGCGGGCGGTTCTTCCTCTTTCGCCAGCGATAATATCTACGATTATGTTAACGAGACCGCGAACGATGTGTTCGACGTACGTTTAGCACAAATGGAAATCAACCCAGGCGGTACTTTAGAACTGGGTGTGGATTATGGTCGTGCAAACTTACGTGATGATTATCGTCTGGTTGATGGCGCTTCTAAAGATGGCTGGATGTTCACTGCTGAACATACCCAGAGCATGTTAAAAGGCTTCAACAAGTTTGTTGTTCAGTACGCAACTGACGCAATGACTTCCCAGGGTAAAGGTCTGAACCAGGGCTCGGGCGTCGCGTTTGATAACGAGCACTTTGCTTACAACATTAACAACAACGGTCATTTGTTGCGTATCCTCGACCACGGTGCAATCTCCCTGGGTGATAACTGGGACATGATGTATGTCGGTATGTATCAGGATATCAACTGGGATAACGACAACGGCACCAAATGGTGGACGGTCGGTATTCGTCCGATGTACAAGTGGACGCCGATCATGAGTACCCTGCTGGAAGTGGGCTACGACAACGTCGAATCCCAACGCACTGGCGACAAGAACAACCAGTACAAAATCACCCTTGCTCAACAATGGCAGGCTGGCGACAGCATCTGGTCGCGTCCGGCTATTCGTGTGTTCGCCACCTACGCCAAGTGGGATGAGAAATGGGGTTATGACTACAACGATAACTCCAAAACTAACCCGAACTACGGCAAAGCCGTTCCGGCGAATTTCGAAGGCGGTAGCTTCGGTCGTGGCGACAGCGACGAGTGGACCTTCGGTGCCCAGATGGAAATCTGGTGGTAATAACGCACTAACCTGACCTGATGAGGGGCGTAAGCCCCTCTGTTTATCGGGTTTGGCGCGCTATTGCCTGGCTACCGCCTGACCCCCGCTTTCTGAGGTGATAACAATGAAAATGAAAAAAAGTCTCGTCGCCCTTTGTTTATCTGTAGGGCTATTGGCTGGCGCACCGGGAATCACTCTGGCAGACGTTAACTACGTACCGCAAAACACCAGCGATGCCCCCGCTATTCCCACCGCTGCGCTGCAACAACTGACCTGGACGCCCGTCGATCAAGCTAAAGTCCAGACCACACAGTTGGCAACGGGCGGCCAACAACTGAACGTAGCAGGTATCAGCGGCCCGGTTGCGGCGTATAGCGTACCGGCTAATATCGGTGAACTGACATTGACGCTGACCAGCGAAGTGAATAAGCAAACCAGCGTATTTGCACCGAACGTATTAATTCTTGATCAGAACATGACGCCTTCTGCTTACTTCCCCAGCAGCTATTTTACCTACCAGGAGCCTGGTGTAATGAGCGCCGATCGTCTTGAAGGGGTAATGCGCCTGACGCCTGCTTTGGGTCAGCAGAAAATTTATGTTTTGGTCTTTACTACTGAGAAAGATCTCCAGCAAACCACAAAACTGATTGATCCGGCAAAAGCCTATGCCAAAGGCGTGGGTAACGCCGTACCGGATATTCCTGATCCGATTGCCCGCCATACCACTGATGGTTTGCTGAAACTGAAAGTGAAAACCAATAGCAGCTCCAGCGTTCTGGTTGGGCCACTGTTTGGTTCTTCCGGTCCGGGGCCGGTCACTGTAGGCAACACTGCTGCGCCTGCTTATGCAGCACCAGCACCGACAGCAACGCCAGCACCAGCGAAGAAAAGCGAACCGATGCTGACAGATACCGAAAGCTACTTTAATCAGGCGATCAAAGAGGCGGTGGCAAAAGGTGATGTCGATAAAGCGCTGAAACTGCTTGATGAAGCTGAACGTCTGGGCTCGACCTCTGCCCGTTCCACTTTTATCAGCAGTGTAAAAGGCAAGGGGTAACCACTCCCCGCAGTGCTGATTTTGCAACAACTGGTGCGTCTTCTGGCGCACCTTTTTTTATCATTTTTTGCGATTGTTGCGTTTTTGTTGCGCAATAGATCACTTAATTTTGTTTCCTTCTCCCGTAATCTCTTTTCTGCGATACAATGCCTTCACGTTATAGAACGGAGAGTTCGCATGTCACATCCCGCGTTAACGCAACTGCGTGCGCTGCGCTATTTTGCTGAGATTCCGGCGCTTGATCCCGCACAACTCGACTGGTTATTACTGGAAGATTCCATGACCAAACGTTTTGAGCAGCAGGGAAAAAAGGTGAGCGTGACAGTAATCCGCGAAGGCTTTGTCGGGCAACAAGATGTTGCCCTGGAGTTATCGCAGTTGCCGCAAGAGCCTCGCTACTGGCTGCGGGAAATTTTACTTTGCGCAGATGGTGAACCCTGGCTTGCGGGGCGCACTGTGGTGCCAGAATCAACGTTATCTGGCCCTGAACTGGCATTACAAAAACTGGGTAAGACCCCGTTGGGGCGCTACCTGTTTACATCATCAACGTTGAGCCGTGATTTTATTGAGATTGGTCGTGATGCAGAGCTATGGGGGCGGCGTTCACGTCTGCGGTTAAGCGGTAAGCCCCTGATGCTTACTGAACTGTTTTTGCCTGCATCACCGTTGTACTAAGAGGAAATAAAGATGGAGTGGAGTCTGACGCAGAATAAGCTGTTGGCGTTTCACCGCTTAATGCGTACGGATAAGCCAATTGGCGCGTTACTACTGCTCTGGCCAACCCTGTGGGCACTTTGGGTGGCTACACCAGGCGTGCCACCATTGTGGATTCTGGCAGTATTTGTGGCTGGAGTCTGGCTAATGCGGGCCGCCGGGTGTGTGGTTAACGATTATGCTGATCGTAAATTTGACGGTCATGTTAAACGCACCGCAAACCGACCGTTGCCCAGCGGTGCGGTAACCGAAAAAGAAGCCCGGACGTTGTTTGTGGTGTTGGTGCTGCTGGCATTTTTGCTGGTACTGACACTGAACACGATGACGATTCTGTTATCTGTAGCCGCACTGGCACTGGCCTGGGTTTACCCATTTATGAAGCGCTACACGCATTTACCGCAAGTGGTATTGGGCGCGGCATTTGGTTGGTCGATCCCTATGGCTTTTGCTGCGGTTAGTGAGTCGGTGCCGCTTAGCTGCTGGTTGATGTTCCTTGCGAATATCCTTTGGGCAGTTGCTTATGATACTCAGTACGCGATGGTTGACCGCGATGACGATGTTAAAATTGGCATTAAATCCACGGCGATCCTGTTTGGGCAATACGATAAATTTATTATCGGCGTATTACAGATTGGCGTGATGGTATTAATGGCGCTGATTGGTTGGCTTAACGGCCTAGACTGGGGCTATTACTGGTCGATTCTGGTTGCAGGTGGTCTGTTTGTTTATCAACAAAAGCTGATTGCCAACCGTGAGCGTGAAGCCTGTTTTAAGGCGTTTATGAATAATAACTATGTTGGCCTGGTGCTGTTTTTAGGGCTGGCAATGAGTTACTGGCATTTTTGATTTTGTTAATTTAATAAAAAAAACCGGTCACTTGACCGGTTTTTTATTATCTTGATTTACTCGCCCTGCGTCGCACTTTCAATCGTCAGACGCACATCAGACGTAATCAACTCCGCCAGCATCTGATACACCTTCAATGTCTCTGCCGGTTCGGCGTCGCCACTATCGCTGATGTAACCTTCATCACGCAGAGTCAGTACCAGAGAACTGAACACTGCTTTGTCGAAGAACTCCGGCGCGTTAATGCCATGCAACACTGACAGACGTTGCGCCACGGTGCGACTCTCTTTCTCCAGCGAACTGCGGTTGATTGCCGGATTAGCGCTTAGCAGCCAGAAAGTGATGGCATAACGCTGCAATGTTTCGCGTGCACCAGCGGCCAGCAACTGCAATGTGCGGGAGTGTGAAGGATTAATTTGCAACTCGTCATTTTGCAGGGTAATCAGCCCTTGACGCGCCATCTCACGCGCCAGTGCATCAATAACATCTGGTAATTCGTCGCGATCCCAACGCAGGAACAGCTCAGCTTTCAGCATTGGGTACAGCACTTCAACGTGGTGCAACAATGCCTCACGGGAGATGTGACGGTGCTGCGTGACAATTGCTGCCATCAACGAAGGCAGTACCAGCATATGTGCAATGTTGTTGCGGTAATAGGTCATCAACACTGCCTGTTCACGCGGCAGAATGATGATGTCACCAATGGTGTCTTTCTCCACCTCAAACTTATTCATCTGCAGCGCGTGGTCAATCAGTTCACTGGCGCTGGCAGAAGGTACAGTCGCATCGGGGGAGTACGGCACATTGCGTAACAGATCAAGATAGCAATCTAACTGCTCGGTCAATTGCTCACGGGTAAGTGAACGCTGACGAGATGCCAGTAACGCAGTACAACACAGGTTCATGGCGTTAGCCGCCCCGGCGTTATTAATACGCACCATCAAATCGGCAGCAATGTTATTTACCGTCGGTGTTAACCAGGCCGGACGCACCGCTTCGATCGGGTCGATAGATTCGCGCCATTCTGGTACGTGCTGGTTGAGATAGGTCATCAACGGAATGGGTTCGCCAAAATTGACATAGCCCTGACCGAGATTACGCAGCTTGCTTAGACCACGCAGCATCTGCGCCATGTTCTCTTTCTCTTTGGTTGCCCCACGCAGTTCTTTCGCGTAGGTGCCCACCTCCATCACGTGCTCATAACCGATGTAAATCGGCACTAAGGTAATAGGACGAGTACCGCCACGCAACATTGCCTGAATGGTCATCGACAACGTACCGGTTTTCGGGTCCAGCAGACGACCAGTACGTGAACGGCCCCCTTCAACAAAATACTCTACAGAATAGCCACGGCTAAACAGCTCACCCAGATATTCACGGAATACAGTAGAGTAGAGTTTATTGCCCTTAAAGGTACGGCGGATAAAAAATGCCCCCAGACGGCGGAAAATCGGCCCTGCTGGCCAGAAGTTCAGGTTAATCCCGGCGGCAATATGTGGCGGTACCAGCCCCTGGTGATATAACACATAGGAAAGCAGCAAGTAGTCCATATGGCTGCGATGGCACGGCACATAAACAATTTCATGACCATCGTGCGCCAGTTGCCGTACACGCTCGGCATTATGAACATTAATGCCCTGATAGAGACGGTTCCAGGTAAAACCGAGAATACGGTCGGTAAGACGGATCATCTCATAAGAGAAGTTAGCTGCGATCTCTTCCATCAATGCGACGGCATTTTGCTGCGCTTTTTCATGGGAGATTTTCTTGCTACGCGCTTCGTCTTCTACCGCTTTGGCGATCGCACGGGAGGCGAGCAGTTTATTAAACAGATCCTGACGGGCAGGCAGGCGCGGGCCAACTGCTGCAAGTCGCTGACGAGCGAAGTGCATACGCGCGACACGTGCCAGTTTCTGAGCAATAGTTTTATCCGTGCCGTGTTCATCCGCCATATGGCGTAAAGAAACGGACGGCGAGAAACGCACAAAGCTGTCACGGCCTAACCACAGAACAGCAAAGAATTTTTGCACGCCGTTGAGCATACGCAATGGTGGATTAACTTCGCCTTTTTCACGCCCTGGTGAACGACCAAACATTACCGATACTGGCACCATCTGGACGTCGAGATTGGGGTTACTGCGGTGTAAGTCGAGATAGTCGTGAAACAGCTTGATCGACTCTTCTTTTGGCGTGTAATAAGTGAACACGCGTGGACCGCCGTGAATAAAGACATAGCGAGGCAGCAGCGTACCGTCGATCTCCAGTGGATCTAACGGGTCAGGGAGATCGTGCGCCAGACACTGGGCACGTAGGGTCAGCAAATCCGCTTTTGAGTTGTACGGTAAAACGTACATAATTGGACGAGAGGTATCGAGCCCCAGTTCCGGGGCAGGATCTGCCGGAATAGACTTGCTTTTTACCAGGATGCTTAATGGTAAATTCAGTAATTTGTAGTAAATTCGTGGCCAGCCGGACATAAACGATGTAAAGCCTCTGGTTAATAATGCAAATGCGCCGCAAGGATAGCAGAAAGTCGGTTGAAATTCTGTTGTATCCCTTCAACCTTCGCGTCGCGTTGTTGTCACCCGAATTACACGGGTAAACAGTTCTTTTTTATTGACGCTAATAAAGCAAAAAGGTTCTTTCAATGGCCAATAATACCACTGGATTCACCCGGATTATCAAAGCAGCAGGCTATTCCTGGAAAGGTTTTCGTGCTGCATGGGTTAATGAAGCAGCATTTCGCCAGGAGAGCGTCGCTGTATTGCTAGGCGTGGTCATCGCCTGCTGGCTGGATGTCGATGCGATTACCCGCGTATTATTAATTGGTTCAGTAATGCTGGTGATGATTGTCGAAATCCTTAACAGTGCGATCGAAGCAGTGGTTGACCGCATTGGTTCTGAATATCACGAACTTTCCGGGCGAGCCAAAGATATGGGGTCTGCCGCCGTTTTACTTTCTATTATCGTCGCACTGATAACCTGGGGCATCCTGTTGTGGTCGCATTTCCGATAATGCTTCCAGATTTCGCTAAAACTCTCGTTTATCGTGTATTTTGTGATTCCAAATTCGCCTTTCGCTGTATATACTCACAGCATAACTGTATATACACCCAGGGGGCGAAATGAAAGCGTTAACGGTCAGGCAGCAAGAGGTGTTTGATCTCATTCGGGATCACATCAGCCAGACAGGTATGCCACCGACGCGTGCGGAAATTGCGCAGCGCTTGGGGTTTCGTTCCCCAAACGCTGCTGAAGAACATCTGAAGGCGCTGGCACGTAAAGGTGTCATTGAAATTGTTTCTGGTGCTTCGCGTGGTATCCGACTGTTGCAGGAAGAAGAAGAGGGGCTGCCGCTGGTTGGGCGTGTAGCTGCTGGTGAACCACTTCTGGCACAACAGCATATTGAAGGCCATTATCAGGTCGATCCTTCTCTCTTTAAACCCAATGCGGACTTCTTACTTCGCGTTAGCGGCATGTCGATGAAAGACATTGGTATTATGGACGGCGACCTGCTGGCAGTACATAAAACACAGGACGTACGTAATGGCCAGGTCGTTGTGGCGCGTATTGATGACGAAGTTACCGTTAAGCGTTTGAAAAAACAGGGTAACAAAGTCGAACTCCTGCCAGAAAACAGTGAATTCAAACCTATTGTTGTCGATCTTCGTCAACAGAATTTCACTATTGAAGGTCTGGCTGTAGGCGTAATTCGCAACGGCGACTGGCTGTAATCAAGCTTTTAATACCGCGATGCATCAGGCATCGCGGTCTGTTTTTCACTTCTTCTCATCAGGCTTGTCTGCATGGCATTCCTTACCTCATCTGATAAAGCACTCTGGCATCTTGCCTTACCCATGATCTTCTCCAATATCACCGTCCCGTTACTGGGTCTGGTCGATACGGCAGTTATTGGTCATCTTGATAGTCCGGTTTATTTGGGCGGTGTGGCTGTAGGGGCAACGGCGACCAGCTTTCTCTTTATGTTGCTGTTGTTTTTGCGTATGAGCACCACCGGTCTTACCGCCCAGGCTTATGGTGCAAAAAATCCTCAGGCTTTAGCACGAGCACTGGTGCAACCGCTGTTGCTGGCATTAGGGGCTGGAGCATTAATTGCTCTGTTACGCACACCGATAATCGCTCTTGCTTTACATATTGTCGGTGGCAGTGAGGCTGTACTGGAACAGGCACGACGCTTTCTGGAAATCCGTTGGTTAAGTGCTCCGGCATCACTGGCTAATCTGGTATTACTTGGCTGGTTACTTGGCGTGCAATATGCCCGTGCGCCGGTTGTTCTGCTGGTGGTCGGTAATATCCTCAACATTGTGCTCGATATCTGGCTGGTGATGGGGCTTCATATGAACGTGCAGGGCGCGGCGCTGGCGACGGTTATTGCGGAATATGCAACATTGCTGATTGGTCTGCTAATGGTGCGTAAAATCCTCAAACTACGCGGTATCTCCGGTGAAATGCTGAAAACAGCCTGGCGAGGCAACTTCCGCCGCCTGCTGGCACTTAACCGCGATATCATGCTGCGTTCGTTATTGTTACAACTCTGTTTTGGCGCAATAACGGTTCTTGGCGCGCGACTGGGAAGTGACATTATCGCCGTCAACGCGGTCCTGATGACGCTACTCACCTTTACCGCCTATGCGCTGGATGGTTTTGCCTACGCGGTTGAAGCGCATTCAGGTCAGGCGTACGGTGCACGCGACGGGAGCCAGCTACTGGAGGTCTGGCGTGCAGCGTGCCGCCAGTCGGGGATCGTAGCGTTGCTGTTTTCTGTGATTTATTTGCTGGCGGGTGAACATATCATTGCCTTACTGACCTCGTTAACCCAGATCCAACAACTGGCCGATCATTATCTTTTCTGGCAAGTCATTTTGCCGCTGGTGGGGGTCTGGTGTTATCTGCTGGATGGCATGTTTATTGGTGCAACACGCGCCGCCGAAATGCGCAATAGTATGGCGGTCGCAGCAGCAGGATTCGCGCTTACGTTACTGACCTTACCGTGGCTGGGTAATCATGGTTTGTGGCTGGCATTAACCGTATTTTTGGCACTGCGAGGGCTTTCTCTGGCTTATATCTGGCGTCGTCACTGGTGTAATGGCACTTGGTTTGCAGAAACGTGATGGTTAAAAATTCTGATAAATAATTCTGATTCCAGATTCCTGACTACACTTAATCTCACGTTCAGCAGAAAACATAGCGATGTTGGACGCGACACTCTCGCTATTCACAACCTAACGATGAGGACTTGAATATGAATAAAGACGAAGTCGGCGGTAACTGGAAACAGTTGAAAGGTAAAGTGAAAGAGCAATGGGGCAAACTGACCGATGATGATATGACGGTCATTGAGGGCAAACGCGATCAGCTGGTGGGGAAAATCCAGGAACGTTATGGCTATCAGAAAGATCAGGCGGAAAAAGAGGTCGTAGACTGGGAAACCCGTAACGACTATCGCTGGTAACCCTCATGCCTGCAAGTACAAGGATGTACTCCCTCTGTAAGACAATGTTGTTAGCGCGGCTTTTTCTTCACCTGAATGGAATGGTCGTGCTGGCACTTTTCAGGATGACGACACGCTTCAACTTCAACACACGCTGCACATAATCCATGTGCTTCAATCACATTATGCCGCAAGGCAAAGCCCATTTTTGCCGCCAGAGTATGCATAATATCTTCCACACCTTCCGCACACTCTTCTTTCACCGCGCCACAACGATCGCAAATAAACATCGCAGACGTATGGGTCGGCTGATCAAACAGATGGCAGAGTACATAGCTGTTGGTGGATTCCACCTTATGTACAAATCCCTGCTCCAGCAGAAAATCCAGTGCACGATAAACCGTCGGTGGTTTGGCTTGTGGTTCGGATTCGCGCAATAAATCCAATAGATCGTAAGCACTGATAGCGCCTTCCTGGAGGCTCATCAGACGTAGCACTTCGAGGCGCTGCGGAGTCAGGCGCACATTACGCTGGCTGCAGAGTTTTTCAGCCTGCGCCAGTAACTCCTGCGTTGTGGTCATTTCCATTTAGCACCTCAAAATATGGGAAATAAGGAAGTCCTTACTTTATCATGTTCTCTGTTAAACGCCGAGATCCCCGGTTACTCAAGCCCTTCACCAGAGCATTGCCTTCTGGCTTAATCGTTATGCTATAGTAGCGCCCCCATTTACCAAATGATTAAAAAATCGCCATGTCAGCAGAATCACAAACCGCTTATCCCGCTTACCGTTTCTCCATTGCTCCGATGCTCGACTGGACAGACAGGCACTGCCGTTATTTCTTGCGTCTGCTCTCTCGTAATACGCTGCTGTATACCGAGATGGTGACCACGGGGGCGATTATTCACGGTAAAGGTGATTACCTGGCATACAGCGAAGAAGAGCATCCGGTGGCATTGCAACTGGGTGGTAGCGATCCGGCGGCGCTGGCACAGTGTGCGAAACTGGCGGAAGCGCGTGGATATGATGAAATCAACCTCAATGTGGGCTGCCCGTCTGATCGCGTACAGAACGGTATGTTTGGTGCGTGCCTGATGGGTAACGCGCAGCTGGTGGCGGACTGCGTGAAAGCGATGCGTGATGTGGTGTCGATTCCGGTGACGGTGAAAACGCGTATTGGTATTGACGACCAGGACAGCTACGAATTTCTTTGTGATTTTATCAACACCGTTTCCGGTAAGGGTGAGTGTGAGATGTTTATCATCCACGCCCGTAAAGCCTGGCTTTCCGGTTTAAGCCCGAAAGAAAACAGGGAGATCCCGCCACTTGATTATCCTCGTGTCTATCAGCTGAAGCGCGATTTCCCCCATTTAACAATGTCGATTAACGGCGGGATCAAGTCGCTGGAGGAAGCCAAAATGCATCTGCAGCATATGGATGGCGTAATGGTCGGGCGTGAGGCTTATCAGAATCCTGGTATTCTGGCGGCGGTAGATCGAGAAATTTTTGCTTCTACAGATACAGATGCTGATCCGGTCGCAGTGGTGCGGGCAATGTACCCCTACATTGAACGTGAACTTAGCCAGGGAACGTATCTGGGGCATATCACGCGGCATATGCTGGGGCTGTTCCAGGGGATTCCAGGAGCACGTCAATGGCGGCGTTATTTAAGCGAAAACGCCCATAAACCCGGCGCGGATATTAACGTACTGGAACATGCTTTAAAGCTGGTTGCAGATAATCGTTAATTTTTAACCAAAACTTAGTCAAATTCACCACGCCCTGCGTTAACTCGCGGGGCGTTTTGTTTATAAATCAATAGATTATTTGTTGGCATGATTCTTGTAACGCCAGCAAGAGAATTCATTTTTGGGAGAACATCATGCTGGAACTACTTTTTGTGATTGGCTTCTTTGTCATGTTGCTGGTCACCGGCGTCTCTTTTCTCGGGGTAATTGCTGCCCTGGCAGTGGCGACCGCATTTATGTTTTTGGGCGGTATGCTGGCACTGATGATTAAGTTATTGCCGTGGTTGTTGTTAGCCGTTGCGATAGTGTGGGTTATCAGGGCGATTAAATCGCCAAAATTGCCACAATATCAGCGCAATAACCGCTGGCGTTACTAAGGGATTGTGCGGAGGATCACAACCTCAGTTTTTGCCCTTAGAACAAAATAGGAATTGATAATTAAATCTGTCACTATTGCGCGTCAAACAAATTCATCGAGCTGTACCCTACATACAGCCGAACTAAAAAAGAAAGGGCTTCCCAGGTGGAAGCCCAATTTCTTTCTACAATACTCAAGGAATCAATAAACTGGAGCCTTGTGTCGCCCGGCTTTCCAGAACTTCATGGGCACGCTGCGCCTCAGTAAGCGGATATTTTTGCGCATCCGCAACATCCACTTTAATCACGCCGCTGGCAATCAATGAAAATAGCTCATTGCTGGCTTCGCTCAATTCATCTCGCGTGGTGATATAGCCTTGCAGGGAAGGGCGCGTCACATACAACGAACCTTTCTGATTCAAAATCCCTAAATTAACCCCGGTTACTGCGCCAGAAGAGTTACCAAAACTGACCATCAGACCACGACGTTGCAGGCATTCGAGCGACGCCTCCCAGGTATCTTTACCTACCGAGTCATAGACCACACGGAGTTTCTTGCCGCCAGTAATCTCTTTGACTCGCTCGACCAGATTCTCTTCGCGATAATTAATAACCTGCCACGCTCCTGCTTTTAACGCGCTCTGTGCTTTTTGCGCTGTACCAACAGTGCCGATAAGTTTGGCCCCTAATGCCTTCGCCCACTGGCAGGCGATCAGACCGACTCCGCCCGCAGCAGCATGAAACAGAAATTGTTCGTCAGGTTTTATTTCATAGGTTTTACGCAGCAGATAAAACACCGTTAAGCCTTTCAGGAACGACGCGGCTGCCTGTTCAAAAGAAATGGCTGCTGGCAGAATTGCGGCTTTATCGGCATTAACATTATGTACGGAGCTGTATGCGCCCAGTGCCGACTGCGCATAAACCACGCGATCACCGGCTTTGATATGCTTCACGCCGCGACCGACCTTGCTCACTACCCCCGCCGCTTCTGTACCTAATCCACTGGGCATAGACGGTGGCGGATAAAGACCACTACGGATATACGTGTCGATAAAATTAACGCCGATGGCTTTGTTTTCTACCTGGATTTCATTCTCTGCCGGATCGGTAGGAGTGAACTCCACGGTTTGCAGAACTTCCGGGCCACCATGTTGGTGAAATTCGATTTTTATTGCCATCGTTCGCTCCTGTACTGTGCGGAAATTACCCAATAAGCCTAACAGTAAGAACTTAAGTACGGGTAATTATTTATACCCAGAAGTTAGTTGCATCGGCTGGAAAGGAAACTGATAAGCTGATGAGGTCAATAAATCCAGGGAGTGGTGATAATGAGTGGTGGATTGTTAGATTTCTCGAGTTTAGTTATAACATTTGGTTTGGTCCTTATCCTGGTTGCAGGACTAATATGGCTTTTGGGAAATAGCTTCAAATCAAAACCAATCAAGACAATATGCAGACTTATTAGTACGGTGATTTTTTCCTTTGCCGTTGTTTTGCTTCTGGATGAGTATGATCTTATAGATACGCCATTGTGACATGCTGGTGAGCCACTTTGTCTGTCGACCGACCTGGCCAATTCTCATATCCACCGGAAAGCGGGGACGTTAAATGCTGTAGCGAGAAACTGTTTCTCGCTATACTCTCTTGTCCCCCATTCAACAGCAGGTAACACCATTCGTTATGGCAGGCAATAAACCTTTCAACAAACAACAGACTGATAACCGCGAGCGCGATCCTCAAGTTGCCGGGCTGAAAGTGCCTCCGCACTCGATTGAAGCGGAGCAATCAGTGTTGGGCGGTTTAATGCTGGATAATGAACGCTGGGATGATGTGGCTGAGCGCGTTGTCGCGGATGATTTCTACACCCGACCGCATCGCCATATCTTTACCGAAATGGCGCGTTTGCAGGAAGGCGGTAGCCCGATTGATCTGATAACACTGGCGGAATCACTGGAGCGCCAGGGGCAACTTGATAGCGTCGGTGGTTTTGCTTATCTGGCTGAACTGTCAAAAAACACCCCAAGTGCGGCGAACATCAGCGCTTATGCTGACATCGTGCGAGAACGTGCCGTTGTTCGCGAGATGATTTCCGTTGCTAACGAGATTGCCGAAGCCGGTTTTGATCCGCAGGGGCGTACCAGTGAAGACCTGCTGGACCTGGCTGAGTCTCGCGTCTTTAAAATTGCCGAAAGTCGGGCGAACAAAGACGAAGGACCGAAGAATATCGCCGATGTACTCGACGCAACCGTCGCGCGTATTGAGCAGTTGTTCCAACAGCCGCACGATGGCGTGACGGGGGTAAATACTGGCTATGACGATCTGAACAAAAAAACCGCTGGCCTGCAGCCGTCGGATTTGATCATTGTTGCAGCGCGTCCGTCGATGGGTAAAACGACATTTGCGATGAACCTCGTCGAAAATGCGGCGATGTTGCAGGATAAACCGGTGCTTATCTTCTCGCTGGAGATGCCATCGGAACAGATTATGATGCGTTCTCTGGCGTCGCTGTCGCGCGTTGACCAGACTAAAATCCGTACCGGGCAACTGGATGATGAAGACTGGGCGCGCATTTCCGGCACGATGGGCATTTTGCTGGAAAAACGTAATATCTATATTGATGATTCCTCCGGCCTGACGCCCACAGAAGTGCGCTCCCGCGCCCGCCGCATTGCCCGTGAACACGGCGGCATCGGGCTTATTATGATCGACTACTTGCAGTTGATGCGTGTACCGGCACTTTCCGATAACCGTACCCTGGAAATTGCTGAGATCTCCCGCTCATTAAAAGCCCTGGCGAAAGAACTCAATGTGCCCGTGGTGGCGCTCTCACAGTTGAACCGTTCTCTGGAACAGCGTGCCGACAAACGCCCGGTTAACTCCGACCTGCGTGAATCCGGCTCCATCGAGCAGGATGCGGACTTGATCATGTTTATTTACCGTGATGAGGTTTATCACGAGAATAGTGATTTAAAAGGCATCGCGGAAATTATTATCGGTAAACAACGTAACGGCCCTATCGGTACGGTACGTTTGACCTTTAATGGTCAGTGGTCACGCTTCGATAATTACGCAGGGCCGCAGTACGACGATGAATAACATTGAGGCCAGCTAAACACTGGCCTCAAAAATTATTCTGCCGGGCTTTCAATCCCTTTTTTTAGCCACTCTTTAAGGCTCAGAACCGAGTTATCTTCGTCTTCGTGGAATATGATATTGTCGATCCGCCAACAGCCATCATCAGCGGAACGCGCCATTAGCGCTTCGTCCTGCCAGGCCTTTTTATCATCAACGGTAAAATGAAAATGGAGGGCGACAGTGACGTTGTTATCACCAGGTTTATACGATGACGGTAGTGTCACGCCATCAAATTTCTCATAGTAACTATCCGAAGGATAAGACGTGAAAATAATCCCGTCACCAAAAGTAGGTTTGGCCGTGGGATCGATGGCGTAGTCGCGTTTATTTCTGTCATACGCGCCAACAATCAGTTGATAAAGCGAGGGGGTGAGGTATTTCTGAAAAAATGCCAGCTGGTCTTTTTCACTCTTAAAGCTGGTATCAGAAAAAACATAGGTTGAGTAAAACTTATCTGCGACACCGTCAGGTGTCTGCGCCGGGCAAGCCCCCGTCGCGGCAGGCGTTATACCTGCGATTAGCAGAAAAAAGAAAACAAATTTTATCTTTGTCATGGCTGAAAATCCGATATCATCTTGCCGTTTATAAACCCATCCCTGGATGTGGAATAGCATACTCCGGTCCTATCTGTTTAGCGAGGTTTTGCACGGGTGGGCAGAACCTGAAAAAAAGGAATACAAATGCAAGCGGCAACTGTTTTGATTAACCGCCGCGCTCTGCGACACAACCTGCAACGTCTGCGTGAACTGGCCCCCGCCAGTAAACTGGTTGCGGTGGTGAAAGCGAACGCCTACGGTCACGGTCTGATTGAGACCGCGCGAACGCTCCCCGATGCTGACGCCTTTGGCGTTGCCCGTCTCGAAGAAGCCCTACGGCTGCGAGCGGGGGGCATCACGCAACCTATTTTGTTACTGGAAGGTTTTTTTGAAGCAGACGATTTGCCGACGATCTCCGCTGAACATCTGCAAACCGCAGTCCATAATGAAGAGCAGCTTGTCGCCCTCGAAACCGCTGAGCTTAAAGAGCCTGTCATCGTCTGGATGAAGCTCGATACCGGAATGCACCGTCTGGGCGTATTGCCGGAACAGGCCGAGGCGTTTTATCAGCGTCTGAGCCAGTGTAAAAATGTCCGCCAGCCGGTGAACATTGTCAGTCACTTCGCCCGTGCCGATGAACCGCAAAGCGGCGCGACTGAAAAGCAGCTCGATATCTTCAACACCTTTTGTGAAGGTAAACCGGGGCAACGCTCAATTGCGGCATCAGGCGGCATTTTGTTATGGCCGCAGTCGCATTTTGACTGGGCGCGTCCGGGGATCATTCTTTACGGTGTTTCGCCGCTGGAAGATGGCACGACCGGGGCGGATTTTGGTTGTCAGCCAGTCATGTCTTTAACCTCCAGTCTGATTGCCGTACGGGAGCATAAAGCCGGAGAGCCAGTAGGTTATGGCGGAACCTGGATTAGCGAACGTGATACCCGTCTTGGTGTTGTGGCAATGGGCTATGGCGATGGTTATCCACGCGCTGCGCCGTCTGGTACTCCGGTACTGGTCAACGGTCGTGAAGTGCCCATTGTCGGTCGGGTGGCAATGGATATGATCTGTGTGGATTTAGGTCCGCAGGCGCAAGATAAAGCCGGAGATCCGGTCATTCTGTGGGGTGAAGGGTTACCCGTTGAGCGTATCGCTGCAATGACAAAAGTAAGTGCTTACGAACTTATTACGCGCCTGACCTCAAGGGTAGCGATGAAATACGTGGATTAATAATCGTCTCCAGGGAGGGACAATGTCTTATTCAGAAATCGCCGCGTGTCTGGCATACGCGGTTTCCGTCTGGCTGGCCGCCAGAAACAATGTGCATACCTGGTGGATCGGCATTATTGGCTGCATTTTGTACGGTTGGGTTTTTTGGTCCGTGCAGCTCTACGCTGATGTGACACTCCAGTTGTTCTTCATTGCAACCAGCATCACTGGCTGGATCCACTGGCTGAAAGGTCAGGGTGGCGACATCTTGCCGGTGCGTCGTACACATGCGAAACACTTTTTCCTCTTGTTGCTTTGTGCTGTTGTTGTTGCAGGCGGCTACGGCTTTTTACTCCACACCTTTACCAATGCCTGGGCCCCCTGGCTGGACTCACTGATTTTGACTTTCAGTGTCCTGGCGCAATTCATGTTGATGGGAAGACGTATCGAAAACTGGTACGTCTGGTTAGCGGTGAATACCCTGGCAGTACCGCTGTATATGACACGTGGGTTGAATTTGACCGCGGGTTTATATTTCTTGTTCTGGATTAACGCCTGGCATGGTTTGTATCAGTGGCGCAAGGAGCTACAGGCATAATGAAACCTTTCTCAACGGGTCTGGTGGTCGGCAAGTTCGCTCCCTTACACTGTGGTCATGAACGGTTGATTAATACCGCACTGGCGCAGTGTGAAGAGTTATACATCATCAGTTATTCCGTACCAGAAATGCCAGGCTGTGAACCGGAGAAACGGTTGAGTTGGTTACAATTACGCTTCCCGCGAGCGAATATCCTGGTCCTTACTCCTGAACTTGTTGCGAGCTATAACCTGACTGCAATACCGCCTAATGATGCAGATGAGGATATTCATCGCCATTATGTCGCGACGATATGCCTGCAAGTATTACATTGTCGTCCACAAGCCGTCTTTACTGCGGAAGATTATGGAGATGGCTTCGTTAAGGTGCTGGCACAGCGATTTGCACAGCCTGTTAAGCATATTCGATTGCAGCGTCCTGTTGGCGATGAAGCGCCTTCGGGAACACTGATTCGTTCCGATGTTCACCGTTACCGCTACATGTTGGCCTACGACGTATATCGTAGTTTTGTTCACCGGATCTGCCTGCTTGGTGGGGAATCGACAGGTAAAAGCACGCTTTCAAAAGCGCTGGCGGAGGTGCTTGGTACGACGTATGTCGCTGAATTTGGGCGTGAGTATTGGGAAGAGAAAAACGGTATCCTCACTGGAAATGATTTGCTGCATATTGCTCGTGAGCAGGTACGCCGGGAACAACATTCTTCAGCAAATCATTATCTTATTTGTGATACGTCGCCCCTTACAACGTTGTTTTATATGCTTGATCAATATGGTCATGCGCCACAAGAGTTACATCGTTTGGCAGAACGGGAATATTCACTGGTCGTGCTTTGCGGTGCTGAATTTCCGTTTATGCAAGATGGCACCCGGCAAGGAGAAGCATTTCGTGCGCGTCAGCAGGCGTGGTATGAAATGGAATTAACGCGGAGGAATATTCCTTATCTTTCCGTTGCAGGTTCGTTGGCTGAACGATTAAGACAAATTCTCGACCATCTACCCGATAGACTTTAAACATCCTCTCGATCTTCTCCCGCTTCCGGTTTATTGTGTTTTAACTACCTGCCTGTAAACCTGGAGAACCATCGCGTGTTTCAAAAAGTTGACGCCTACGCTGGCGACCCGATTCTGTCGCTTATGGAGCGTTTCCTGACCGACCCCCGTAGCGACAAAGTGAATCTCAGTATCGGTCTTTATTACAACGAAGACGGCATTATTCCGCAGCTTAATGCTGTCGCAGAGGCTGAAGCACGGCTTAATGCGCAGCCGCATGGCGCTTCACTTTATTTGCCGATGGAAGGGCTGGGAAGTTATCGACAGGCCATTGCTCCGCTGCTGTTTGGTGCGGAACATCCGGTTGTTGAGCAACAGCGTGTGGCAACCATTCAAACGTTGGGCGGTTCCGGCGCGTTAAAAGTGGGTGCAGATTTTTTGAAACGTTACTTCCCTGATTCTGGCGTCTGGGTAAGTGATCCCACATGGGAAAACCATATTGATCTGTTTGCCGGTGCGGGTTTTGAAGTCAGTACTTACCCCTGGTATGACGAAGCCACTAACGGTGTACGCTTCAATGACTTACTGGCAACACTAAAAACATTACCCGCGCGTAGCATTATTTTGCTGCATCCTTGCTGCCATAACCCGACAGGGGCTGATCTCACCAACGACCAGTGGGATGCGGTAATTGAAATTCTCAAAGCACGTGAATTAATCCCGTTCCTTGATATTGCTTATCAGGGATTTGGTGCAGGAATGGACGAAGACGCATATGCACTTCGCGCCATTGCCAGTGCAGGTTTACCGGCATTAATCAGCAATTCATTTTCGAAAATCTTCTCTCTGTACGGCGAACGCGTTGGCGGTCTTTCGGTCATTTGTGAAGACCATGAAGCCGCAGAGCGTGTACTGGGGCAACTGAAAGCCACGGTACGGCGTATTTATTCCAGCCCGCCGAGTTTTGGCGCTCAGGTTGTGGCGACCGTGCTGGGTGATGAAGCGCTGAAAGCCAGCTGGCTGGCGGAAGTTGAAGCAATGCGTACCCGTATTCTGGCGATGCGTCAGGAAATGGTGAAAGTGCTACGCGCAGAAATCCCCAATGGGAATTTTGATTATCTGCTTAAGCAGCGGGGCATGTTTAGTTACACCGGACTAAGCGCTGCTCAGGTTGATCGCCTGCGTGAAGAATTTGGCGTGTATTTGATCGCCAGCGGTCGCATGTGTGTTGCCGGACTTAATGCGCAAAATGTACATCGTGTTGCGAAGGCATTTGCTGCGGTAATGTAATTGGATTCAGCAGGCGGGTATCTCTCCCGCCTGTTCCTGACACCAGCCATCTTCTCTTTCCCTGTTCCATTTTTCACTCACCTTTGCATGGATTCGCAGAGATAACTTTATGAAAAATAATGTTTTTAACTGTTGGTACGGATTGTGCAATACCGTTGCCGTCTATGACCATCAGGAGAAAAACATGGAGAACATGACCTCGCCCGGCACGCTGCTTAGTGGAGATAACGCGACCTGGCTTGAAGAGTACTACCAGACCTGGTTGCGTGCGCCGGAACAACTCCCGGAAGACTGGCGGCGTTTTTTTCTTTCACCTGAACTGACTGTCCAAAGCGTATCCGGTGATAACAACGTCAGCGGTACGACCTTAAAAAAACAGGCTGCGGTAATACAACTGATCAATGCCTGGCGCACGCAGGGGCATTTGCGCGCAAAGCTTGATCCCCTTGGTTTGAATCCCCCGGCTGACGTTCCCTCCCTCCAGCCGGGCTTTTGGGGATTAAGCGAAGAAGACCTGTTGCAGGAATTTAGCGTCACCTTTGGCGCACACACCACGCAAATGCCACTTAAGCAACTGCTTAACCTGCTGGAGCAAGCCTGGGCGGGTAGCCAGGCTTATGAACTTGCTCATCTGGAAAATCGTGAAGAAATCAACTGGCTGTTATCACGGATTGAGAGCAGCAATGCGCCACAAGCTGATGCCCAAACCTGCATTGCCCGTTTTGAAAAACTGATGGCGGCAGAGACGTTAGAGCGTTATCTGCATACCCGTTATGTTGGGCAGAAACGGTTTTCTCTGGAAGGAGGAGAAAGTGCAATCCCGGCACTCGATACGCTGACAAAACGCCTGCGTGCGCAAGGCGTAGAGGAAATGGTCATTGGCATGGCGCATCGGGGAAGACTCAATGTGCTGGTGAATCTGCTGAATAAAGATCCGGCGCAGCTGTTTGCCGAGTTTGAAGGTAAGCAGATGATCGGCAGTGGTTCAGGTGATGTGAAATACCACATGGGATATTCCAGTAACCTGGAAACACCTGCCGGTTCGCTGCATGTGGCGCTGGCGTATAACCCCTCACATCTGGAGATCGTGAATCCGGTGGTGCTGGGCCAGGTGCGAGCCAGGCAGGAACGCCGTGGTGAGGATGGTCAGGCAAAAGTGGTGGGCGTACTTATTCATGGGGATTCCGCGTTGGGCGGCCTCGGCGTCAACCAAACCACGTTTAACTTATCGCAGACCCAGGGCTACGGTACGGGCGGCACGCTACATCTGGTGATTAATAATCAGATTGGTTTCACCACTTCCCGCTTGCAGGATATGCGTTCATCACGCTACTGCACCGATATCGCCAAAATGGTTGCGGCACCGGTTATCCATGTTAATGGTGATGATGTCGATGCTGTTTGCCAGGCAATAGCGTTGGCGTGCGACTGGCGAAATACCTTCCGGCGCGACATCATCATCGATATTTGCTGCTTCCGTAAGCACGGACACAACGAAAGCGATGAGCCACGTCTTACCCAGCCACAAATGTATCAGGCAGTGGATGCTCACCCTGGTACCCGCGCCCGTTATGGTGAATCTCTTGCCCGCCGTGGCCTGTTAACTCAGACGCAACAAGATGAGATGACGGCACGCTATCGTGACTGGCTGGATAGCTGTCAGAAACGTGAACCGCTGCCTGTGACACCCGCGACGCATTCTTTTAGCGCCAACTGGAGTGGGCTGACGAATCCTCGCTGGAGCAGTCCCGTAGCGACGGCATTACCCCTTCAGACACTGGCAGCGTATGGTGAAATCATTTCTACACTGCCGCCAGATGTGGTCGCGCATCCCACCATTAAACGTCAACTGGCATTACGCCAGGAGATGGCCGCAGGTACTCAACCAGTAGACTGGGGTATGGCGGAAATGTTGGCCTATGCATCGCTTGTGGATGCGGGTGTTGGTGTGCGTCTTTCTGGTGAAGACTCAGGGCGTGGCACGTTCAGTCATCGTCATGCAGTGGTACATCATCAAACTGAAGCCCGTCGTTATCTGCCGTTACAGCATATCCGCGCTGGTCAGGCATTCGGTGCTTAATGAAGAAGCGCTATTGGCATTCGAATATGGTTATTCAACGTCTGCGCCTCAGCAACTGGTTATTTGGGAAGCACAGTTTGGTGACTTTGCCAACGGCGCTCAGGTTGCTATTGACCAATTTATCTCGTCTGGCGAAACCAAGTGGGATCGCTATAGCGGTTTAACCATTCTTCTGCCGCATGGCTATGACGGACAAGGGCCGGAGCACTCTTCCGCACGCCCTGAGCGCTGGCTGCAACTGTGCGCAGAAAACAACATGCAAGTGGTGATGCCCAGTGAGTCGGCACAGATGTTCCATTTGTTGCGCGGTCAGGCATTACGCCCAATGCGCAAGCCGTTAGTAATAATGATGAGTAAGCGTTTACTTCGCGTTAAAGGCGCAATGAGCGATCTTTCTGAATTCACTGATGGCGCTTATAAACCGGTAATCACCGATCCGCAATTGCATCAGTCCCAGAAAGTGAAGCGCGTCATTTTGTGTAGCGGTCAGGTCTATTACGACGTACTGGAAGCCCGTAAGCAGCGTGAGTGTGAAGACGAGGTGGCGATTGTTCGCCTGGAGCAACTCTACCCGTTCCCGGTTACAGAACTGAATGATGTTCTGGCGAATTGGCCGAATTGCTGCGAATGGATTTGGTTGCAGGAAGAGCCAGAAAACCAGGGTGCGTGGCGGCAGATTCGTCATGAGCTGGCGGCACTGAAAATTAACACTCCTTACTGGCAGTATGCAGGCCGCCCGGCAGCGGCAGCTCCGGCGACCGGTTATGGGCGTGTACATAAACAACAAATCGACGAATTTCTTGCTGCTGCGTTTGCAGATATTCAGCCATGAAAGGCGCACAAAAATAATAAGGAGAACATTTTATGATCGAAATTACTGTCCCTGTATTACCGGAATCTGTCACGGAAGGCACGCTGACAACCTGGTGTAAACAAGAAGGCGAGCACGTAAAGCGTGATGATGTGATTGCCGAGCTGGAAACCGATAAAGTCATTCTGGAAATCCCGGCTCCGCACGATGGCGTGTTAAGCAATATTATCGTCAGCGAAGGTAGCACGGTCACGTCAGCGCAACTGTTGGCGCATCTTAAGCCGCAAGCTGCAATAGAAGAAACTGTCACACCAGTCACCGAAATCCTGGCGATGCCTTCCGCGCGGCTGGAGGCACAGCGTAGTGGTGTCGAACTTACTGATGTTGCGGGGAGCGGGAGAAATGGACGTATCCTGAAAGAGGATGTGCAGCGCGTAACTCCTGCACCAGCCACTCAGCCTGAACGGGTGGTGGAGATCGCGCCAGCTACACCTGTGACACCGGGTGCTCGTCAGGAACGTCGTGAGCCGATGTCGCGCTTGCGCCAGCGAATTGCTGAGCGTCTGCTGGCTTCCCAACAAAACAACGCCATTCTCACCACGTTCAACGAAGTAAATATGCAGAGCGTGATGGATTTACGCGCCCGCTGGAAAGATCGTTTTGCCGGGAAGCACGGCGTGAAGCTGGGCTTTATGTCCTTCTTTGTTAAGGCCGTTACCCGGGCGCTGGAACGCTTCCCCATTGTTAATGCCAGCGTCGATGGCAACGATATTATCTTGCGCGATTACTGTGATATTGGCATTGCGGTTAGCAGCAACCGTGGTCTGGTGGTGCCCGTATTACGCAATGCGCAATCACTCTCTTTGGTGGAAATTGAACGGCAAATTGCCGAATACGCCACACTGGCACGCAATGGCAAATTGCCGCTGGAGGCGTTACAAGGTGGTACGTTCTCTATCACCAACGGCGGAACTTTTGGTTCGATGATGTCAACGCCAATCATTAACCCGCCGCAGTCAGCCATTCTCGGTATGCATGCCATCACGCCGCGTCCGGTGGCAGAAAATGGTCAGGTTGTTATTCGTCCGATGATGTACCTTGCTCTCAGCTATGACCATCGCATTATTGATGGTCAGGAAGCCGTGCAGACGCTGGTGGCAATACGCGAGCTACTGGAGTCACCGGAACAACTGTTGCTGGATCTTTAAGGAAAGCGCCAATGATTACAATTTTCGATGTGGCAGTTATAGGTGGTGGGCCAGGTGGTTACGTAGCGGCACTGCGGGCTGCGCAGAATGGGCTTTCCGTAGTATGTATTGATGATGGTGTGAATGCTCAGGGCGAACCTTCGCCTGGCGGTACGTGCCTCAATGTCGGCTGCATTCCGTCAAAATCGTTACTGCAATCTTCTGAGCTGTATGCGCAAGTACAGCATGAGGCAAGCATTCATGGCGTTAACGTTGAAGGCGTATCTTTCAATGCTGCCGCGATGATTCAACGCAAAGACGCCATAGTAAGCCGCCTGACAATGGGCATCAGCTTGCTGTTTAAGAAAAATAAAGTGAAGCACCTGTGCGGCCTCGCAACGTTAGAATGTGCTCAGGATGAGATTTGGCAATTACGCGTAAACGATCAACACCTTCACGCCCGTAATGTAGTGATTGCAACAGGTTCTCAGCCGCGTCAGCTGCCTGGCGTTACCATTGATAATCAACAGATCCTCGACAATCGTGGCGCCCTGGCATTGAGCGAAGTGCCACCGCGTCTCGGTGTGATCGGTGCTGGCGTGATTGGCCTTGAACTGGGGTCTGTGTGGAATCGGGTCGGTTCAGACGTCACGTTGCTGGAGATGGCGCCAATGTTCTTGCCTGCACTGGAAGCTCGCCTGTCGAACGAAGTCCGTAAAGCAATGATTGCCAGTGGGATGAAAATGCAACTGGCAGTAGAGATTGAGGCTATTGAACAACGGGATGACGGTGTGCATGTGCGCTGGCGGCAGGGTGAGAAGCAAGAAGAAAGCCACTTCGATAAATTAATTCTTGCCATTGGGCGTGTACCGCGACTTTCTGGTGTCGATCTCGTGCAGCTCGGTCTGGAAGCCGACAACCGTGGCGGTATTGCCGTCGATAACTTATGCCGTACCGGGAAAGCCGGGCTGTGGGCGATTGGTGATGTCGTACGAGGGCCGATGCTGGCGCATAAAGCGATGGCCGAAGGTGTGGTGGTGGCTGATCAAATTGCCGGACTGGCGGTAGAGCCGGTTAATTTCGTGCTGATCCCTTCGGTGATTTACACCCAACCGGAAGTCGCGTGGGTAGGGGAAAATGAGGCCTCACTGAAAGCCGCTGGCAGAGCCTTTAACAAAGGAAATTCTCTGTTTGCCGGTAACGGTCGCGCCTTAGCATTAGGTCAGGAAGGTGGGCGTTGTACGTTATACAGCGATAAACACTCTGACCGCGTACTTGGCGGAGCGATTGTTGGCCCGCAGGCATCGGAGCTGATTAATGAAATTGCGCTGGCGATGACTTTTAGCGCCTCTGGCGAGGATATTGCCTGTGCGGTACATGCGCATCCGACGTTAAGCGAAGTCATCCACGAAGCAGCAATGGCCTTGAATAATAAAGTATTACACGGATAACACACACCACTGAGGGAATATATGAATTTACATGAGTATCAGGCCAAATCGTTACTGGCTGGCATGGGGATGCCGTGTCCAAAAGAGATAGCTATCCAACAGATTTCGCAACTGGCAGATGCCTGGCAACATATTGCTTGCCCGAGTAAAGGCGCGGTACTTAAAGCGCAGGTACACGCTGGTGGGCGCGGTAAAGCTGGCGGCGTAAAAGTGCTTAAGCAGCTGCCGGAAGCACAGGCTTTTGTACAGCAAATGCTGGGATCGCAACTGGTGACTTATCAGACCGGGCCAGAAGGGCAGTATGTCAGCAGTATTTTGCTGTGCGAAAACATTTATCCGGTACGCCAGGAACTCTATTTTGGCATGGTGGTGGATCGTGAAAGCCAGCGGGTCACGTTTATTGTCAGCCCGGAAGGTGGTGTGGAAATTGAAAAAGTCGCCCATGAGACACCGGAGAAAATCAGCAGTGTCAGCATTGATCCACTGACAGGCGTGCAGCCTTGCCATATCCGCGAAATGTTTGCTGTTCTGCAACTGGAACACGGGCTATTTGCTGCCTTTAGTCGCCTGGTTAATCAGGCGTGGAAAGCCTTTAACGAACTGGATTTTGCCCTGCTGGAAATTAACCCTCTGGTGTTGCGGGAAACGGGCGAATTTATGTGTGCAGATGCGAAAGTATCGTTGGATGATAACGCGCTGTATCGCCACCCGGAACTCCAGGCGCTACGCGATGAAACCCAGGAAGATCCGCGCGAAAGCCAGGCGGCGAAGCTTGATCTTAACTATGTCTCGCTGGACGGAAACATCGGCTGCATGGTCAATGGTGCCGGATTGGCTATGGCAACCATGGACATCATCAAACTGTACGGTGAACAACCAGCAAACTTCCTGGATGTTGGCGGTGGCGCAACTCAGGAGCGCGTCAGTGAAGCCTTTCGTCTGATTGTTTCCGACAGCAAAGTGAAAGCCATTCTGGTCAATATTTTTGGTGGGATTGTTCGTTGCGATATGATCGCCCGAGCCATTATTCATGCACTGAATGAGGCCAGCATCACCCTGCCTGTCGTGGTGCGTCTCTCCGGTAATAACGCCGTCGAAGGGCAGCGGTTACTGGCAGAAAGTGGCCTGACGGTGGAAGCCGTCGATTCTCTGGATGATGCCGCGAAACGCATCATTGCGTTACTGAATTAACAGGAGGTTAAGATGAGCGTTTTGATCAACAAACACACGCGGGTACTGGTGCAGGGCATTACTGGCAAAAACGGCACATTTCATACAGAGCAGGCTATTGCGTATGGTACTCAGATTGTCGGTGGAGTGACGCCTGGCAAGGGCGGGCAACTGCATCTGGATCGCCCGGTTTTTGATTCAATGAAAGAAGCGATGCGACAAACTGAGGCTGATGCCAGCGTAATTTATGTGCCTGCGCCGTTTGTGCTGGATTCTGTCGTTGAGGCTATTGAGTCTGGCGTCAAATTGATTGTGGTGATTACCGAAGGTGTGCCAACACTGGATATGGTGAAAGTTCGTCGGTTGCTTGACTGCCACCCGGATGTGCGGCTGATTGGGCCAAACTGCCCAGGAATCATCACACCGGGCGAGTGCAAAATCGGCATTATGCCGGGAGAAATCCACCGCCCAGGGCGTATTGGGATTGTTTCCCGCTCCGGTACATTAACCTACGAAGCTGTAGCGCAAACCACGGCGCTGGGACTTGGGCAATCCACCTGTATTGGTATTGGCGGCGATCCGGTTCCGGGGACTAACTTTATTGATGCGCTGCGTTTATTCGAAAATGATCCGCAAACAGACGCGGTAATTATGATCGGTGAAATTGGTGGTAATGCGGAAGAGCGCGCTGCAGAATTTATTCGCCATGAAATGAATAAAACGGTCGTAGGTTATATTGCCGGTGTTACTGCACCAAAAGGAAAACGCATGGGGCACGCCGGAGCCATTATTTCTGGCGGTAGCGGCAGTGCGGAGGATAAATTCCGTGCGTTCGATAAAGCAGGCATGGCATGGACAAGAAACCCGGCGTTACTTGGCGAAACATTATGGAATGTCATTAAGTAATCCATAAATCTATCTCAAGGGAGCATATCGCTCCCTTTTTTTATCTGTGTGGTAAGGGAATCATCTTTTAATAATTGTGCGGAAAACCGCGCATAAAATAAAAAGGATAAATAGTTAAATCATTAAATAACAAAGCATTATTAAAAAATTAAAGATGGCATAGCTCCTGCAATAGCCAGGCAGGTTTTTTATTTTTCACAATGAGGTGAATATGTCATCAATATCCCATGACGCGTCACAAAAGCGTCGAATTATCCCTAATCCCGGCCTGTGGTTGGCGATCATTGCCGGAATTATTATTACCCTTCTGCCACTGGGCGATACATTGCCCGTCGCCGGACAAAATATGATCGCCATTCTGGTGTTTGCCATTATTGTCTGGATCAGCGAAGCGATGGATTACACCGCCAGTGCAATTGTTATTTCCGCACTGATTATCTTTATGGTTGGTTTTGCCCCGGATATGAATCACCCGGACACGATCCTTGGCACCGCGAAAGCGCTGAAAATGACTCTGTCGGGTTTTTCTAATTCTGCTCTGGCGCTGGTGGCAGCAGCAATGTTTATCGCGGCGGCAATGACCATTACCGGGCTGGATAAACGCATTGCGCTATTTACTATGTCGAAAATAGGTGCCAGCAGCCGTAGCATTATTATCGGTGCCATTGTGGTGACCATCGTCCTGAGTCTGGTCGTACCCAGTGCCACTGCCCGTACGGCTTGCGTGGTGCCGATTATGATGGGCGTCATTGCGGCATTTAAGGTGGATAAACATTCACGTTTAGCGGCGTCAATGATGATTGTTATCGCCCAGGCGACCAGTATCTGGAACGTTGGTATTCAAACATCGGCGGCGCAAAACCTGCTTTCTATCGGTTTTATCAATAAAACTTTCGGCGCCGGGCATTCTGTCAGCTGGCTTGACTGGCTGTTAGCGGGCGCGCCCTGGAGCCTCACCATGTCGGTGATCCTCTATTTCCTCGCACGTAAATTGTTGCCGCCAGAAACGGAAGCTGTTGAAGGGGGGAGCGATGCCATTAAAAAAGCACTCGCAGAGTTAGGACCAACCACCGGTAAAGAAAAACGCTTGATCGGTATTTCGCTGTTGTTACTGCTCTTTTGGTCTACTGGCGGAAAATTACACAGTATTGATACCACCTCTGTCACCCTTGCCGGACTGGCGATTATGTTGCTGCCTGGCATCGGTGTAATGAGCTGGAAAGAGGTCGAAAAACGTGTGCAGTGGGGCACGTTGCTGATGTTTGGTATTGGTATCAGTCTGGGGTCCACGCTGCTTGATACACAGGCAGCTTCATGGATGGCGAACTATGTGGTGAAAGGTTTTGGTCTCGACGGCTTGCCATCATTAGCCATCTTCGCGATTCTCGCGGCTTTCTTGATCATCATCCATCTGGGCTTTGCCAGCGCTACTGCATTAACTGCTGCTTTGCTGCCTATCCTGATTAGTCTGTTAAGCAGCCTGCCGCCAGAACTCGGTGTTAACCCGGTCGGCATGACCATTTTGCTGGCCTTCAGTGTCAGTTTTGGCTTCATTCTGCCAATTAACGCGCCACAAAATATGGTGTGTATGGGTACAGATACCTTCACGCCACGCCAGTTTACTCGTGTGGGACTGTACCTGACAGTGATCGGCTACCTGCTATTACTGCTGTTTGCCGCCACATGGTGGAAGATCCTGGGACTGATGTGAGGAAACCAACGATGTCATTACAAATTGCGGTAGAAAAAGTGCGTTGGTTGACGGCCGGATTGCTGGAACTTAATGGCTGCGATGCTGATATCGCTCAGGATGTGGCAGAACATATGATTGAAGCTGAACGTTATGGCTTTGCCAGCCACGGCGTCACGCTGCTACCGAAATATCTGGAAAATATCGCTCGTGGCGATGTAACCGCGAATGCCCGCCCGGAATGCTTAACAAGTGAAGGTAATTTACAACGTTTTCATGCCCACAATGGCTTTGGTCAACACGCCGGAAAAGTGGCGGTAAATGCTGCCATCGAACAAGCAAAACACCGCGGTTTTTGCCTGTTAACGTTGTGCCATGCGCATCATTTAGGGCGTATGGGGCATTACGGGCAAATGGTTGCTGATCAAGGCCTGGCGATGCTGGCCATGAGTAACGTCACCGGGCGTCCGGCACTGGTCGCGCCCTGGGGCGGTGCGGAACCGCGTATGACCACTAACCCTTTCTGCTTTGCCTGGCCGTTCAGTGATGGGCGTCCGCCGATTCTGGTTGATTTTGCCACCAGTAGCATGGCGCTAAATAAAGCACGGGTAATGTCGTCCACCGGGAAGCAGGCCGCGCCGGGACAATTGATCGATGCACAGGGGAATCCAAGCAATGATCCTGGGGTGTTATTCAGCAATCCTCCAGGGGCGTTACTGCCATTTGGTGAGCATAAAGGATTTGGCCTGGCACTGATGATTGAAATGATGGCGGGGATCTTATCTGGTGGTGACACGATCGCCGAAGATCATCAGGCGGATGGATCTGCGCATAATCATCTTTTTGCGTTGGTCATCGATCCTGATCAATTCACCGATCTGGCAGGGGAGAAAGGGCTGTTCTTTGCGAATTATCTGTTAGCCACGCAGCCTCAACCTGGCGGCAATCCGGTGATTTACCCCGGTATGCCAGAAGCTGCCAACCGGGAACGCAATGCGAAGATGATTACGATCCCGGTGTCATTCTGGTCCTGGGTAGTTGAACATTACGCCCGCAAAGGTATCGATTTGGGGTTACATCCTCAGGAATCAGCATTAGCTGGATGATTCTGGTCGATAAACTTGCGGTTGAATCTGATGTTTGTTGAGTTTGTCATATAAAGTCTTGCGCGGCAGCTGTAATAGCCGCGCTGTCAAACTGACCTGGCCTTCCGTTTGTCGCAGCATATCTTCGATTAACTTTTTCTCGAAAGCATCAATGCAGGCGGTAAGGCCACTCTCTTCTTGCTGAGTCATTGGCACTGGCTGGTGGTGGGTCAGTAAACCGAGAACAAAACGCTCTGCATTGTGTTTAAGTTCACGTACATTGCCAGGCCAACTTTGTGATTGCAACCAGGCCAGTAGCATGGGAGAAATATCAGGCAGAGGGCGATTATATTTTTGTGCCGCCTGACTGGCGAACCAGTAAAACAGTTCAGGGATATCTTCTCGTCGCTGGCGTAGAGGTGGAATATTCAGGTTAACCACATTCAGACGATAATAGAGATCGAGGCGAAACAGATGTTCTTCGCTGCGACGCAGTAAATCTTCCTTGGTCGCTGCGATAACACGGCAATTCACCGGAATTAATTGATTGGCACCTAATCGTTCAATGGTTCTTTCCTGCAATACACGCAGCAGTTTTACCTGCATCCCTGATGGCATTCCCTCTATTTCATCGAGAAATAACGTACCACCATTTGCATGTTCAATTTTTCCAATACGCTTTTTAACCGCACCGGTAAATGCGCCCGCCTCATGACCAAATATTTCGCTTTCAAACAGCGTTTCTGGTAAGCCTGCACAGTTTAAGGCAACAAACTGCCCCTGACGGCGGGTACTCCAGTGATGCAGCATTCTGGCGACGACTTCTTTACCACAACCTGTTTCACCATAAATAAGGACATCGGCACCGGTATCTGCGACATTAAGGATCATTTTACGCAATTGCTGCATCTGCGGACTACGACCAATCAGCACCGGGCCATTTTCCTGTTGCAGATTCGCCAGTAATTGCTGATTCTCTAAAACCAGCCGTCGCTTTTCTACTGCTCTGGCAATAATACTGAGTAATTTATCTGAGCTACAGGGTTTCTCAATAAAATCAAACGCGCCATTACGCATCGCCTCAACAGCCATTTCCACATCACCATGCCCGGTAATTAAAATGACTGGAATCTTGTTGTCCATTTCATTGATATAGTTTAATAACTCCAGTCCTGAGATACCCGGCAACCTGACATCAGTGAGGACAATTATATTTTGCAGGCTTTGGATTAAAGGAAAGCTGTGTTCTGCATCGCAACAGGAAATAACACGATAACCAGCCAGCGTGAGCGTTTGTTCACAGGCAAATCGGACATCATCGCTGTCTTCAATATAAATAATGGTAATGTCATCGGACTTATTTATCATGATCTTCTCGCCATTCTGGCCAGGTTAATGTCATCACCGCGCCGCCTTCAGGATGATTACTGGCGTGGATAGTACCGCTTGAATTTCGGACAATTTCGCTGACGATCGCCAGCCCCAGTCCCATTCCTCTGCGTTTAGTAGTAAAAAAAGGTTCAAATATACGATCGATAACTTGTGGAGCAAACCCTGCGCCACTATCTTTAAGTGTAATAATGACTTTGTTATCGGTTTGGCGAATGGCAATATCCAGTCTTTTATTAGGACGGCCCTCCATAGAATCTAAGGCGTTACTAATTAAATTACTGAATATCTGCTCAAGTCCGAGTTCATCGCAATTGACAAATAATGGCATGGAGGGCGCTTTTATTCGCCGCTCAACATTATTTTTTTCCATACTGTGATTAAGTAGCGCCACGGCGCTATACATTACTTTGATGACATCGGCAGAACCTTTTGGTACGCGATGGCGTGAGGCAAATGCTTTAAGCTCGGATATAAGCTGTGTCATCCGTTCAATCACTGAAATAATATGTTTCAGATTCTGTTCAACCTGCGGATACATCTCTTTTTTCAGCATAATACGCGCGTTATCCGTAAGAGCATAAATGGCAGCTAATGGTTGATTTTGCTCATGGGCAATTTCGGTTGCCATCTGCCCAAGTGCCGCCAGTTTGCTGGACTCTGCCAGTTCACTGCGCGTAATTTGTAATACTTGCTCAGCCTGACTGCGTTCTTTCATCTCCTGGAGTAATTTTTGATTGATCAATTCCAGGGCAGATGTACGCTCTTTAACTTGTTTTTCTAATGTTTCATTTGCCAGCGTTAATAATTGTTGTGCATGGGATCGCATTCGCCAGTATTTAATAAATAACAAAAAGAGCAGATAAATAATTAGTGTTATAACTAACGAAATAGCCCATGACCAGTACAGGTTATCTAAGGGAACCATAATTATCATTTTCCAGTTAAATTCTGGAATGGCGATTTGCTGTGTATAATATTTTGGAAATAAGCAGAGTTGTTCTTTTTTATCTTTCAGGAAAGTATAATTGCTAACGGTATAACAAGGGTAATAATCCGCCGGTAAAAGATTGTCGAGACTATATTGACGGGTAGATTGTAGTTTTTGTTTTGCCTGAACAGGTAACGGTTGCAGCGTTCTCATTCGCCATGGCGATTTTGAACTTAAAAATATAATCCCATGTTCATCATTAACGATGATGTTTTCAGGACCTTCGGACCAGGCTTTTTCAATTTCATTAAGACTTATTTTAACTACTACAACACCGACAATTTTTCCTTTATCTTTAATACTTGTAGAGAGGAAAAAACCTGGTGTATTCGTGGTGCTGCCGATACCGTAAAAGCGTCCATTTAAGCCAGACATGGCGTGTTTATAATAGGGGCGATAGCTATAATTTTGCCCCACATAGCTGCCGGGTTCCTGCCAGTTGCTGGAAGCGATGGCTTTACCTTGGGTATCCAGAATAAATATTGCAGCGGTTTTGAGTTGTGTATTGAAATGAGCAATTCGTTGATTGAGCTCGCTGGACATCATATCGGCAGGCGTAATTACTGCCTGACGGATGATATGGTCTGTTGAGAGCATATAGGGTAAAACATAAAATTGCTCGATGGTGGAATATAATGTGGACTTATACATTTCAAGCCGCATTTTATCGGTGCCGGATAATGTTATAAAACGCAAGTGCAAAAAAGCGATTGAAACCGCTAACATGATAAGAAAAAGTGAAATGCTTGTAATGTGAAATCGCCATTCGTTCTTAAATATATAATTCCACGATATTTTCATTCATCATCCATTGAATGTGTTTATATTTAACCTCAGTATATTCCCTGAAGAATGTTCGCGAGAACCAAAAGAGTGTCATTGTGTGAATGTGTAAGCAGAATAACCGTGGCAATGTGTGGTTTATCGCACAGGTATTCCAAATGTGATCGTGCTCTTTTTCTCTAACAAAACCGCAGATAATCCTTCCTTTCCCTTGCTGCTGGCGTTATGGTCAGATGGTTTTTTCAACAAATCACATAATAAAAAATCCAACAAACTGATTATTTAGGGAAAAATATGCGCAAGATCACACAGGCATTGAGTGCCGTTTGCTTATTGTTCGCTCTAAACAGTTCCGCTGTTGCCCTGGCCTCCTCACCTTCACCGCTTAACCCTGGTACTAACGTTGCCAGACTCGCAGAGCAGGCTCCTGTTCATTGGGTTTCAGTCGCACAAATTGAAAATAGCCTCACAGGGCGTCCACCGATAGCGGTGGGGTTTGATATTGATGACACGGTGCTTTTTTCCAGTCCGGGCTTCTGGCGTGGCAAAAAAACCTTCTCGCCAGAAAGCGAAGATTATCTGAAAAATCCTGTATTCTGGGAAAAAATGAACAATGGCTGGGATGAATTCAGCATTCCAAAAGAGGTCGCTCGTCAGTTGATTGATATGCATGTACGCCGCGGTGACGCGATCTTCTTTGTGACTGGTCGTAGCCCGACGAAAACAGAAACGGTGTCAAAAACGTTGGCGGATAATTTTCACATTCCTGCCACCAACATGAATCCAGTAATTTTTGCGGGCGATAAACCAGGGCAAAATACAAAATCGCAATGGCTGCAGGATAAAAATATCCGAATTTTTTATGGCGATTCCGATAACGATATTACCGCCGCACGCGATGTTGGCGCTCGTGGTATCCGCATTCTACGCGCCTCCAACTCTACCTACAAACCCTTGCCACAAGCGGGGGCGTTTGGTGAAGAGGTGATCGTCAATTCAGAATACTGACAGAGCGGGAGAGCGTGATGCTCTCCCGAATGCTGTTTTTTTAATCACACCTTTATCCTTTCGCTGTCTTGCTGCAAACTGATTAAGAGAGTTTTATCAAGGAGCAGCACATGTGGTATCAAAAGACGCTCACGCTTAGCGCCAAATCTCGTGGGTTTCATCTGGTAACGGATGAAATTCTGAATCAGCTGGCTGATATGCCGCGCGTTAACATCGGCTCACTGCATCTGTTGCTGCAACATACCTCCGCCTCTCTGACACTTAATGAGAACTGCGATCCCACCGTACGCCACGACATGGAGCGTTTTTTCCTCCGCACCGTTCCCGATAACGGAAATTATGAGCATGACTATGAGGGTGCAGACGATATGCCTTCTCATATCAAATCCTCAATGTTGGGAACATCGCTTGTATTGCCGGTGCATAAAGGGCGTATTCAGACCGGCACCTGGCAAGGCATCTGGCTGGGGGAACATCGTATCCACGGCGGATCGCGTCGCATCATCGCGACACTACAAGGGGAGTAAAAAATGACCATTTCGGAGTTGCTACAATATTGCATGGCAAAACCAGGCGCAGAACAGAGCGTGCATAACGACTGGAAAGCGACGCAGATCAAAGTTGAAGATGTGCTTTTTGCGATGGTGAAAGAGGTTGAAAATCGCCCGGCCGTTTCGCTGAAAACCAGCCCGGAGCTGGCTGAGCTGCTACGACAGCAGCACAGTGATGTGCGCCCCAGCCGCCATCTGAACAAAGCACACTGGAGCACCGTGTATCTCGACGGATCGCTGCCGGATTCGCAAATCTATTATCTGGTGGATGCGTCTTATCAGCAGGCGGTGAATTTGCTGCCGGAAGAAAAACGTAAATTGCTGGCGCAACTCTGAAAGAAAAAGGCCGCTCAGAAAGCGGCCTTTGCGATTACAGCATCGGCTTAAGGAAGCGCGCCGTGTGTGATGCTTCACACTCCGCGACGGTTTCTGGCGTACCGGAGACGAGGATTTCGCCGCCACCACTGCCGCCTTCCGGTCCCAGGTCGACAATCCAGTCAGCGGTTTTGATCACGTCGAGATTGTGCTCAATCACCACAATGGTGTTGCCCTGATCGCGCAGTTTATGCAGTACGTCGAGCAGTTGCTGAATATCGGCGAAGTGCAGACCGGTGGTCGGCTCATCAAGAATATACAGCGTCTGCCCGGTGCCGCGTTTTGACAGCTCACGCGCCAGCTTCACGCGCTGGGCTTCACCACCAGAAAGTGTGGTTGCGGACTGCCCGAGGCGAATATACGTCAGGCCAACATCCATCAGCGTTTGCAGCTTACGCGCCAGTGCAGGTACGGCATCAAAGAACTCACGCGCCTCTTCGATGGTCATATCCAGCACTTCGTGGATGGTTTTGCCTTTGTACTTAATCTCCAGCGTTTCACGGTTATAGCGTTTGCCTTTGCACTGGTCGCACGGTACGTAGATATCCGGCAGGAAGTGCATCTCCACTTTGATCACGCCGTCGCCCTGACAGGCTTCGCAGCGTCCGCCACGGACGTTAAAGCTGAAACGTCCTGGCGTATAACCGCGCGCACGGGATTCCGGTACGCCCGCAAACAGTTCGCGCACAGGCGTAAACACGCCGGTATAGGTCGCCGGGTTAGAACGCGGAGTACGACCAATTGGGCTTTGGTCGATATCGATCACTTTATCGAAATGCTCCAGCCCCTGAATATCGCGATACGGTGCCGGTTCGGCGATGGTCGCACCATTCAACTGGCGTTGGGCAATCGGGAACAGTGTGTCGTTAATCAGCGTCGATTTACCGGAACCTGAAACCCCTGTGATGCAAGTAAACAGACCAACTGGCAGCGTCAGCGTCACGTCTTTCAGGTTGTTGCCGCGTGCGCCTGTCAGCTTCAGCACTTTTTCCGGATTCGCTGGAACGCGTTTCTTCGGCACTTCAATTTTGCGTTTGCCGCTCATGTATTGTCCGGTTAACGACTCTGGCACGGCCATAATCGCTTCCAGCGGACCTTCCGCGACCACTTCACCGCCATGTACACCCGCACCAGGACCGATATCGATCACATGATCAGCCGCGCGAATCGCGTCTTCGTCGTGCTCCACCACAATCACGGTATTACCAAGATCGCGCAGATGGATAAGCGTACCCAGCAGGCGTTCGTTATCGCGCTGGTGCAGGCCGATAGACGGCTCATCCAGCACGTACATCACGCCAACCAGGCCCGCACCAATCTGGCTCGCCAGACGGATACGCTGGGCTTCACCGCCGGAAAGCGTTTCTGCCGAGCGGGAAAGTGTCAGATAGTTCAGACCGACGTTAACGAGAAATTTCAGGCGGTCGCCAATCTCTTTGAGGATTTTTTCCGCAATCTTCGCTCTTTGCCCGGCGAGTTTGAGATTGTTGAAAAACTCCATCGCATGACCAATGCTCATGTCGGAGATAGCAGGCAGCGGCGTATTCTCGACATACACGTGGCGCGCTTCGCGACGCAGACGCGTTCCTTCGCAGCTGGCGCACGGGCGATTGCTGATAAACTTGGCTAATTCTTCACGTACCGCACTGGATTCCGTCTCTTTATAACGGCGCTCCATATTGTGCAGCACGCCTTCAAACGGATGACGACGAATGGAGGTATCGCCGCGATCGTTCATGTATTTGAATTCAATGTTTTCTTTGCCTGAACCGTACAGCACCACTTTATGCACGTTCGCGCTCAGGCTGCCCCACGGCGCTTCGACGTCGAACTTATAGTGATCTGCCAGCGATTTCAGCATCTGGAAATAATAGAAGTTGCGGCGATCCCAGCCACGGATCGCACCGCCAGCCAGCGACAGTTCCGGGTTTTGGATCACACGATCAGGATCGAAATATTGCTGTACGCCAAGGCCGTCACAGGTCGGGCAGGCACCCGCCGGGTTGTTAAACGAAAACAGTCGCGGCTCCAGTTCACGCATACTGTAGCCGCAAATTGGGCAAGCGAAGTTGGCTGAGAAAAGCAGCTCTTCCGCTTTTGGATCGTCCATATCGGCAACCACCGCTGTACCACCGGAAAGCTCCAGCGCGGTTTCAAACGACTCGGCAAGACGTTGGGTAAGATCGTCACGCACCTTGAAACGATCAACCACCACTTCAATGGTATGTTTCTTTTGCAATTCCAGTTTCGGCGGATCGGAAAGATCGCAGACTTCGCCATCTATGCGCGCACGGATGTAGCCCTGACTTGCCAGATTCTCCAGCGTTTTCGTGTGTTCGCCTTTACGCTCTTTAATGATTGGCGCCAGTAGCATCAGACGCTTACCTTCCGGCTGCGACAGCACGTTATCCACCATCTGGCTGACGGTTTGTGCCGCCAGCGGAACATCGTGGTCCGGGCAGCGCGGCTCACCAACGCGAGCGTACAGTAGACGCAAATAGTCGTGGATTTCAGTGATGGTCCCCACCGTAGAACGCGGGTTATGAGACGTCGATTTCTGCTCAATTGAGATGGCAGGAGAAAGCCCCTCAATATGGTCGACGTCCGGCTTTTCCATCAGTGACAGAAACTGCCGCGCGTAGGCGGAAAGGGATTCAACGTAACGACGCTGCCCTTCGGCATATAAGGTGTCGAAAGCGAGCGAGGATTTGCCAGAACCCGAAAGCCCGGTGACGACAATCAGTTTGTCGCGGGGGATAACGAGGTTGATATTTTTGAGATTATGGGTGCGGGCGCCCCGAACTTCGATCTTATCCATTCACCTTTCCCGGATTAAACACTCTCTTGCCCGGCGGCATGGCGCTACCGGCGATCACAAACGGTTAATTATGACACAAATCGACCTGAATGAATATACAGTATTGGAATGCAAAACCCAGAGTGCTGTGTAACAATGTCGGGCCATGTTTGTTTACCGGAACCGAGGTCACATCGTGGTAAAACCGCTATTGGTAATGCTACAATCGCGCGTTTACACTTATTCAGAACGATTTTTTTCAGGAGACACGAACATGGCCAGCAGAGGCGTAAACAAGGTTATTCTCGTTGGTAATCTGGGTCAGGACCCGGAAGTACGCTACATGCCAAATGGTGGCGCTGTTGCCAACATTACGCTGGCTACTTCCGAATCCTGGCGTGATAAAGCGACCGGCGAGATGAAAGAGCAGACTGAATGGCACCGCGTTGTGCTGTTCGGCAAACTGGCAGAAGTAGCCAGCGAATATCTGCGTAAAGGTTCTCAGGTTTATATCGAAGGTCAGCTGCGTACCCGCAAATGGACCGATCAATCCGGTCAGGATCGCTACACCACTGAAGTTGTGGTAAACGTTGGCGGCACCATGCAGATGCTGGGCGGCCGTCAGGGCGGTGGCGCACCTGCAGGTGGCAATATCGGTGGTGGTCAGCCGCAGGGTGGTTGGGGTCAACCTCAGCAGCCGCAGGGTGGTAATCAGTTCAGCGGCGGCGCGCAGTCTCGCCCGCAGCAGTCCGCTCCGGCAGCGCCGTCTAACGAGCCGCCGATGGACTTTGATGACGATATTCCGTTCTGATTTGTCATTAAAACAATAGGTTATATTGTTTTAATGTGGATGATTAAAGCATCCGCCAGCCATAAAAAAGAAGCCTCCGTTATGGAGGCTTCTACATATCAGGTCATAATCATTGGCCATTCGGGTGGCGCCTGATTCATGACTTCTACCATCACTGATTCAATATTGTGCCAGATGGCAGAAATATCCATCATCGTGATGCCCAGCAAGCCTGTGGCAAACCAACATGCTGATACAACACCAAGCCCGCTGCTGATCACTGCCAGTCCGATGTAATCAGATTTGCGAAAACGGATGTTGAGCGTACTGGCCAAAAACATCAAAACCGCACTCAGTAACTGCCAGCGAAGAAGCACCACGCCAGTGGTTATGGTCGCCATGAAAGAAATCCTCTGAAGTTCGCAGGCCCTGGACAGCGCGGCGTTGCTCACTAAAGAGGCTTTACACTCTGGCTATCTACGGGCGTTCACATTGAATGTAATGAAACATTCATTAGTTTCATTATTTTGTGAACTATATCACATTGGTTTATTTGTTCGCCAGCATGGAGCCTGGAAAAACATCAATTTGTGGTGGTGAGGCGGGGGTGAGAATGCCCGCCATCATACCGGCGGACATCAGGTTTACAGGCGGTGGCGATAATCGCTGGGTGTACGATCAAATTCGCGGCGAAATACGCGGGAGAAAGTTTGCTGAGATACGTAGCCCAGATCCATAGCAATATCAAAAATGGGGCGCTCAGTCGTGCGCAGTTCAACGGCGGCCAGTAAAAGACGGCGCTGGCGAATATATTCACCCAGCGTCTGGTGCATCACTGTGCGGAACATCCGCTGCAAATACCACTTCGAGTAACCCGATTTTTTAGCGACCACATCAATGTTCAGCGGTTGGTCGATATGTTCATCAATCCATTCAATAAGTGCCTGAATAATTTGCTGATGGGACATAAAGCTGCCTCTTTTTCAGTGTTCGATTCGTCGTTTAGTCTGTGGGCGAGTATAATTCCTCAAGTTAACTTGAGGTAAAGCGATTTATGGAAAAGAAATTACCGCGTATTAAATCCCTGCTTACACCTGGTGAGGTGGCAAAACGTAGTGGTGTTGCAGTTTCAGCACTGCATTTTTATGAAAGCAAAGGGCTGATAACCAGTATTCGCAATAGTGGCAATCAACGGCGATACAAGCGCGATGTGTTGCGTTATGTCGCAATCATCAAGATTGCGCAGCGGATTGGCATACCTCTGGCAACCATTGGCGAAGCGTTTGGCGTTTTACCGGAAGGGCACACATTAAGTGCAAAAGAGTGGAAACAACTCTCCTCCCAATGGCGAGATGAGTTGGATCGGCGCATCAATACACTGGTGGCGTTGCGTGATGAACTTGACGGCTGTATTGGTTGCGGATGTCTTTCCCGAAGTGACTGTCCGTTGCGTAACCCCGGTGACCGTTTAGGAGAAGAAGGGACTGGAGCACGCTTGCTGGAAGAGGAGCAAAACTAAAGCGCCACAAGGGCGCTTTAGTTTGTTTCCGGTCTTTGTCTTTCTCTCTATCCCGTTGGTTCACGGGAGGGTTTCCCCCGACTTCAACACACCTCATTCGAGCACGTGGTGGAGGTTCCGGCTTGCGTTGATATTTTAATTTTATGCCACCTCCGAATATTCGCCAGCCAACTCTTACTCTTTTTAGCCGCAAAATTTGCGCTATCTTGCGCAATTTTTTGCCGCAACGAAATTCACAGTTTGTCGATTTTATCGATCGATTTGCTACTTAATCGCAGGAAAAATGTTGCAACATTGCGCACCGACGATAACGTTTGCGCATCGCTTGTGTTTTTTTTCATCACGGGTATAAGGAAAGGGCAAAAAAATCGCAATATCAGGTTGAAAATGCCTCTTTGATCGCTGGATAATCGTTTGCTTTTTTTTATCACCCGTTTTGTATGCGCGGAGCTAAACGTTTGCTTTTTTGTGACGCCCCTTATTGTCGCAAACCTGGACCAGGAAGATAACGTGACGCTGGCAGTGGATTGTCCACCTCGCATACCGACGAAATAATAAACTCTCAGGGGATGTTTTCTATGTCTACGCCATCAGCGCGTACCGGCGGTTCACTCGACGCCTGGTTTAAAATTTCACAACGTGGAAGCACTGTCCGTCAGGAAGTGGTTGCCGGGTTAACGACCTTCCTGGCGATGGTCTACTCCGTTATCGTCGTTCCGGGAATGCTGGGTAAAGCGGGCTTCCCGCCAGCAGCCGTTTTCGTTGCTACTTGTCTGGTTGCGGGAATCGGCTCGATTGTGATGGGGCTGTGGGCTAATTTGCCGCTGGCTATCGGCTGTGCGATTTCCCTGACCGCATTTACTGCGTTCAGTCTGGTGTTAGGGCAACAAATTAGTGTTCCGGTGGCGCTGGGTGCGGTATTCCTGATGGGGGTGCTGTTTACGGTAATTTCCGCCACGGGTATCCGTAGCTGGATTTTACGTAACTTACCGCAAGGTGTGGCGCATGGTACGGGGATTGGTATCGGCCTGTTCCTGTTATTGATCGCAGCCAACGGTGTTGGCCTGGTTATCAAAAACCCACTGGATGGTTTGCCTGTTGCGCTGGGTGATTTCGCCACTTTCCCGGTGATTATGTCACTGGTAGGTCTGGCGGTGATTATCGGCCTGGAAAAACTGAAAGTACCGGGCGGCATTCTGCTGACCATTATCGGGATCTCTATTGTTGGTCTGATTTTCGATCCTAATGTGCATTTCTCCGGTGTTTTCGCCATGCCGTCGCTGAGCGATGAAAATGGTAATTCACTGATTGGCAGCCTGGACATTATGGGCACGCTAAATCCACTGGTTCTGCCGAGCGTGTTGGCACTGGTGATGACCGCAGTCTTTGACGCCACCGGGACAATCCGGGCTGTTGCCGGACAGGCGAATCTGCTGGATAAAGACGGGCAAATTATCGACGGCGGGAAAGCGTTGACAACCGACTCCCTGAGCAGCGTTTTCTCTGGTCTGGTTGGGGCCGCTCCAGCTGCGGTTTATATCGAATCGGCCGCAGGTACGGCAGCAGGCGGTAAAACCGGTCTGACGGCGATCACCGTGGGCGTATTGTTCCTGCTGATACTGTTCCTTTCTCCGCTTTCTTATCTTGTGCCGGGTTATGCAACAGCTCCGGCGCTGATGTACGTTGGCTTGCTGATGCTGAGCAACGTGGCGAAAATTGATTTTGCTGACTTTGTCGATGCGATGGCAGGCCTGGTGACAGCGGTGTTTATCGTGCTGACATGTAATATCGTGACCGGCATTATGATTGGCTTCGCGACGCTGGTGATTGGTCGTCTGGTTTCCGGTGAATGGCGTAAACTGAACATTGGTACAGTCCTGATTGCTGTCGCTCTGGTTGCTTTTTATGCAGGAGGCTGGGCAATCTGATTCTGATTTTATACAGAAATCCGAAAACGGGCGGCTTTTGCTGCCCGTTTCTATTTTCTGCGCACATCGCGGGAGCTTTTGCGATATTCTGAAAACGCGAGAAATCAGGCATAACGCCTTTCTCTGATCATAAGAAACATTGCAAACAGGGAACGCATGGAAATTTTCTTTACCATACTCATCATGACCCTTGTGGTCTCGCTGTCCGGGGTGGTCACACGTGTACTGCCCTTCCAGGTCCCCCTTCCATTAATGCAAATTGCCATTGGTGCGCTACTGGCGTGGCCAACGTTTGGCCTGCATGTGGAGTTCGATCCCGAACTTTTCCTGGTGTTATTTATCCCGCCACTGCTGTTTGCTGATGGCTGGAAAACACCAACCAGAGAGTTTCTGGAACACGGGCGAGAGATATTTGGCCTGGCACTTGCGCTGGTACTGGTCACTGTGGTCGGTATCGGTTTTCTCATCTACTGGGTGGTGCCGGGGATCCCGTTGATTCCAGCCTTTGCCCTGGCAGCGGTACTTTCTCCTACTGATGCGGTCGCTCTTTCGGGGATTGTCGGTGAAGGGCGTATCCCGAAAAAAATCATGGGCATTTTGCAGGGCGAAGCGTTGATGAATGACGCCTCTGGTCTGGTGTCATTGAAATTTGCTGTTGCGGTGGCGATGGGCACAATGGTGTTTACTGTTGGTGGTGCCACCGTTGAGTTTCTTAAAGTCGCCATTGGCGGCATTCTTGCGGGCTTTGTGGTGAGCTGGTTGTATGGGCGTTCACTGCGCTTCCTGAGCCGCTGGGGTGGTGATGAGCCGGCAACGCAAATAGTATTGCTGTTCTTGCTGCCGTTTGCCTCTTACCTGATTGCAGAACATATTGGTGTTTCTGGCATTTTGGCTGCGGTCGCCGCCGGGATGACGATTACTCGCTCTGGAGTAATGCGCCGGGCGCCGTTGGCAATGCGATTGCGTGCTAACAGTACCTGGGCGATGCTGGAGTTTGTCTTTAACGGCATGGTGTTCCTGCTGTTAGGGCTGCAATTGCCAGGAATTATGGAAACCTCACTGATTGCTGCAGAGGCCGATCCCAACGTCGAAGTCTGGATGTTGTTTATGGATATCGTCCTGATTTATGTCGCTCTAATGCTGGTGCGTTTTGGCTGGCTGTGGACGATGAAAAAACTCAGCAAGCGCTTCCTGAAGAAGAAACCGATGGAGTTTGGTTCGTGGAGTACGCGCGAAATCCTGATCGCTTCTTTTGCCGGCGTGCGTGGGGCGATTACCCTTGCGGGTGTGCTCTCAATACCGCTGTTATTGCCGGATGGCAATGTCTTCCCGGCACGCTACGAACTGGTGTTTCTTGCGGCGGGTGTCATCCTCTTCTCGTTGTTTGTCGGCGTGGTGATGTTACCGATCCTGTTGCAACATATTGAAGTTGCTGATCACTCACAGCAACTGAAAGAAGAGCGTATCGCCCGCGCAGCGACTGCAGAAGTCGCAATTGTTGCGATCCAGAAAATGGAAGAACGTCTGGCGGCAGATACCGAGGAGAACATTGATACGCAGCTACTTACGGAAGTGAGTTCGCGTGTTATTGGTAACCTGCGGCGTCGTGCTGATGGGCGAAACAATGTAGAAACGTCGTTACAGGAGGAAAACCTTGAGCGCCGTTTCCGCCTGGCCGCATTACGCTCTGAACGAGCTGAACTTTACCATTTGCGCGCCACACGTGAGATCAGTAATGAGACGCTGCAAAAGCTGTTGCACGATTTGGATTTGCTGGAAGCGTTATTGATAGAGAATCAATAAATTTAATCTGCCGGAATGGGCGTTAATACGCCCTCCGGCATTTTTAATCAGTAGGTGGTGAGATTAGTTCTTCTTCACAAATTCAGATTTCAACTTCATCGGGCCAAAACCATCGATTTTGCAATCAATGTTGTGGTCGCCTTCAACCAGACGAATGTTTTTCACTTTCGTACCGATTTTCAGCATTGAAGAGCTACCTTTTACTTTCAGATCTTTGATAACGGTGACGCTGTCGCCGTCTGCCAGCAAATTGCCGTTCGCATCTTTTACGATCAGCTCATCGCTTTCTTGTGCCGGTTCTGCATCGTTCCATTCGTGAGCGCATTCCGGGCAGATATACATGCCGTTATCTTCATAGGTGTATTCGGAGTTGCATTTAGGGCAGTTTGGTAATGACATGGTGATTTCCTCAAAAGTCAGTAGGGCAAAAGCACCTAAAATGGGGCAGATTGCCGCAAAAGGCCGCAATTATACACAAAATCCCTGTAGTTGTCGGGGATAATTATTGATTTAAGGTTACGCTATTTGGGGCCGATAATGAGAAAAAGATGTAAATAAATTATTTTAGACCTTAAATTGCCTATCTTTATTATTTGCGTTATGGTTGTCATTTATAAGTAATTTGATGTCTTGCATATGATTTTATTACAATCATAAATTATAGAATTTATTACTGAATAACCATAAAGCCATATATAACAAAAACTTAGTTAAATTATTTAATTCCAGGCGTAATTATCAAAGCTGTAAACACAATATTAATAATAAACGGCTTAGTAAAATAATTAAAATTTGCGTTAAGGAAGTATTTTATGTACACACAAACAATATATGAATTAAGCCAGGAGGCTGAGCGATTATTGCTGCTAGCCATTGAACAGCTTGATGGCGCGCAACATTCATCTGCCAGCCAGCAAGATACGGGTGTACCCACGGTAACTGAAGTAAAAGCCCAACGAGAAATGCTGCAAAACGAGTTATGCAAAGTGACGCGGCTTGAAATGGTGTTAGCCATTGTAGGCACGATGAAAGCAGGTAAATCGACGACAATCAATGCCATTGTTGGCACAGAAGTATTACCTAACCGCAACCGGCCAATGACCGCGCTTCCTACTCTTATTCGCCATACTCCAGGGCAAAAAGATCCCATACTGCATTTTTCACACGTTGCCCCTATCGATCAGTTAATGGCGGAGTTGCAACAGCGAATGCACACTTGTGATTATGCTTATCTGACCGAAGTCCTTGAGATCGATAAAGATATGCAGGCATTGCTGCAGCGAATAGAAACCGGGCTGGGGTTCGAAAAGCATTATCTTGGCGCACAGCCTATTTTTCAGTGTCTGAAAAGTCTTAATGATCTGGTGCGCTTATCAAAAGCGCTACGGGTGGATTTTCCCTTTACCGACTATGCCACCCTTGAACATATTCCAGTAATAGAAGTGGAGTTTGTTCATCTCGCCGGGCGTGCAGATTATCCGGGGCAATTGACGCTTCTCGATACACCTGGGCCAAACGAAGCCGGGCAACCTCACCTGCAAAAAATGCTGAGAGAGCAACTGGCGCGAGCATCTGCGGTACTGGCGATTATGGATTACACGCAACTTAAATCGGTGTCGGATGAAGATCTCCGCCAGACAATTGCCGCTGTTGGAAAATTGGTTCCGTTGTATGCGTTAGTGAATAAATTCGATCAACAAGATCGTAACAGTGATGATGAAGATCAAGTCAAAGCATTAATATCGGGCACGCTGATGAAGGGCTCGATTTCCCCAGGGCAAATTTTTCCAGTGTCGTCGATGTGGGGGTATCTGGCGAATCGTGCACGGTACGAACTACAGCAATATGGGCGATTACCGGATCCTGATGAACAGCGTTGGGTGCGAGACTTTGCAGATGCAGCGTTGGGCAGGCGTTGGCGTAATACTGATTTGACCGATAGCACCGCTATTCGCCAGGCTGCTGACCAGTTGTGGGAGGATTCGCTACTGGAATGCCCCATTCAGGCATTACTTCACGCAGCTTATGCAAACGCCTCGCTTTTTGCCTTGCGCTCGGCATCACATAAGATATTGAATTATGCGCAAACGAGACGTGATTCGCTTAATTTTCGTGAGCGAGCACTCAGTGTGGCCACTGAACAGTTACAGCAGCACATTGCACAGCTGGAAGATGATTTGCAGTTATTGAAAGTGAATCAGATGCAGGTTAACGATGAAATTAACCATGAAATCGTGCTGGCGCTGGCAGCTGCGGACCACTATTTGCAGCAACGCCAGAGCGATATTTTGCGTCAGTTCGTCGCGTTGTTTAATCGGAAAAATGTTCACGATAAGGCCATGCGAGAAGGCTGGCTGCCGCAAGCAGACATCACTGACGAGACCTTAGTCTTACCCGACGAAGGCCAGGCGCAGATCGTGCTAAGTAAAATTCGCGCGTCGTGTGAAGGCGTTTTGCTGGCGGCACAGGACGAGATTAGCCGTGATATGACGCTTCGATTCACCCAACTGGAATCGACCCTTAACCGGACCTTAACTGAAGCCGTGCGTCCCATTGAACAGCGGGTGGTATCAGCGTTGAATCATTCAGGATTTCATGCCCGTATACGTTTAGCACCATTGCACAGAACGATATTTAACTTCAATATCCGGCCATTTTTCGTGGAGGCGATAGCGGAGGAAGCTCCTCCTGATCGCCAGGGACGAATGCGTGAAACCTTCTCCCGTTGGTTAAATCAACCAGACTGGAGTGGTAACGAATATCTCAAAGAGAAGAGACGCTATACCCTGGAAATAACACGCCTGCACCAACACCTGGCAGACTATGTTCAACTGTTTTGCCAACAAATCAGCAAAGCTTTAACCGCTCACATCGATGTTTCTGTTACCGCCGCAATGGCAGCTTTCTTTAGCGATTTCACGCGCGAACTGGCTGAAATTCAGCAAAACCTGCGCGAAAGCCTGGTTGTGCGTCAGCACAATGAATCAGCACTCAATGTGTTACGAGAACAGTTAAAACAGACAATTTCCTCTACCGGATGGATGTTCGAAGATGCCCGTTTGCTTCGTGATGATATCCAGACACTTTTATTAACCGGGCATAATGATGACTAACGCGATACTGACCGGGCCTGGACGCGTACTGGAATCGGTGCAGCCAAAGTTTATGGTCTCGCTGCTACAGGATGATGACGCTACGGGTGAGATGCCGCAGCAGCAGTTTCGCCAGCGTTTAACGCAGGAGATCCTTGTCCAAACGCAACAACAGTGGGTTGCGCCCGGTGTCTACAGAAAGCAACTGGCGATGTCACTGCAATTGATGGAAAAACTGGTCGCGATACATGATCCCGGGCATCTGGCACTCACTCTGATTAACCAGCGTTTGCAGCATCTGTTGAATACAGAAAGCCCAGGCGCACTGCATTACCCAATGCTTATCCTGCTTCATGAAAAATTCGTAGCCCGTTGTGCCTGGAAAGAGAAAGCACTGATGCAGCGTGGGCTGACAGTTCAGGCGGGTAACCACTGCGAGCAAATTTTCACGCGCTGGCGTGCAGGTGTGTATGACACATGGTCTTTGTCCGGGCGCTGTTTTATCGCCCTGGAGGAGCTGCGCTGGGGAGCGTTTGGCGATGCTTGTCGTCTGGCGGGGCCTGATGTGGCGACCCTGCTGATTGATAATTTGCGTTCGATGGCAACGGAGTATCTGGCACTCAGTATTCATGCCGCGCCTGCAACACGCCATTTTTATCACCACTGGATAACGCCGATGAACGGGAAAGGGGAATATAGCGAGTTATTAAGCTGGATGGGTGACTGGTGTGATGTGGACAAACATCCGGTGTGCTGGTCGGTGAGTCAGCGTTGGCAAAACGTTGCGTCGGGGATGCCCCGGCTCTGTTCCGCCGGGCGTCTTGCAGCTGCCATGATTGAGGAAATGTTTTAACTGTAAACTCATTGTGAATAATTGTTTACACCACTGAAATTGAATACGGTTTTTGGTGTGAAGTTGATCACAAATTTAAACGCTGGTAGGGTAAAAAGGTCATTAACCGCCCGCCTCAGGCGTCAACAGGTTCGGTTGTACAGTCCTTAACCGGACCGTGTAAGTAAACCTGCTACGCTTGTTTCAACGATTGCACCCTGCAATTCCCGCTTACCGTTAGCGGACGCCACGCTGAGTCATTTGGCGTGTGCGTACTCGGGCTTAGTCTGCGAGGACAGCTATGCTGAAAAAGAAAAAAGTAAAACCCATTACGCTTCGTGATGTCACGATTATCGATGACGGAAAATTGCGAAAAGCCATTACCGCAGCCTCGCTGGGTAACGCAATGGAATGGTTCGATTTTGGTGTTTATGGTTTTGTTGCTTACGCATTAGGTAAAGTGTTCTTTCCGGGAGCCGACCCCAGCGTGCAGATGGTTGCCGCACTTGCCACTTTCTCCGTTCCCTTTCTGATTCGACCGCTTGGCGGACTTTTCTTCGGTATGTTGGGCGATAAATATGGTCGCCAGAAGATCCTTGCGATCACCATTGTGATTATGTCGGTCAGTACTTTCTGTATCGGTTTAATTCCTTCCTATGCCTCCATTGGTATTTGGGCGCCGATCCTGTTGCTGCTCTGTAAGATGGCGCAAGGTTTCTCCGTCGGTGGCGAATATACCGGGGCATCGATATTTGTTGCGGAATACTCTCCTGACCGTAAACGTGGCTTTATGGGCAGCTGGCTGGACTTCGGTTCCATTGCCGGGTTTGTGCTGGGGGCAGGCGTGGTGGTCCTTATTTCGACCATTGTTGGCGAGGAGAATTTCCTCGACTGGGGCTGGCGTATTCCGTTCTTTATCGCTCTGCCGTTAGGGATTATTGGCCTTTACTTGCGTCATGCGCTGGAAGAGACACCCGCGTTCCAGCAACATGTTGAGAAACTGGAGCAGGGCGACCGTGAAGGTTTGCAGGATGGCCCAAAAGTTTCATTTAAAGAGATCGCCACTAAACACTGGCGTAGTTTGCTGGCATGTATTGGTCTGGTGATCGCGACGAACGTCACTTACTACATGTTGCTGACTTACATGCCGAGTTATCTTTCGCATAACCTGCATTACTCGGAAGATCACGGCGTGTTGATTATCATCGCTATTATGATCGGTATGCTGTTTGTGCAGCCAGTGATGGGGCTGCTTAGCGACCGGTTTGGCCGTCGTCCGTTTGTTATTCTCGGCAGTATTGCGCTGTTTGTGCTGGCGATTCCGGCGTTTATTTTGATTAATAGTAATATTATCGGCCTGATTTTTGCCGGGCTGTTGATGCTGGCGGTGATCCTCAACTGTTTTACCGGGGTCATGGCCTCCACGCTTCCGGCGATGTTCCCGACGCATATTCGCTACAGTGCACTGGCAGCTGCGTTTAATATTTCGGTATTGATTGCTGGTTTGACACCAACCGCAGCAGCCTGGTTGGTGGAAAGCTCGCATAATTTGATGATGCCAGCGTACTACCTGATGGTGGTGGCGGTGATTGGTTTAATTACTGGCATTACCATGAAAGAGACGGCGAATCGTCCGCTGAAAGGTGCGACACCAGCGGCGTCAGACTTGCAGGAAGCGAAGGAAATTCTTGGTGAGCATTACGATAATATTGAGCAGAAAATCGATGATATCGATCTCGAAATTGCCGATTTGCAGGCGAAACGTTCTCGCCTGGTGCAGCAACATCCGCGCATAGTGGAGTAACCTGACGCGATGCTGCACGCTTAAGGTTCACTTAATCTCCAGGATGCATACTCTCCTCCAGTTCAACGGAGGAGAGTGTCATGAAAAACCGTGTTTATGAAAGTTTAACGACTGTGTTTAGCGTGCTGGTGGTCAGCAGCTTTCTCTATATCTGGTTTGTGACTTACTGATTTTTTTAACTTGACCCAGGCTCTTGTGCCGCTGGCATCTTTACGATTTTGCAGGAAAAATTGCCCGTGATGCAGTTGCGTAATGCGGCTGACAATACTTAATCCCAGGCCAATTCCACCATAGCGGCTGTCCATGCGCACAAATGCTTTGCTCAGTTCCCCACATTTACTTTCGTCAATGCCGGGGCCTTCATCTTCTACCGCCATAATGACACCATCATCAGCATCATCGAGATAAATCGTAATACTGGTTTCTTGTGGGCTATAGCGGTACGCATTTTCCACCAGATTTCGCAACAGCATCCGTAATAACGTTGCATCTCCTTGCACCACAAAATCAACTGCACTTTCCGGGAGTAACAGCGTTTGCTGGCGTTGATCCAACATGGTGCTTAGCTCCTCGTAAGAAGGCACAATCACATCCTCAAGCAGTTTTACTTGTTGATAATTGCCCGAAGAAAATGACTGCCCGGCACGCGCCAGTTGTAGTAGCTGCGAGACGCTGGCCATCATTTGATCAAGGCGTGCCAACAGAGGGGATACATCCACATGATGCGTTTTTGCCAGTAACTCCAGATGGAGGCGCACGCCAGCCAGTGGAGTGCGCAGCTCGTGAGCGACATCAGCAGTGAATAACCGTTCATTATCCAGCGTGTTGGTCAGGCGAGTGACAAGGTCATTCAGCGCCGTCACCACTGACATAATCTCCAGAGTCGAACTTTGAATATCAATAGGAGCCAGGTTATCTGCCGTGCGGGCATCCAGCTCTTTTTGCAACTCAGCCAGTGGGCGAGTAATACGATGAACGGCCTGATAACAAATAAACAGTGTCAGACCCACCATAAACAAGCCGGGAACGATCAGGCTGGCCACTGCCTCACGGACTTCTTCCATAATACGATGGTCATTATTACGGTTGTCGCGGATGGCTTGCTCGAAAAACTGAATTTGCTCAATGCTTTCATGCCATAGCCAAATAGAACTAATAAGCTGAAAGACAACCAAAATCAGCCCAACGGTGATCATCAGCCGTTGACGGAGTGTCATTGGGTGATTCAAAAAGCGCTTCAGATTCACTTAGCTTCCTCAGAGGTAACCAGCATATAGCCAAAACCGCGCACGGTGCGGATTCGCTCCTTGCCGATTTTGTCGCGCAGGTTATGGATATGCACTTCCAGCGTGTTGGTGGAAGGCTCGTTATCCCAGTTATAAATATCGTTGTAGAGAATTTCCCGGTGTACAGGGCTACCTGCTTTGAGCATTAACCGCGACAGCAGCGCGTACTCTTTTGGCGTCAGGATCAGTTCTTCATTCCCCATCCACACCTGGCGTCGTCCCATAATCAGCTTAAGATTGCCAATATTGAGTTCACTTTCACCCTGGGTATTGTGTCGGCGTAACAAGGCGCGGATGCGGGCATGTAGCTCCTCCAGCGCAAAGGGTTTCACCAGATAATCATCTGCACCGACATCCAGCCCGGCGATTTTGTCAGTGAGCGTGTCGCGTGCAGTCAGAATCAGAACTGGCAGAGTGTGTTTTTTCTGCCGGATACGAGCAAGAAAGTGCAGGCCATCTTCGTCGGGCAAGCCGAGATCGAGCACAACCAGGCTGTAATGCCCGCTCTCCAGAAACTGCTCGGCAGCGCGAGCCGTTGAAACACCGTCGCAGGCATAACCTTCGGTTTGCGCAGCAAGGATTAATCCCTGTAGTAACAATGTATCGTCTTCAACAATTAAGATTTTCATCGAGCGTTTCTCCGGCATTGCTGCAAAATATCATCTGTGGCCTGGTAATACGATGTTTGTACGCCCGTAAGTCCCAGCATGGTTGAGAATAAATTGTCCTGCGAATAATGCTGTGTCGCGGCCTGTTTTTGCAGGCAACTCTGGTCGACACCATAGCGTTTTTGATAGTCCTCTGACAGCCAGAGCAGCATCGGTACCTGTTTTTGCACATCCGGGGCGATGGCATATGGCAACCCATGCAGGTAAACACCGTTATCCCCCAGAGATTCCCCGTGGTCTGAGAGATAAACCAGGCTGGTGGTGAATTTGTCCTGATGCGCTTTCAGAAAATTAATCGCTTTATCAACAATATAGTCAACATACACCAGCGTATTGTCATAGGTATTCACCAGTTGTTCCTGCGAACAAGTCTGGATTTCGTTGGTATCGCAGGTGGGGGTAAATTTCCTGAACTGCGGTGGGTATCGGTTGAAGTAGGTGGGGCCGTGGCTACCAATAGTGTGTAACACGATGACGCCATCGCCTTGCAGATTATTTATGTAATCTTCAAGCCCATGGAACAGCACTTCGTCATAGCATTCGCCGTTAATACATTGACCGGGCAAATTCAGTGCAGTCATATTCTGATGCGGCACACGGTCACAGGCACCTTTACAGCCACCATCATTGTCATTCCACAAAACATTGATACCCGCACGCTGAATCACATCCAGCAGACCTTCCTGATGCTGCGCCAGTTCTTCATCATAATGTTTGCGCGGCATATCTGAGAACATGCAGGGTACGGATACTGCTGTCGCAGTTCCGCAGGATGCAGTATTCGGGAAGTAGACGACATTATCTTTTGCCAGACGAGGGTTGGTATCACGGGGGTAACCGTTAAGTGAGAAATTCTCCGCCCGCGATGTCTCGCCAACGATCAGAATGGTCAGGTTTTTACGCTCCCCTTGTTGCATCAGTGGGTTGCGATGCGCATCTTCGCCAATACGCACCAGCGGCAAGTGCGCCAGGCGCTGATGAGAGTACCATGACCAACTGGCAACGATGCTGTTCGACGGGCTGAGCGATTTCACCAGCTCTTTATTATTGCGAAAGAGTGACGCGTAATCTTTATAGAACAAGGCTGCAATAAGCAGAATGATTAGCACTGAGACCAGTACATTTGCACCACGAATTAGCCCGCTGCGTAACCGTGATGGCGCTGGCGTAATTTTGATCCAACACGCAATGAACACGGCCAGAATGCCACTCAGACCCAGAGTCAGCAGCATTTGTGGTGTCATTAATGCAAAGGATTCGGCGGGAGTGGTATCGACGATATTGGCAATCATTGAGCGGTCAATGACGATACCGTAAGTCATGATGAAATATTGTGCTGATGCTGCAACCAGAATAAACACACAAGCCAGCAGGCGGTGCAACCACAAGAACGACGCCAGTGTCAGTACTATATTGATCACGCTAAAAGCGACAAACGGCATGGAGATGAAGACCAGCACATTACGCGTTGAATCGAGGGGCAGCACCCGCATCACCTGGTTGTAAAAGGCGACGTTCAGGCACACGGAAATATAGACTGAAACCAGAAGTAGCCAGCTTGTCAGGCTAAGAGAAGGTCTTTTTAACAGGAGCTTAAACATTACGGTCTTTCCATCGAATAGATGGCGATATCTTTTCAGAGTAAAATTAAGCCAACCTTAAGATCTTAAGGTTGGCTTAAAGACAGCTTTCAATAACACGTTGCTTACTGACGAATCCGATGTTCGGCAACGTAGTGCAATGGCGTCATACCATAAAATTCTTTAAATACGGCAATAAAATAGGATGTGCTGTTGTAACCGCAGGACTGTGAAACCTGAGAAATATTTTTATCATCCATCAATAATTGATTTACCGCATAGCGCATTCGGCAGGTGGTGATTATTTGACTGTAACTGGTGTTTTCACTTTTAAGCTTTTTCTTTAACAAACTTGGACTGAGACATAAACAGCTGGCTACCATACTAAGATTCCAGTCTTTATGGATATCGCTCTCGATAATATGATAAACGCTGTCACTGACGCAGCTGCGTAGCATATACATCAACAGCGGGATAAATTTTTTACTTTCGAGGAAACGGGATAAAACAGTGAATAACAGTGAGCGGGTACGTTCTTTTTCAACTTCGTTCTCGGGGTCTTTTGCGCTGTGCTGCGCGGCGACACGAAAGACGTCGGGAGTCAGGCTGGTCGCGGTGAGAAGCGGGGTTGCACTTCGTTGCCAGAGAGGAAACTGAGAGAGGTCTTTATTCAGAAAGCGGAGATAATCTTTGATGATGTCGAGACTTATGTGGGCAACAAGCTCATTATTCAGTGAGGAGATATCGACAATATTATTATCACAAGCGATTAACGCCATGTTATTCGCTTTTAAATTTACAGGCTCCTTGCCATTTACCCTAAGCCAAACATCCTTCTCGGTTAATACCACGACACAAGGTTGACTGCTGCAAATTCTCATACCCGAACTCCAGGAATAAGTATTAAAAAGTGATCTCACCAGAAGGATAAGATAACAAAATGTTAGATTTGTATGATGATTCAAAGATGCATAAAATAGCGCGTTAATTTTTAAATGCAATATTAAAAAAGGCAAATGTTCTGTACAAAAATTTTTACGCTATTGGCAATGCATTAATATCAGGCAAAAAAAAGCGCGGGGTGGGACCGCGCAAAGAGGTATGACGTGTGATGTATTTGCAGCAATACTCAGGACATGCTTGTCATACCAAAATCGTCTTTACCAGGTTTGAAGGAGTGTTTATTGTTGGCAATTATTAATCGCTAATTTTTAGCTGTAAAGTGGTTGAAATTAAAGCGTTTTTATATATTTGTTATTATTTACAGCGAGTTAAATCGAAATTAATGGCTATTTCATTCGAAGATTTTCGACAGCAAAACTATTTTTTTATCTGATAGTGATATTAAAAATCAGGCGACGTTGTTGGTTAAGTTTTACCGGCGACTGACTGCACCGCTAAGGTGCAGTCACTTCTGGTGCTCAGGTGATTAAGCCATAGCGCAGGAGCTGGCGGCAATGAAGGCGGGCAAGCAATAACACCGTCGTTAATGCCCCCAGCAGTGCGCAGAACATATCGGATTGCGTGTCCCACTGGTCGCCCTGTGTACCGAGAAAATCATCCGCTCCCTGGCCCATTGCCAGCGCCGCCCACCACTCGATTAATTCATACATCGCGCTTATCGCCAGTGCCACGCAGCAGACCAGAAACGCTACCATCTTACGTCCGCGAACGTACATCCCACGCACGAGGATCTCTCGTGCCACCAGTGCAGGCACCAGCCCCTGGAAAAAATGCCCCAGCTTGTCATACGGATTACGGCTCAATCCCAACCATTCTTGCACCTCAAAACCAACGGGGACTTTCGCGTAGGTGTATTGTCCGCCGACCATCAGGATGATGGCGTGAAAGAAAATGAGCGTATAGAGCAGCGGCGTTAACGGATAACGTCTGGCGGTGGCAAGCAGTAGCGGCACCACGATAATCACCGGTGTCACTTCCATCAGCCAGGTGAGTTTGTCATGGGTCGAAATGCCGGTATAAATCAGGATTAACGTTAGCGCCAGTGCGCCGGTGTTAAGAATTAATGGCTTGAGTGAGCGGGTCATGGTGAGTTCGCAAGTCAGGAAAAATACTGACTATTCACCAGCAAGCGTGAAATTACAATCGCAAAAGAGGTGGCCCAGGGGGATCACCTGGCAGCGTGCCGCCAGGCGCTGGGCCGAAGAGGTTACTTAGTGCAGTTCGCGCACTGTTTGTTGACGATTTGCTGGAAGAAGTCGTTACCTTTGTCATCGACCAGGATAAACGCCGGGAAATCTTCTACTTCGATTTTCCAGATAGCTTCCATACCCAGCTCCGGATAGGCGACACATTCCAGATGCTTGATGCTCTGCTGTGCCAGTACCGCCGCCGGGCCGCCGATGCTGCCGAGGTAGAAGCCGCCGTGTTTATGACATGCGTCGGTGACCTGCTGACTGCGGTTACCTTTTGCCAGCATGATCATGCTGCCGCCGTGGGATTGCAGCAGATCCACGTAGGAGTCCATCCGGCCTGCGGTGGTTGGGCCAAGTGAACCTGATGGATAACCGGCAGGCGTTTTCGCCGGACCCGCATAGTAGATTGGGTGATCTTTGATGTACTGCGGCAGTTCTTTACCGGCGTCGATCAGCTCTTTCAATTTGGCGTGTGCAATATCGCGACCCACGATAATGGTGCCGGTGAGCGACAAGCGGGTGGATACCGGGTATTGCGAAAGCTGGGCGAGGATCTCTTTCATCGGGCGGTTAAGGTCGACTTTCACCGCTTCGCCTTCACCTGCCTGACGCAGTTCTTGTGGAATGTACTGGCCTGGATTGTGTTCCAGTTTTTCGATCCAGATACCTTCGCGGTTGATTTTCGCTTTAATGTTACGGTCAGCGGAGCAGGAGACGCCCATACCTACCGGGCAGGATGCGCCGTGACGTGGCAGACGGATCACGCGGATATCGTGCGCGAAGTATTTACCGCCAAACTGCGCACCAGGGCCGAGTTTCTGTGCTTCTTCTAACAGTTCCTGTTCCAGTTGCACATCGCGGAACGCCTGGCCGTGTTCATTCCCTTCCGTCGGCAGTTCATCGTAATAGTGAGCGCTTGCTAACTTGACGGTTTTTAGGTTGGTTTCAGCAGACGTACCGCCAATCACAAACGCGATATGGTACGGCGGGCAGGCTGCAGTACCGAGGGTACGCATTTTCTCAACGAGGAAGTTTTTCAGTTTGCCGGGAGTCAGCAGAGCTTTGGTTTCCTGGTAGAGATACGTTTTGTTGGCAGAACCACCGCCTTTCGCAACGCAGAGGAATTTGTATTCGTCGCCATCTACCGCGTACAGGTCGATTTGTGCAGGCAGGTTCGTGCCGGTGTTGACCTCTTTGTACATATCCAGCGGCGCGTTTTGTGAGTAACGCAGGTTATCTTCGATATAAGTGTTATAGACACCTTTCGACAGCGCTTCTTCATCGCCACCGCCGGTCCAAACTCGCTGACCTTTTTTACCGACGATGATCGCGGTGCCAGTATCCTGGCAGGTTGGCAGCACGCCTTTGGCGGCGATTTCTGAGTTTCTTAAGAATTGCAGCGCCACGTACTTGTCGTTTTCGCTGGCTTCTGGATCGTGAAGAATAGCAGCAACCTGTTTCTGGTGTGCCGGGCGGAGCATGAACGAAGCGTCATGGAAGGCTTGCTGCGCCAGCATGGTCAGGGCTTCTGGTTCCACTTTCAGGATAGTTTCGCCGTCGAATTCGGCAACGCTGACGTAATCGGAAGTGAGCAGATAATACTCAGTATTGTCTTTCCCCATCGGGAAAGGTTCCTGATAGATAAAGGGTTTGTTTGACATAGCTTCCAGCCTGTAACTCTGTATCTGTTATACGAAAAATGACGTGCCGCGTGGTGACGAGCGGCACGCAGAGTGTTTTATAAAAAACCGTACATTGCGGCGAAGATCCAGCCAAAGACACAGGATACGCTCACGCCGATCAACCCTGGCAGAATAAAGCTGTGGTTGATAACGAAGCGTCCGATGTGGGTAGTACCGGAACGGTCAAACTGAATCGCTGCCAGATCGCTCGGATAAGTCGGCAAGATGTAATAACCGTAACAAGCCGGAGCGGAAGCGACGATATAAGCCGGGTCAACACCGATTGCCAGGGCTAATGGCACAATCGCCGCCAGCGCTGCCGCCTGCGAATTAACAAACTTGGAGACCAACAGCAGGACAATGGCGTAGGCCCACGGGTACTCTTTCACCATTTCGCCCAGCACTGACTCGATTTCAGCCATATGTGCGCCAAACATGGTTTCTGCCATCCAGGCAATTCCATATACCGCCACGATAGCGATCATACCGGAGCGGAAAACCTCATTTTTTGAAATTGCCGCAGGATTGGTTTTAGTGAGGATGATAATCAGCGCCCCGGTCAGCAGCATAAACATCTGAATGACCAGAACCATCGACAATGCTTTGCCACCAAAGACAGGGCGTAGCTCAGAAAACGCCCCCAGCAGTGCTACCACAGCAATTGCCGCCAGGAAAATCCACATTGCCAGCCAGTTGCTCTTCGGCAGTTTTTTATCCAGCAGCGTAGCGGTATCGCCGTAAACATACTGATAGTTTTCTGGTACAGAGATAAATTTCTGAAACTCTTCGTCTTTATCCAGATCTTTACCACGGAACCAGCTAAAGATACCGATCGCCAGGATACCTAACAGTGTCGAGGGAATAGTAATAGAAAGCAGGTCGAGGAACTCAAGATGACGACCATCGAAAGTGACATTGCCCAGCATTGCGACCAGTGACACGACCGCAACCGACACCGGGCTTGCGATAATCCCCATTTGCGCGCCAATAGAACTTGCCGCCATCGGGCGTTCCGGGCGAATGTTGTTCTTGATAGCGACGTCATAGATGATTGGCAAAATGGTGTAAACCACGTGACCCGTACCGCAAAGAATGGTCAGCGTGCAGGTTACAAACGGTGCGACGATGGAGACATATTTCGGATTGCGGCGCAGCATTTTCTCTGCGATTTGCAGCATCACGTCCAGCCCGCCTGAGGCCTGAAGTGTCGCAGATGCTGCCACCACCGCAATAATTACCAGCATCACATCAACGGGCGGTTTACCCGGCTGAAGATGAAAAACGAAGACCAGAATAACCAGACCGATACCGCCTAATAAACCCAGAGCGATCCCGCCTTTTCTGGCGCCATAGAAGAGACAGATTAATATTATGAGTAGCTGTAATGTAAATAACATTTATAAACCCTCGCGATAAGCATGTAATTTTTGTTAAATAGATCACAGTCTCTTTTTGTCGGTTATGCTTTGTAATGAAGAGACTGGTGTTTATATTTTTATCGTTTTGTGATTAATATCTGCCCTGGTGTTGAGAGATAATAAAAATATTCTGGCGATGGATTTATAAACGAAGGCAGGAGATGCATTGTCTTCTATCTGGCTGAAAACTAGTGATTATTATTGTGTATGTTGTGTTGTTGGCATTGTTCTGTCATACCAGATGAATTAAAGACTACTCCTTTGGGATTAAAAATAAATGCCAAAACGATGCTAAAATAGTTAATTAACTTTTGTTAGCGATTTTGTAATTAAAAACAGCATGAAGAATGAGCCGCTTCTACTAATAGAAATAGTGCGACAGGTTTTTTGATCTGCCGCAATATTTCCCCAGGAGTTGAATTAAGGATATAACAGAATATATACGCTAAATAATTCAAGTTGCAGGAACGCAGTCGCAGCACATGCAACTTGAAGGATGACGAGTATGCGTAATGTTAGGAGTGGTTTTGCTGTTGATTATTATCCCTGACAATATTGTTTCAGCAACGAATAATGTTCAGGTTGAACGCGATAACGATAAACCGGGCGGCCCGTCACACCGTAGTGAATACTGGTAAATAAAATATGGCAATTCACCAACCAGATAAGGTACTTACGGCATGAGACGCGGGAGATATTCACTTCGTTAGCCAGTTCATCAGTGGAAAACTCGTAGTCCTGATGAGCATCTATCCATTGACAAAGGGTACGTAAGGTTTGTGATGTTAATCCTTTTGGCAGGCGGCGGGCATCTTGTTCTTTGTTTGTGCTGCCATGGATTAACTGATCTAATTCCGCCTGGTCGAAATACTGATGCTTCTCCATTGCCTGTTTCTTTTGCCGCCAGTTATTGAGCGCTTCTTCAAAACGGGTCGCCTGAAAGGGCTTGATCAAGTAATCGACGACACCGTAATGCAGTGAATCCTTGATAGTTGCTGCATCTGCCGCAGAAGAGATCACGATAACGTCTATTTTACGGCGTGCGCCATGCAGTATTGGCAGCAAATCAAGACCATTTTCTTTATGCATATAAATATCCAGCAGAATCAGATCAATGTGGATATCGCTGTTGAAAATAAGGTCTTCTGCCTGGACGAGTGTTGATACTGTGCCACAACACTGAAACCCAGGGATCTGCGTGACATAGCGGCGATTTAATTCCGCAACCATCGCATCGTCATCGATAATTAATACATTCATCATCTACTGGTTCTCTCCCTATCCCAGGGTATCTGAACAAAAAACTGGGTGAAAACACCGGGCTCGGATTCAACGGTAATACTTCCGCCAAGCCCTTCGACCTGCTGTTTGACGAGTGCCAGACCGACACCTCGTTCGCTTCCTTTTGTTGAGATACCTTTCTCAAAAATATGACTAATACGATCAGCCGTAATACCCGGACCATCATCACTCACTTCGCAGTGCAGCCAGCCATGGCGATAATGCAGGGCAACACTGATTTCACCACCCTTTTGTGAGCCTGATGCCTCCAGCGCATTTTCAATCAGGTTACCCAGTACGGTAATCAGGACTGCTTTTTGCTCCTCACTGGCGGTGTCCGGGACCAGGCTTTCATTGCTGATAATCAGCGAATGCCCGGCATCGGTAGTACGACTGATTTTGCTGATTAAGAATCCTGCAATCTCTGGCGGTTTAATTTTACCCAGTAGAGAACCGATCTCTTCCTGGTAATTATTCGCCGTTTTGAGAATGTACTCTTCCAATTGTTGATAACACTTCAGATGTAATAATCCGAGGATCACATGCAATTTATTCATAAATTCGTGGGATCGTTCACGAAGTGCATCTGCGTAGTTCACCAGGCCATCCAGACGCTGCATCAACTGCCGAACTTCGGTTTTATCCCTGAACGTTGAGATGGCGCCAATAATTTCGCCATCGATCCGTATGGGAACGGTGTTGATCAACAACAAACGGTCTTTTACTGTTTTTTCTTCATCCCGACGTGAAATCCCGTCGCGCAGCACATCGCTTAAATCAACGACCTGTGCCCAGGCATGGCTTAAAGTTGAAAGATGCGCATCATCCTGCGATGTGTGATAGTTGAGTAGCTGCTGCGCGGCGTCGTTTATCAGCGTAACTTCACCTTTATGATTAACAGCAATAACCCCTTCTTTCATGGATTGCAGCATCGCCTGACGCTGTTCGAAAAGGGCTGATATTTCATAAGGTTCAAGACCGAAAAGAATACGTTTGAGAACTTTTACCAATACCAGGGAGCCAATTAATCCAACCAACATGCCGAATAAAATCGACCAGATAATGCTCCAGCGACTATTGTTAATTTGCTCAGCAACGCGACTCAACTCCATGCCGATAGCGACGACACCAATCTGACGGTGATTTTCGTCATACACCGGGGTAAACACCCGTAACGCCTGAGCGAGAAATCCACGATTAACATCAACGTTTTCCTGGCCTTTTAACGCCAGTAAAATATCGTCGCCTTTAAATGGCTGACCAATCCGTTGAGCTTCCGGATGGGAGTGGCGCAATCCTTGCATATCAGTGACCACAATAAACAGTAGATCGTTACGTTTGCGTACTGCTTCGGCGAATGTCTGGATGCCACTTTCAGTGGGAGATTTCTGTAAACCATTACGAATTTCAGGCGAATGAGCTAAAGAACGTGCCACCGCCAGCGCTTTGTCGGTCAGCGCATCTCGGGTCATGTCGCTGATTTGGGAAAAATAGATCAGATGGACGACTAGCAATACGGAAAATAGTACGGCGCTGACCATTAACATCACCGTCGTACCGAGTTTCATCGGTCGCTTACGTAACATACGGCAGGGTAAGGAATGTCTCATCGCGATCCCGAAAATTCTTATCGTGAGGGTATTATCACTGATGAATCACGTAATTCAAAGGGAGTACGCCGTTTCTATGCGCCAGCGCATATCCCCGCCATATATCAGGATGCATATGCTGCAAAGACGTCAGTTCACCCTGGTCATTGGCTAATGTAAGATTCTGAAGACCTGCCTGTAACACGAATTGCTGAGAGCATAATAAGACAAGATTTCATACGAAAATTTCACTTTGCGGGAGATTACACTTTTTAAATTATCACCTGCAGGATAATTAATTGAAATTTAGATTAACGCTGCGTGATATTTAATCTCAAATGATAATAAAGATGCGTTATCATTTATATTTTGATAATGACCACAAATATTTATATTTGTGCTAAGCACCAAATCTCACTTGATCATAATCAATCATGATGAATTACTAATTCTTTATGATTACCTCATATGTCGTATTAATAATAATTATGAAAACAATGTGAGAAAATAAAATGAAAGAGTTGTTAAATACAACAATCTCCCGACGTGATGCGGTGACTACAACTGCAAAACTGGGAGCTGCCGTTGCACTAAGCAACGCCATCACTTTGCCTTTTTCCACAACCGTCAGGGCCGAAACATCGGATACCGGTAAAACCAACGAAAATGCTGAAACCGTCAGGCATAGTGCTTGCCTGGTGAATTGCGGAAGTCGTTGTCCATTAAAGGTTATCGTAAAAGACGGACGCATTGTTCGTATTGAAGCCGAGGACGCTAAGGACGACTCTGTTTTTGGTGAACATCAGATTCGACCTTGCCTACGTGGTCGTTCCAGCCGCTGGCGTGTTTATAGCCCCGACCGTATTAAATATCCCATGAAACGAGTAGGAAAACGTGGCGAGGGGAAATTCCAAAAAATTTCCTGGGATGAAGCGACAGCATTAATCGCTGCTGAATTAAAACGTATCACTGAAAAATATGGCCGAGAGGCAATTTATTATAATTATCAATCTGGCGCTTACTATCAGACTCAGGGTAGCCCGGCATGGAAACGTCTGCTGAATATTACCGGCGGTTATTTGCGTTACCATAATACTTACTCGACTGCGCAAATTGGTGCTGCAACACCTTATACACACGGTGTATATGTTGGCAGCCATTTCACCGAAGTTGCTAATTCCGATTTAGTGGTACTTTTTGGTCTTAACCTGTCAGAAACGCGTATGTCCGGTGGTGGACAGGTGGAAGAGCTGCGTCGTGCGCTCGATAAATCCAAAGCCCGTGTCATTATCATTGATCCTCGCTATACCGACTCTGTTATCACTGAACATGCTGAGTGGTTACCTATTCGTCCAACTACTGACGCCGCACTGGTGGCGGGTATTGCACACACACTGATCACCGAAAACCTGATCAACGAAGAGCAGGTAAATAAGTACTGTGTGGGTTATGACCGCTCTACACTGCCAGAATCGGCGGCACCGAACGCCAGCTATAAAGACTATGTGCTGGGAACCGGGGAAGATGGTGTGGAAAAAACACCTGAATGGGCGGCAAGTATCACCGGATTACCCGCGACGCGTATTCGCCAGTTAGCAAGGGAAATGGTTGCGGCGAAAGCCTGTTATATCTGCCAGGGCTGGGGGCCGCAGCGTCATGCCAACGGTGAACAAACTGTTCGTGCAATCCAGACTTTGCCAGTACTAACCGGTCATTTCGGCTTACCTGGTACGAACAATGGCAACTGGCCTTACGGTACGCCGTATGGTGTTCCTTCACTGCCTGTGGGCGAAAACCCGATTACCACCTCTATTCCGTGCTATCTCTGGACCGATGCGATCCAAAATCCTGAAAAGATGACGGCCAATACAATGGGCGTAAAAGGCGCGGAGAAACTCAAAACTGGGATCAAGCTAATTGTTAACCAGGCGGGTAACGCTCTGTTAAACCAGCATGGAGAAACCAATCGTACCCGTAAGATTCTCGCCGACGATACATTGTGTGAAACCATCATCGTTATCGAAAACCATATGACCCCAAGTGCAAAATATGCAGATATTTTGCTGCCGGAAACCAGCTACCTTGAGGCCGAGGATCTGGTAGACAGTTCATACTCTGCAGGATCGCACAACTATATGATTGCGCTGCAAAGAACCATCGAGCCGATGTGGGAAGTGCGGAGTACTTATGATATTTGCGCCGATATTGCCGGGCATCTTGGTTTGCGCGAGCAATTCACTGAAGGAAAAACTCAGGCGCAATGGGCAGAGCTGCACTATCAGCAAATCCGTGAAAAACGCCCGTACCTGCCGGAATGGCAGGTAGCAAAAGAGATGGGCGTTATCGACCAGCGTATCGCGACAGAGAAAGAGAGCATTGCTTTTGCCGATTTCCGCGCTGATCCGCAGGCGAATCCGCTAAAAACGCCATCCGGTAAAATCGAAGTGTATTCCCAGGCACTGGCTGATCTGGCGCAGAAATGGATCTTGCCAGAGGGCGATCGTATTCCTGCTGTGCCTGAGTTCTGTGTGGTGAAAGAGTCACATCTGAATAAAGAACTGACTGCGAAGTACCCGTTACAACTCAGTGGATTCCATACCAAAGGCCATACTCACTCAACTTACACCAACGTGCTAATGCTGCACGAAGCGGTGCCAGATGAAGTATGGATCAACCCGATCGATGCCAGTGCGCGGCAACTGTCGTCTGGTGATCTGGTACACGTGTTTAATGATCGTGGTGTGGTTGAGATCCCTTGCAAAGTGACCCAGCGTATTTTACCTGGCGTTGTTGCCATGCCTCAGGGAGCGTGGACGCGTCTGGACAGCAATGGTGTTGATGTTGGTGGCTGTATTAACACGCTGACAACTCACCTGACCTCGCCGCTGGCGAAAGGGAACCCGCAACATACCAACCTTGTTGAAATTAAACGCGCTTAAGGAGTGATCCACAATGAAACAGTATGGTTTTTACGTTGACTCCTCGCGTTGCTCTGGCTGCAAAACCTGCCAGGTAAGCTGCAAGGATAATAAAGATTTGGATGTCGGACCGAAGCTGCGCCGCGTGTATGAATATGGTGGCGGTAGCTGGGTGAAAGAAGGTGAAAGCTGGCACAACAATACCTTCACTTACTATTTGTCGATTGCCTGCAATCACTGCGATGAACCGACCTGTGTGGCAGGTTGCCCAACCGGCGCGATGCACAAACGCGAAGAAGATGGCCTGGTGCTGGTGGATGACAGTGTTTGTGTGGGCTGTCGTTACTGCGAAATGCGCTGCCCTTATGGTGCACCGCAGTTTGATACACAAGCTAAAGTGATGCGTAAGTGTGATGGTTGCCTTGACCGACTGGAGAAAAATCTCCCGCCTATTTGTGTTGAGTCCTGTCCACAGCGAGCTTTGGATTTTGGTCCTATCGACGAATTGCGGGCGAAATATGGCAGCGAAAATGAAATCGCACCGTTACCTGCCGCTTCGTTTACGCATCCTAACCTGATAATTAAACCGCATCCGCTGGCGCGACCTACGGGCGACAAAGAAGGGGCGATCATGAACATTCGGGAGGTGCGCCATGCATGAGTTACCACTGGTCTTTTTCACCGTATTTACCCAGAGCGCAGTGGGGGCGTTTATTCTGCTGCTGATTGGCGGTGCCATGGGGTTAATTGAGCCACGTCGTATGGCGATTGGTCTCTTTTCGGTGATGTGCTTGTTTGGTGTGGGTGTTGTGCTTGGCACCATTCATGTCGGGCAGCCGCTGCGAGCGCTGAATATGCTATTCCGTGTCGGCAGTTCTCCTATGAGTAACGAAATCGTGCTTTCGGCATGTTTTGCCGCAGCCGGAGGACTGGGATCTCTCGGTTTGCTGTTAAATCGCGGTGGTGCAATGCTTTGTAAAGTACTGGTATGGCTGGCCGCTGCGATTGGAGTCGTGTTTATCTTTGCCATCCCGCGTATTTACCAGTTGGCAACGGTAGCGACCTGGAGTACCTCTTACACCACCATGATGATGGTGCTAACTGCACTTATCGGTGGCGGCATGTTGGCGGCGTTGTTTGGCGTTCGTCGTCTGGGGCTGCTGGTAAGTGTACTGGCGATTCTGGCGAGTTTCTGTTTGCGTCCGGGTTATATTTCCACGCTAATGAGTGCTGATGGCGTTATTACCGCTGCGCAGTCCACCTGGTTTACCGCTCAGGCCATTCTGTTGGCGCTGGGTGTTATTGGGGCACTGCTCTATGCACGCATGAAAAGTGGGCAAGCTGTGCTGGTGATGACTGCACTGGTGGTTATTGCTGCTGAACTGGTTGGTCGGATCGGTTTCTACAACCTCTGGACCATCCCTATGTAACCTGTGAGTGGCCGGTGTCTGCCCGGCCACCTCTGCTTTCAGGAGTGTTTAATCATGCCTTCCCCAGCCGTACTGGTGCGTATTCTTGGTGCCCTGTTTTACTATTCTCCCACGCGTCCTGAAGTTCGGGCACTGTTTGACTGTCTGCCGACATTGGATGAGATATACGCCTGGCGCGATCCCCGCCAGGTGGCTGAATTATGCTCTGACTGGTCAATCCCGGATGAGGAGCAGCATCTCTGGCAATTTTCTGTTCTTTTTGAAGGACAGGGTGAAATGCCAGCACCGCCCTGGGGTTCGGTATATCTCGAAAAAGATAATCTGTTGATGGGTGACAGCACTGCCGAGTACCGGAAGTTCCTTCGTGATCAGGGAATGACGTTTGATTCCTGTATAAATGAACCGGAAGATCAGTTTGGCCTGATGCTGCTTGCCTGTAGCGCCTTGCTGGCAGAGGGGAAAGAACGTGCAGCTAATCAATTGCTGGAAACGCATTTGCTGCCGTGGGGATATCGTTATCTGGAGTTATTACAGCGCAACCCTGTCAGTGCGTTTTACGCGAAGTTGGCGCAGATTGCGACACTGTTTCTGCAGGATTATCAGCAGCAACAGGCACTAAATCCTCCAACCAAACGGCTCTTTCTTGGATGAGTAAGTCAGAAAAATATTATCAGGAGTTAATGTCTCATCGGTATGTTAGCCGACGTGGGCTATTTCGGGCCTTTGTCAGCGCGGCACGCCCGGTAACAACACCGATATTACCTGTGCACTCCTTACCTCCCGGCGCGTTACCTGATGCGCAGTTTCGTGTGCAGTGCACGCAGTGTGATTTGTGTATTAATGCCTGTCCCATGGGCATTCTCAACCGGCATGAAGATGGCTATCCGCAATTGGTGATTGAATTTGCCAGTTGTGACGGCTGCGGCTTATGTATCGCTGCATGTTCTACTGAGGCATTACGTCCGCAGGCTCGTTTCGACACCGGATTGCGTCCCGTTTTTAAAGCAAATTGTGTTAATCCGGTGCGCAGTTGCAAACAGTGTGTCGATCTATGCCCACTTCAGGCGTGCTCAATCAACGAAAGCGGAATGCCTGTAATCGATGCTGCAATATGTAATGGTTGCGGTGAATGTTTGGTTCAGTGTGGTTATGACGCGGTAAAACTTGAGATGGTGTGAGGGGCAGGGAGGAACACTCTGTGTATTAATAGATTTCACTTGATGACCTGGAAATTATTATTTTTAGGAATGAGGATTCTTATCTGCATGGAAAATATGTGCACAATTATCCTGCGATAATAATGAAAATCATCTGCTTTTTTTAGCAAAAAACATCACAATAATTACGATAATAATTAACTCAAGTAACATATTGTCATGTGACTCCTCTTTTTGAGTGTGGCGTATTGTTGTTGTTAAATCGGCATGACAGATTGAAAAATATTAGTAAATAGCTGATGATAAAAGCAATAATCCTTGCTGGCATTTTTATTTTCTTATTTTCAATCTTTTTCCGTTGAAGGCCTTATATTATTTCTTATGTGGGAGGACGGGAATAAATTACTTAAATTTTTGCTCTAAATAATTCGCGATGCAAGATTATCCGACGTGAATAATTTGAGCGTGGTTATCGGCCTTTTGGGATTTTTGTCTTTGGCTAAGGGCGTTGGTTTGAATTATTCCAGATACGATTCCATGGGTCCAGAAAGCAAAAACCCGCCTTGTGGGCGGGTTTTCAGGAATTAGTGGTGCCCGGACTCGGAATCGAACCAAGGACACGGGGATTTTCAATCCCCTGCTCTACCGACTGAGCTATCCGGGCAACGGGGCGCATTAAACCGTAATCTGCACATCTCGTCAACTCAATTTCACGTTTTACTGTCTGGTTGCTTATCTTTGCGGCAGTTTGTACAGTTCTGGACCACTATTGCGGAAAATTACATCACTCCCATATCACCTTAACCATGATGGCTGGCAACGGTGCCTATGTAATATTTGTTATTCAACCAGACGGGAATGACGGCAACACGTTCAAAGGCGTAATGCAGAGGCTTTCCAAAGCGGTAGTTATCACCATAGCCCGCTGCGCGGCAAGTGCCGGTGTTGTTGCAGGCGAGTTTCTGGTCTTTATGGCTGAAAGTAAGGCCACTTATGGCATTGGCAAAAAAGGGTATAACGAAAAGACCGGCAAGTGTGGCGTGGTGAAGCAGGCGCATATAATTCCCTTTTACCTATCCGTGTTGGTGGAATTATATGCGTATACGAAAGGACCAGAAATCCGAATTACGTCAGCGCTCCACCCTGGCGGCAGCGGGCGAAGCGCAGGATATCTTCCGCCAGCCGATGTGCGGTATCGACATCGGCCTGGCTGCGATTTACCAGCATCCGGCTCAGGCAACCTTCCAGTACCAGTTCCATCTGCTTTGCCACCATGGCGGGATCATCTACCTCCAGGGTAGTTAATAGCTCGTGAGTGAAATCAAAAGCTGCCTTTTTTTGTTGCTCCGCCAACTGATGAATAGGGTGATCCGGATCAGGATAGAAGGTACAGGCAGCGATAAACAGACATCCGGGGTAGCGGTTATTACTCACGCACTCCGATAATGCCTGGTAACGGGCCAATAGTTTTTGTTCAGTAGACAGCGTTTCATCCAACATTAACTGACGACGCCAGATATCTACCTTTTGGCTAAGGTAGCGCAGAGCATCGTACAGAATGGCCTCTTTGTCTGGCCAGAAACGTTGCAATTCATCAAGTGGATAATCAATGCGTTCAGCGACCATTTCTGGCGTCGTGTTAGCAATCCCTTGAATTTCTAATAATTTCAGGGCTTCTCCCAGAACATCTTCACGTTGCACGCTATTTTCCTCCGTCTTTCCTTTTGCAAGTGTTGCTCACGGTTGGCGATCACGCAAATGTGCGTCAAAGGTTGTCGCGTCCATATAGCCCGTAACTCTGGCATTTGGTTGTTCATTTCCCTGAGTGTCAAAAAACAGAATTGTGGGTAAACCCAGAACGTTCAGATGTTTCAATAGTGCGACATCCTGGGCATCGTTGGCTGTTACGTTGGCCTGAAGTAAGACCGTGTCTGCTAACGTTTTTTGCACCTGCGGGTCGCTGAAGGTGTATTTCTCAAACTCTTTACAGGCGACGCACCAGTCGGCATAGAGATCTAACATCACTGGTTTGCCTTTAGCTTCAATGAGCGCCTGATTTAACTCATCTACCGTTTTGATTTGTGTAAAGTTGAGATGCGCCTGCGTTTGCGCGGTATGCGTCGCACCAAATGCCCAATCCTGGAGTGGGCGCACGCTAACCAATGCTGCCGCCAGCAGGATAATTTGCACGATACGCATCCAACCGCGTTTGGCCTGTAAGCTGGTGATAAAGGCCCAGCCAAAGAACGCGACACTAAGCACCGACCACAAGCGTAATCCCCAGACATCACCAATCACACGCTCCAGCAGGAAAACTGGCAGTGCGAGGATCACAAAACCAAACGCGGTTTTGACCTGTTCCATCCACGGGCCGCTTTTCGGCAGCAGGCGGTTGCCAAAGACGGTAATTAGCATCAGTGGCAAGCCCATGCCCAGCGCATAAAGATAAAGCGTGCCGCCGCCCAGCCACATGTTCCCGCTTTGGGCGATATACAGCAGAATCGCGCTAAGCGGTGCGGTGGTGCATGGTGAACAGATCAGCCCGGCAATCGCCCCCATAACAAACACACCGCCGGGTGAACCGCCCTGTTGGCGATTGCTCATCAGCGTGAGGCGCGTTTGCAGCGAGGAGGGGAGCTGTAAGGTGAATAAGCCAAACATCGACATCGCCAGCAAAGTAAAGACGATGGCGAGGCCGATAAGCACGTAAGGGTGCTGTAGCGCCGCCTGGAACTGTAATCCTGCTGCGGCAACCACCAGACCCAGCGCCGTGTAGGTCAGCGCCATCCCCTGCACATAAATAAAGGTTAGCAACAATGCTCTGGCAGTAGAGAGCCGCTGTTTACCGCCCAGCACGATGCCGGAAATCAGTGGGTACATCGGCAGCACGCAGGGGGTGAAGGCGATACCGATACCGATTAACAACGCCCAGAGTGCGGAAAAGGGCAGTTGTGCATCGGTTTGCTGTTGTTGAGCAGGAGCCGGTTGCGGTGCGTTTTTACTGGCAATGACCGCGCTTAACGGCACTATTTTGGTTTCTGGTGGATAACAAAAACCCGCCTCGGCGCAGCCCTGATAAGTGACGGTCAACGTTGCACCAGCACTCGCCTGGTCGATGGTCACGGGAAGCGTCAGCTTGTCGCGGTAAATCTCACTTTTGCCGTAAAACTCATCTTCATGCCAGACACCTGGCGGCAGTTGCACATCGGCAATCTTCGCCTGCTCGGGCGTGATGTGGATCTGTTTACGATAAAGGTAATAACCGTCTTTAATCTGCCAGCTCAGATTAAGCTCATGTTGGTTTTGCTGAAAATCGAAAGCAAAAGCCTGATCAGCAGGCACAAATTGTGAACGTCCTGGCGCGTCAAATAATCCAGCAAAAACGGACGTGCTGCAAAGTAGCAGGATCAGCGTAAAGATGCGTTGAGCCATGAGAGGTAATCAGTGTCTCCATGAATAACAGGTAAAACCAGAAGCTCAGGTGTTTGATAAGGATGATGAGACTTCAGGCAGTCCAGCAGTGCCTGCTGGTGGGATTTGTCGGTTTTGAAGATCATCTGTACTTCAGATGCTTCTTCAAGCTTACCTTCCCAGAAATAAAAGGACGTTACTCCGGGGATGACTGTGGAGCAAGCGGCCAGTTGCTCTGCCAGTACTCTGGCGATCAATTCCCGGGCTATCGCTTCATCTGGCGCGGTACAAAGCACTACTACGGCCTCAGTATGCGAATTTTTTTCGGCAAGCATAAACACCTCGCAACAACAGATGGAACCGCAAGAGAGAGGTCACTATACAACGGTCGGGGGAAGGATGTTAGTCGGCGGGAAAGAAAGCGGGGCGTGAACGCCCCGCGATTGGTCATTACAGCATTACACTGCCCAGCAGGAAGCCGAAGCAAACGGCCAGAGCAACACCCAGAGTACCCGGGATGAAGAACGGATGGTTGAAGACGAATTTACCGATACGAGTCGTACCCGTGTCATCCATCTGTACCGCAGCAACCAGCGTCGGGTAGGTCGGCAGAATGAACAGACCAGACACCGCAGCGAAAGAAGCAACAGCAGTCAGCGGAGAAACGTTCAGTGCCAGAGCCATCGGCATCAGTGCTTTTGCGGTTGCCGCCTGAGAGTACAACAGAGCAGAAGCAAAGAAGAAGATGACGGCCAGCAGCCACGGATGACCCTGAATCACTTCACCAGCGGTATCTTTGATCCAGTCGATGTTGTTGGAAACGAACGTATCGCCCAGCCACGCAACACCCAGGATACAAATACAGGCGCTCATCCCTGCTTTGAAGGTGCTGGAGTTGAGGATATTGTCAGTGTCCACTTTGCAAAGAACAGTGGTCAGAGTCGCAACGCTCAGCATGATAATCAGAATAGCGTTAGTGGTGTTCATCAGCGGCTTCTCAACCAGACCCATGCTTGGGCTGTTGATAATCGCATAGATAACTACGCCAACTACGCCCAGCAGGAACAGCCAGACGGATGCTTTCGCGCCTTGTTTGATTTCAATTTGCTTTTCGCCGCGCAGCTCAATCAAACCTTCTTCCAGACGCTTGAGATAAATCGGATCGTCAGAAAGTTTAGAGTTGAACAGCATGGTGACGATGAAGGACATCACCAGAACAGCCAGCAGAGTGGACGGGATGACTACAGAAAGCAGATGGATGTAGCTAATACCATGACCTTCCATTACAGAAGACATGTACACCACCGCCGCAGAGATCGGTGATGCAGTAATCGCGATCTGCGCGGAAACCACCGCCGTTGACAGCGGACGGCACGGCTTAACCCCTTGTTCCTTAGCCACTTCTGCGATAACAGGCAGCGTTGCCAGGGAGATGTTACCTGTCCCGGCAAAAATGGTCAGGAAGTAGGTCACGATGGGCGCGAGGATCGTGATATATTTCGGGTTACGGCGCAGCAGCTTTTCTGTCTGGTTAACCAGATAGTCCAGACCGCCAGCAACCTGCATGGCAGAAATAGCAGCAATAACTGCCATGATAATGGAAATGACATCGAATGGGATGTTACCGGGTTTGACGCCAATGGCAGCAAGAACCAGAACACCTAATCCGCCTGCAAAACCAATACCTATGCCCCCAAGTCTGGCACCTAAAAAGATTGCCAGCAATACGATAATAAGTTCGACAACTATCATACTAGCCTTCCTTGTTTATTGATTAATTGATATCAATTTGTTGTTATTTGGTTACTACCTTTAAATAAAAAGGCACGTTATTAAACGTGCCTTTTTGGTCCTACACAATTCGATTATTGTTCACTTTCATCAGTATAGCGTTTTGCTTTATAAGCAGGGTGCATCAGGTTCTGTGCAGAGAAAATATCATCAAGCTCTGCTTCAGTCAGAAGCCCGCGCTCCAGAACGACTTCGCGCACGCTCTTACCGGTTTCAGCACAAATTTTACCGACGATATCGCCGTTGTGGTGACCGATGAACGGGTTCAGATAAGTGACGATGCCGATAGAGTTAAAGACGTAGCCTTCGCAGACTTCTTTATTGGCAGTGATGCCGTTAACGCATTTTTCCAGCAGGTTGTAGCAAGCGTTGCTCAGGATATGAATGGATTCAAACATTGCCTGACCAATCACCGGCTCCATGACGTTCAGCTGCAGCTGACCCGCTTCTGCTGCCATGGTAACAGTGGTGTCGTTACCGATAACTTTGAAGCAGACCTGGTTTACGACTTCCGGTACTACCGGGTTAACTTTAGCAGGCATGATGGAAGAGCCAGCTTGCAGTTCCGGCAAGTTGATCTCGTTCAGGCCGGCACGCGGGCCAGAGGAGAGCAGACGCAGGTCATTACAGATTTTGGACATCTTCACAGCCAGGCGTTTCAGTGCGCTGTGTACCATTACGTAAGCACCGCAGTCAGAGGTTGCTTCGATCAGGTCTTCAGCAGGTACGCACGGGAAGCCAGTGACTTCAGCCAGTTTCTTCACTGCCAGCGGAGAGTACTCTTTCGGCGTGTTCAGGCCTGTACCGATTGCGGTCGCACCGAGGTTAACTTCCAGCAGTAGTTCAGCGGTACGCTGAATGTTTTTAACTTCTTCTTTCAGCAGGATGCTGAAAGCACGGAATTCTTGACCGAGAGTCATCGGAACTGCGTCCTGCAGCTGGGTACGACCCATTTTCAGGATGTCCTGGAATTCGACAGCTTTACGTTCAAAGCCTTCACGCAGTTGGTTAATCGCGTCGATCAGTTTGATGATGGAAGCATAAACAGCGATACGGAAACCGGTCGGGTAGGCATCGTTAGTAGACTGACATTTGTTAACATGGTCGTTCGGGTTCAGATACTGATACTCACCTTTCTGGTGACCCATCAGTTCCAGACCAATATTGGCCAGCACTTCGTTAGTGTTCATATTAACGGAAGTACCTGCGCCGCCCTGGTAAACATCTACCGGGAACTGATCCATGCATTTTCCGTTATTCAGGACTTCATCACATGCGGCAATGATGGCATTCGCTACACTTTTAGGAATGGTTTGCAGCTCTTTGTTAGCTAAAGCCGCTGCCTTTTTCACCATTACCATCCCGCGGACAAACTCAGGAATATCACTGATTTTGTTGTTGCTAATGTAGAAGTTTTCAATCGCTCTCAGAGTGTGAACACCATAGTAGGCTTCAGCTGGAACTTCCCTGGTACCCAACAGATCTTCTTCGATACGAATGTTATTTGACATGTGAACCTTCTTTTTCAAGCTGCCAATGATTTGTTCTAAACGCGCAGAATATATGCGGTTATGAATGTTTTTCGACCGACGATTATCCCCTGCATCGACCGAATACCTGAGATCATATGCTGCTATGCGATTTCTACCGTAATCTGGATCACTTTAAGCGGCGGAAATTGGGGCTGATTTATTGATTTGTGAAATGGATCACCCCTTTAGGATTAATACCATAAATATATCCGATACCCCCTTGAAATTTTGAAAATCATCGCTATATCAGGCGAGTGCGTAACGCAAATTTAACGCGCAGCTGTGGTCAACAGTTGCGAATAACAGGAGAATCCTTTGCGCTGGATACCTTTACTTGCTCTCTTTCTCTACGTTTACATTGAGATTTCGATTTTTATTCAGGTCGCCCATGTCTTAGGCGTTCTGCTGACTCTTATACTAGTAATATTCACCTCAGTTATTGGTATGTCACTGGTTCGCAACCAGGGCTTTAAGAATTTTGTGCTGATGCAGCAGAAAATGGCTGCTGGGGAAAATCCGGCAGAGGAGATGATCAAAAGCGTATCGCTGATCATTGCTGGTTTGCTGTTACTGCTCCCAGGCTTTTTCACCGATTTCCTCGGTTTGCTTCTTTTATTACCGCCGGTGCAAAAGCATCTGACAGTGAAGTTGATGCCGCATTTGCGCTTTTCTCGCATGCCAGGCGGTGGTTTTAGCGCCGGGACCGGTGGCGGTAATACTTTTGATGGTGAGTATCAGCGAAAGGATGATGACCGCGACCGCCTTGATCATAAAGACGATCGCCAGGATTAATGTCGAAACGCCGGATTATGTGGTTATGCCATTTTCCGGCGATTTTCGTTTTGGCAGAAACAGCCATAACCCCGCCAGCATGATCAGCGCATAGAAACTTTTCCAGCCGACCATCGTCAATAACAGAACGCATAACAGCCCGCCAGTCACCGCCAGTAGCCGATAACGTCCTTGCAATAATTTACAACCAGCCAGCATGCATAACAGGTAAATCATAATAAAGATGCCATTGGCATAAATAATAAGAGCGTCCAGATTGATTTCTAAAGCATGGATCACCAACGTGCTCACCACGCAGCAACCGAGCACAGCATTAAGGGCATTATTCGGGATATGGCGAGAAGAGAGGCGTGCCAGGTAGTGGTCAGGATTATGTTGCGCCTGCGACCAGACCAGGCGGGCGAAGCTCTGTATATAAATGTTGAGACTGGCAAAGCAGGCCAGATAGCCAATCACGCAGGCAATCCATAACGCTCCTACACCGAACAGTTGAACTACAATTTTTGGAAGCGATGCTGCCGCCGCCATTTTTTCACCATAGGCGTCGAAGTGTAAGACGACTACCGTACAGCCCCAGTAGACTAATCCTGCCAGCAGCAGACCAATCATCAACGCGCGAGGAAAATCACGCTCTGGATTTTTAAATTCCGAGGCGAGATGGGCAAATGCCTCCAGACCGACAAAGCACCAGAACATCACTGATAACGCAGCAAATAACCCGGTAAGTTCGATATTACCTGGTGCAGGGAAGGGGATATTCGCAGGTTTGATATCACCCGCCCACCAGATGGTGATAATCAGCGTGACGATAAGCCCGGCAATGACCGTTTGTAGATTAGCACTGGAACTGGCACCGCGAGTACCGATATACCACACCAGCGCCAGCGTACCGAGTTCTGCCAACAACAGTTGCCAGCTATGCCAGCCAAACATCGCCTGTCCGAACCCGGCAGCAATTTGTAGCGCGGCAGGTAAACCTACGGGAATGACCGATAAAAACAGCCAGCCGGTGACTCGCTCAAGCCGCGAACCAAACGCCATACCGACGAAGTGTGCGACGCCGCCTGCACTGGGATAGTGGCGCCCCAGAATCGCAAACACAATCGCAATCGGGAACACTAAGATAATCAAAACGGGCCACGCCCACAGGCTGGTATTGCCTGCTACCAGTGCAGCTAACGCAGGAACGGCAAACACGCCGGTGCCTAATAATGACGTCGATAGCAGGCCGATGCCCTGGGCCAGCCCCAGTTCTTGTTTGAGTCCACTCATGGGTTGATATCCGATTGCGCCCAAATTTTGGGCAACTGCGTAGATTTTCGATGGTAGCACAATCAGATTCGCTTATGACGGCGATGTAGAAATTGTGATGAAACGTGAGGTGAATCAGGATTTTTACCCGATTTTGTGCTGATCAAAATTTTTTTTCATTTTCCCCCTTGAAGGGGGATAAGCCCATCCCCATTTCTCTGGTCACCAGCCGGGAAACCATGTAAGGTCCGGCGTCACCCATAACAGATACGGACTTTCTCAAAGGAGAGTTATCAATGAATATTCGTCCATTGCATGATCGCGTGATCGTCAAGCGTAAAGAAGTTGAAACTAAATCTGCTGGCGGCATCGTTCTGACCGGCTCTGCAGCGGCTAAATCTACCCGTGGCGAAGTGCTGGCTGTTGGCAATGGCCGTATCCTTGAAAATGGCGAAGTGAAGCCGCTGGACGTGAAAGTTGGCGACATCGTAATTTTCAACGATGGCTACGGTGTGAAGTCTGAGAAGATCGACAATGAAGAAGTGTTGATCATGTCCGAAAGCGACATTCTGGCAATTGTTGAAGCGTAATCCGCGCACGACACTGAACATACGAATTTAAGGAATAAAGATAATGGCAGCTAAAGACGTAAAATTCGGTAACGACGCTCGTGTGAAAATGCTGCGCGGCGTAAACGTACTGGCAGATGCAGTGAAAGTTACCCTCGGTCCGAAAGGCCGTAACGTAGTTCTGGATAAATCTTTCGGTGCACCGACTATCACCAAAGATGGTGTTTCCGTTGCTCGTGAAATCGAACTGGAAGACAAGTTCGAAAACATGGGTGCGCAGATGGTGAAAGAAGTTGCCTCTAAAGCGAACGACACTGCAGGCGACGGTACCACCACCGCAACCGTACTGGCTCAGGCTATCATCACTGAAGGTCTGAAAGCTGTTGCTGCGGGCATGAACCCGATGGACCTGAAACGTGGTATCGACAAAGCCGTTACCGCTGCAGTTGAAGAACTGAAAGCGCTGTCCGTACCGTGCTCCGACTCTAAAGCGATTGCTCAGGTTGGTACTATCTCCGCTAACTCCGACGAAACCGTAGGTAAACTGATCGCTGAAGCGATGGACAAAGTCGGTAAAGAAGGCGTTATCACCGTTGAAGACGGTACTGGTCTGCAGGACGAACTGGACGTGGTTGAAGGTATGCAGTTCGACCGTGGTTACCTGTCTCCTTACTTCATCAACAAGCCGGAAACTGGCGCAGTAGAACTGGAAAGCCCGTTCATCCTGCTGGCTGACAAGAAAATCTCCAACATCCGCGAAATGCTGCCGGTTCTGGAAGCCGTTGCAAAAGCAGGCAAACCGCTGCTGATCATCGCTGAAGATGTTGAAGGCGAAGCGCTGGCAACTCTGGTTGTTAACACCATGCGTGGCATCGTGAAAGTCGCTGCGGTTAAAGCACCGGGCTTCGGCGATCGTCGTAAAGCTATGCTGCAGGATATCGCAACCCTGACCGGCGGTACCGTAATCTCTGAAGAGATCGGTATGGAGCTGGAAAAAGCGACCCTGGAAGACCTGGGTCAGGCTAAACGTGTTGTAATCAACAAAGACACCACCACCATCATCGATGGCGTGGGTGAAGAAGCTGCAATCCAGGGCCGTGTTGCTCAGATCCGTCAGCAGATTGAAGAAGCAACTTCTGACTACGACCGTGAAAAACTGCAGGAGCGCGTAGCGAAACTGGCAGGCGGTGTTGCAGTTATCAAAGTTGGTGCTGCTACCGAAGTTGAAATGAAAGAGAAAAAAGCACGCGTTGAAGACGCCCTGCACGCGACCCGTGCTGCGGTAGAAGAAGGCGTGGTTGCTGGTGGTGGTGTTGCGCTGATCCGCGTAGCGTCTAAACTGGCTGACCTGCGTGGTCAGAACGAAGAGCAGAACGTGGGTATCAAAGTTGCACTGCGTGCAATGGAAGCTCCGCTGCGTCAGATCGTACTGAACTGCGGTGAAGAACCGTCTGTTGTTGCTAACACTGTTAAAGCTGGCGACGGCAACTACGGTTACAACGCAGCAACCGAAGAATACGGCAACATGATCGACATGGGTATCCTGGATCCAACCAAGGTAACCCGTTCTGCTCTGCAGTACGCGGCTTCTGTGGCTGGCCTGATGATCACCACCGAGTGCATGGTTACCGACCTGCCGAAAAACGATGCAGCTGACTTAGGCGCTGCTGGCGGTATGGGCGGCATGGGTGGCATGGGCGGCATGATGTAATTGCCCTGCACCTCGCAGAAATAAACAAACCCTCAGGCAGAAATGTCTGGGGGTTTTTCTTTTAGTCATCTTTTTAGTATAAGATTCACACACAGACGCGAGTGGCGTCCAGCTCATTGATTATGGGGAATAACATGCACGTAAAATACTTAGCAGGGATTGTCGGTGCCGCGCTACTGATGGCGGGTTGTAGCTCCAGCAACGAATTGAGTGCTGCCGGTCAGAGTGTACGCATTGTAGACGAGCAGCCAGGTGCAGAGTGCCAGCTGATTGGTACTGCGACAGGTAAGCAAAGTAACTGGCTTTCCGGGCAACACGGTGAAGAAGGCGGTTCTATGCGTGGTGCGGCAAACGATCTGCGCAACCAGGCAGCTGCAATGGGTGGTAACGTGATTTATGGTATCAGCAGCCCGACACAAGGTATGTTGTCCAGCTTTGTTCCGACTGACAGCGAAATCAGCGGTCAGGTTTACAAGTGCCCGAACTGATTAATGTGAGAGATGATGAACCCCATCGCTGGGGTTCATTGGTATATCTGCTATTACTTTTGTTCAGCAGCTTTTTGGGCAGTTTGGACTCGCAAATGATGCAGGGCACGTAAACACTGCTCCTGAGTCAATTGTTGCGAACTGTTAGCCGTTAACGTTCTGACAGACACCTGGCACGGTGTTTGCGCGATTTTCTTCAGACGTGGGCTAAAATCAAGCAGTCGACGGGTGATGCCCTCAACTTCTTTACCGCCTGAGGGCGCGCGGGATTTCACAATAGAACCGCAAAACTGTTCTTTGCCTTCCTGATCCTGATAACGATAAATAACTGCCAGATAATGGCTAAATAAATTATGTTTCCACTCTGGCTGATCATAAGAGTCATATTCCAGATTACCGTTATCCTGACAATCGACATCAAATAAAGGTAAGAAATCTAATAAAGAAGTCATTCTCTGAGCCAGTTCGAGCATTTCAGCATTATTGATGGCATGAATGATCGCTCTTGCTATCATTTCAATTTGCAGTTCATTCACCTGTAATTCACATTGACTTCCGTCATGTAAAGTTAATGCGAAAATTAAATCTTCACCCTGATTACTGATTAATGAAAGCGTTTTAATTCGACGATTAATATCGGCATTTTTCAGTTCCTCTACCTGAAGTTCCGGGATGTTTTCAACCATCTTTTTGTTGGCTTTATCGCGGGCTTTCTCGTAGTTCTGTCGCTCATCAGCATTTATCTGCTGTTTTTGCCAGAGTCTGCTTTCAAGCGCGATCAGCAGGTCACGCAGCTCCATAACGGAAAAGAAAAATAATGATTCTTTATTGCGTGGTTCGCGAATTTTTAATGCCAGCGCAATAAAAGTATCTTTTTGACGAATAACACCAGTATTTACGCCTTTAATACTTATGGCCATTGTAGGTTCTCCCTAACCATTACTAAATCTAATTATTATTGAAGATTTATATAGTTAATGAATGATGTAGTGGTAAAGGCGATTAAAATAACACAAATTTGAATGTTTACTCTATGGGTTGAGTAACAAAAAGCATCCAGCAAATTTAATGGTTAAGTTGCAAGCCATAAATAAAGGCGCCTGAAAAAGACTCCTTATATTGAGGACAAAGTGCATTGTACCCATTGCCGGATGCGGCAGAAATGGCTTATATGGCCTACAAATCTAGAAAATTCAATATATTGCAGAAACCATGTAAGCCCGATAAGCATAGCGTATCGGGCAATTTCGCGTGTGTCATTAGCTGTAGGTGACTGAAAAATCCATCTTTTGGTTTAATGCTGACGTAATTGCAGATCCAGCGGCGTTTTACTGGGTTCGCCGCCAATTTCACGCGCCAGTTTCGGCACCAGATATCCCGACACCAGTGTCAGCAACTCACGCATAATCTGCCGTGCTTCGTCATCACTCACCATAAAATGCGCCGCGCCCTGTACTTTATCGAGCACATGCAGGTAATACGGCATCACGCCCGCATCGAACAACGCATTACTCAGGTTTGCCAGCGTTTGTGCGTTATCGTTCACACCACGTAACAGAACGCTCTGGTTCAGCAAAGTAACGCCTACCCGGCGCAACTTAGCCATAGCCTGGCGGAATGTTTCATCTACCTCATTGGCATGGTTGATGTGATTCACCAGCAAGATTTGCAGCGTAGAATGTGAAAAGCGTTCAACCAGCGCATCTGTGATGCGTGCCGGGATCACAATCGGCAGACGGCTGTGAATCCGCAGACGTTTGATATGCGGGATGGCTTCCAGTTGTGTAAGCAACCAGTCCAGTTCGTGATCTTTCGCCATCAGCGGATCGCCGCCGGAGAAAATCATCTCGTCCAGTTCCGGATGCGCAGCAACATACTCAAGTGCAGTCTGCCAGTTACGCTTGTTGCCCTGATTTTCGGCATACGGGAAATGGCGACGGAAGCAATAGCGGCAATTTACCGCGCAGCCGCCTTTGACCAGCAAAAGCGCCCGGTTGTGGTATTTATGCAACAAACCAGGCACTACGCTGTGCTGTTCTTCCAGCGGGTCGGTGGAGAATCCGGGCGCGACGACAAACTCATCTTGCGAGGTAAGTACCTGACGCAAAAGCGGATCGTCCGGATTGCCTTTCTCCATGCGATCGATAAATGAGCGGGGCACACGCAGGGCAAACAGCTTTTTGGCGCTGCGTCCGGCCAACAGTTTTTCGTCCGCGTCTATATTCAAAAGACGCAGAAGTTCATCAGGATCGGTCACAACATCGGCAAGTTGCGTTAACCAATCTTCTCTGGATGGGGTATTTAGGGTTACAATATGCGCCATTTTGTGGCTTAGCTACCAATTAACAAATTTCAGAGGGCCTTATGGCAACGTACTATAGCAACGATTTTCGTGCTGGTCTTAAAATCATGTTAGACGGCGAACCTTACGCGGTTGAAGCGAGTGAATTCGTAAAACCGGGTAAAGGCCAGGCATTTGCTCGCGTTAAACTGCGTCGTCTGCTGACCGGTACTCGCGTAGAAAAAACCTTCAAATCTACTGATTCCGCTGAAGGCGCTGATGTTGTCGATATGAACCTGACTTACCTGTACAACGACGGTGAGTTCTGGCACTTCATGAACAACGAAACTTTCGAGCAGCTGTCTGCTGATGCAAAAGCAATTGGCGACAACGCTAAATGGTTGCTGGATCAGGCAGAGTGTATCGTAACTCTGTGGAATGGTCAGCCGATCTCCGTTACTCCGCCGAACTTCGTTGAACTGGAAATCGTTGATACCGATCCGGGCCTGAAAGGTGATACCGCAGGTACTGGCGGCAAACCGGCTACCCTGTCTACTGGCGCTGTGGTTAAAGTTCCGCTGTTCGTGCAGATCGGCGAAGTCATCAAAGTGGATACCCGCTCTGGTGAATATGTCTCTCGCGTGAAGTAATACGGTTGTGGTGCGGCCTGCAGGCTGCACCATCACTTATTCTGGTCAGAGATGATGAAACGCCTTATCGTTCTTGTTTTGCTTGCCAGCACGCTGCTCACGGGCTGTAACACCGCTCGCGGTTTCGGCGAAGACATCAAACATCTCGGCAACTCCATTTCCCGCGCTGCCAGCTAATTTTTCTTCTCTTCCGAAAAATCATCAGATTTCCGTCATTTTTGGCGATGTTGTCTATTATTAATTTGCTATAGGCAAACATAAATAACATTACCTAAAAGGAAGACGTTATGGTGAAGAAGACAATTGCAGCGATCTTTTCTGTTCTGGTGCTTTCAACAGTATTAACTGCCTGCAACACCACGCGTGGCGTTGGTGAAGACATTTCTGATGGCGGTAACGCGATTTCTGGCGCAGCAACGAAAGCGCAGCAATAAGCAATAACGGTACGACAGGTGTGTCGTGCCGTTTGTTTTTTCTGCGATAGTCACTAAGGTAATAGTTGAAATTCCCCTGCCACCTGGCAAAATATTCGTTCAACCAACCGCTTTGCAGGACGACCTGCAAACGCGTCTTTTCACCGGGGACGGCCCCAATTCTCCGGAGCCTGATATGTCCTGGATTATCTTAGTTATTGCTGGTCTGCTGGAAGTGGTATGGGCCGTTGGTCTGAAATATACCCACGGTTTTAGTCGTTTGACGCCAAGTGTTATTACCGTGACGGCGATGATTGTCAGTATGGCGCTACTTGCCTGGGCGATGAAATCGTTACCAGTAGGGACAGCTTATGCCGTGTGGACGGGTATTGGCGCAGTCGGCGCGGCCATCACCGGTATTGTGCTGCTCGGTGAGTCCGCTAACCCGATGCGCCTGGCGAGCCTGGCGTTAATCGTATTGGGGATTATTGGTCTGAAACTCAGCACTCACTAACTACCGGGTTGCTGTACCCAAATAAACTTACTGACATCAAACCCTTCCCGGGTCGCGACTGCCAGCATCTCCTGTTTCACTTCGTCAGAAATGGTTGGCGTGCGGGAGAGTATCCACAGGTAGTCGCGGTCCGGACCGCAAACCAGCGCATGGCGGTATTCCCGATCGAGTGCAATAACGTTATAACCGCCATAGAAAGGACCAAAGAATGATACTTTCAGCGCAGCGCGAGTTGGTGCGCCGGTAAAGTACGCTTTCCCTTCACTCTGTTGCCACATTTCTCTGTCAGGGTTATAGCCTTTATTAATGACATTCAGGCCGCCGTCATCCCGTAGGCTGTATGTTGCGGTGACTTTTTCCAGTCCACGTTCAAAGCGGTGATCAAAACGGGCAATCTCATACCAGGTACCGAGATAGCGTTTAGCGTCGAAATTATTCACTACGGTCACGCCACGCGGTGGCGTAGGAGAACTGCAGGCAACGACCAGAAATGCAGCTGTCGCTGCGGCAACGAGAGGGAGCAGGCGCATAAATGTTTCCTTACTGGTTTTTTTCTAAGTGTAGATGACAGCAAGGAAAAGCGGAGAAAAGGTCCGAAAATTCGGACCCGATGAAATTTTACTGTAGAGCGTTGAGAATCTGCCAGGCGGCGGTAACTCTCGCTGGATTGGGATAATTTTTGTTAGCCAGCATCACGATACCCAGCTCTTTTTCTGGAATAAACGCGACATAGCTACCAAATCCGCCGGTCGCCCCCGTTTTATGTACCCATGATGCGCGCACTGCAGGAGTTGGGGGCGTAATCGCTTTTACGGGGCGTGCTGCCAGTGCAATTTTATTGTCACTGCCGTTAATGATAATGTCAGGATTTACCGGCCAGTCCAGCATTTCCCAGCCCAGGCCCTGATACATATCGCCGGTTTGCCAGTAGCGAGATTGTGCCAGTTGTATCCCTTGTTGAAGTGTTTTCTCATTGATATTTCGGGGGTTTAAATTGCTTTGCACCCAGCGGGCCATATCTTCAATGGTCGACTTCACACCATAAGCTTCAGCGTCTAATTCCCCTGGCGAAACATGCACTGCCTTACCTTCGCGATATCCCCAGGCGTAATGCTTTTCTTCTGCGGGCGGCACATTAATCCACGTATGGTTGAGTTTGAGTGGCTGGAAAACACGAGTTTGCATCGCCTGTTCAAAGCTCAAATCGGATGGTTTCACAGCCAGTGCACCGAACAAACCAATACTGGCGTTGGCATACAGACGTTGTGTTCCTGGAGCCCATGCAGGCTGCCAGTTTTGATAGAAGCGCAGCAAGTCGCTTGAGGATTTAACATCATCCGGCACCTGTAACGGCAGGCCGCCAGCGGTGTAGGTCGCAAGATGTAATAGTGTGATCCCATTCCACTGTTTAGCGGTAAGTTCAGGCCAGTATTTTGTTGCGGGATCGCTTAGGTTGATTTCCCCTCGCGCAATAGCGTCGCCACCAAGCACGCCCGTAAATGTTTTGCTGACCGAGCCTAACTCAAACAGCGTTTGCTGCGTGACGGGCTGCTTTTTATCTACGTCCGCATAGCCCCAGGTAAAGTAATAAGGTTTGCCCTGATAAATCACCGCCACCGCCATACCGGGGATCTTTTGTTGCTCTATAAGCGGGGTAATTGTGCGATGCACAATCTCGTTGAGCTGTTGCGGGGCGGAAAGTGCGGAGCAAGAGGCGGTAATTAATAAGGCGCAGAGCGTCGTTTTGAACATAGGGTCTGGTTTCCATACAAAACGGCCCGCCATAGGCGGGCCGGATTTACATTGGCGATGCGTTAGATTGTAACGACACCAATCAGTGTGACAACTGTCAGGATAGCAGCCAGACCGTAGAAAACCCATTTGCCCGCAGGTACGTGGATTTTCAGATCGTGCATCGCGTGGTGCATACGGTGTAAACCACACCACAGTGGCAGAACGATCATCAGGAACAGGAATACGCGACCAATGAAGCTTTGCGCGAACGCCAGAACGCGCTCGTAGCTTAGCGCATCACCCGGAAACAGCCCCAGCGGCAGCAGAATACCCACCAGCAGGATCATCACCGGCGCAATGATGGCGCTCCACATACCACCGGCCCCGAAGAGGCCCCAGAATACCGGTTCGTCAGAACGCTTTGGATTTGGATTAATCATCTCAGGCTCCTTACCAGTACAGGGCAACAAACAGGATTACGATGGTGGCAACCACGGTTACCGCCCAGAGACTTTTGATAATTGGCTCTGGTCCCATTTTTTCGTCTTTTACAATGATATTGGCCGCTTTCGGTGCCAGCTCAAACCAGGTTTTGGTGTGCAGCAGAGCTGCTGCCAGAGTGATCAAGTTAATGATCACGATAACCGGGTTTTGTAAAAAGTCGACGAATCCCGCCCAGGCTTCCGGGCCATTTTTCAGGGCAAACAGCCCGAAAATCAGTTCAATGCTGAACCACACAGCCGGAACTGCCGTGCCTTCGCGCAGCATGTAAAAGCGATAAAACGGCAATTTTTTCCACCAGGTGGACGTCATTGGCCGTACATACGGTTTACGTTTAGTCGTCATGTTGCACTCCTTAGCGTGGTTTCAGGGTCGCGATAAGAAAGTCTTTCGAACTTTCTACTTTGCCCTGCTGAATGGCCGCAGCCGGATCGACGTGTTTCGGACAGACTTCGGAGCAGTAGCCCACGAAAGTACAGCTCCATACGCCGTTCTGGCTGTTCAACTGCGCCATACGCTCCTTCTTACCGTGGTCGCGGCTATCTTCGTTATAACGATGCGCCAGCGTAATGGCAGCCGGACCGATGAACTCGGGGTTCAGGCCAAACTGCGGGCACGCGGCGTAGCACAGACCACAGTTGATGCAACCGGAGAACTGGTGATACTTCGCCATCTGCGCCGGGGTCTGGATGTTAGTACCCTGATCCGCGGTGCGGGAGTTGCCGATGATGTACGGTTTGATCGCTTCCAGACTTTCGATGAAGTGGGTCATATCGACCACCAGATCGCGTTCAATCGGGAAGTTAGCTAACGCTTCAACCTTCATACCGTCGGTGTAGTCACGCAGGAAGGTTTTGCATGCCAGTTTTGGCACGTTGTTAACCATCATGCCGCAGGAACCACAAATCGCCATACGGCAGGACCAGCGGTAGCTCAGGTCCGGTGCCAGGTTGTCTTTGATGTAGCCCAGCGCATCCAGTAATGAGGTAGTTGCGTCATAAGGCACTTCATAGAATGCGCTATGCGGTGCGGTATCGACTTCCGGGTTATAGCGCACCACCTCAATTTTCAGGTTTTTCATCTCAGCCATTCGCCTTCTCCTTCTTATTGGCTGCTTCCGCCTTATCGGCTGCATCCGCTTCGCCACCGTAAACGCGTTTAGCTGGCGGCAGCGTAGTAATCTTCACGTCGCTGTACTCCAGGCGAGTAGTGCCATCAGCATCGCGGAAGGCGAGGGTGTGTTTGAGGAAGTTGACGTCGTCACGCTCGGTGCAACCTTCGTCCAGACGCTGGTGCGCGCCGCGAGACTCTTTACGTGCCATTGCGGAGTGCGCCATACATTCAGCAACGTTCAGACCGTGGCCCAGTTCAATGGTGTAGAGCAGGTCGGTGTTGAACACGCTGGAGGTGTCGGTGATGCGCACGCGCTTGAAGCGTTCCTGTAGCTCAGCCAGCTTGTCGATGGTTTTCTGCATCAGTTCCGGCGTACGGTAGATACCGCAACCTTCTTCCATAGCCAGGCCCATTTCGTCGCGGATCTTCGCCCAGTTTTCGCCGCCATCCTGGTTAACCAGATCTTTCAGACGTTGTTCAACGCCAGCAGCCTGCGCTTCAATTGCCGCTTCGTTGCCATTACCGGCAGTTGCTGCACGTTCTGTCGCTTGTTCACCGGCCAGACGACCGAAGACCACCAGTTCCGCCAGGGAGTTGGAGCCCAGACGGTTTGCGCCGTGCAGACCAACAGAGGAACATTCACCCACGGCGAACAGACCTTTAATGCGGGTTTCACAGTTCTGATCGGTTTCGATACCGCCCATGGTGTAGTGTGCGGTCGGACGTACTGGAATCGGTTCTTTAACCGGATCGACGCCAACGTACGCTTTCGCCAGTTCGCAGATGAACGGCAGACGTTCATGCAGTTTTTTCTCGCCGAGGTGACGCAGGTCGAGATAAACTACATCGCCACGCGGCGTGGAGATGGTGTTGCCTTTACGCCATTCGTGCCAGAAGGCCTGAGAAACTTTGTCGCGTGGACCCAGTTCCATATATTTGTTTTTCGGCTCGCCCAGCGGAGTTTCCGGGCCCATGCCGTAATCTTGCAGATAACGGTAGCCATTTTTGTTGACCAGAATACCGCCTTCACCGCGGCAGCCTTCGGTCATCAAGATACCGGAACCTGGCAGACCGGTTGGGTGATACTGAACGAATTCCATGTCACGCAGCGGAACGCCGTGGCTTAGCGCCATACCCATACCGTCACCAGTAACGATACCGCCGTTGGTGTTGTAACGATAAACGCGACCCGCACCGCCGGTAGCCATAACGACCGCGTTAGCGCGGATCTGCACCAGCGTGCCTTCCATCATGTTCATTGCCACCAGGCCGCGAACATGACCATCATCAACCAGAATATCCAGTACGAAGTGCTCGTCAAAACGCTGGATCTGCGGGAATTGCAGAGAGGTCTGGAACAGCGTGTGCAGCATATGGAAGCCGGTCTTATCGGCGGCGAACCAGGTACGCTCAATTTTCATGCCACCGAAGCGACGTACGTTGACGCTACCATCCGGGCGACGACTCCACGGGCAGCCCCATAACTCAAGTTGAGTCATTTCAGTAGGGCAATGATGAACAAAATAGTCCACGACATCCTGTTCACACAGCCAGTCGCCACCGGCTACTGTATCGTGAAAGTGGTATTCAAAGCTGTCATGATCTTGCGCGACAGCGGCAGACCCCCCTTCTGCAGCAACAGTGTGGCTGCGCATTGGGTATACTTTTGAGATTAGTGCGATTTTTGCATTAGGATTTGCCTGCGCGGCAGCAATTGCAGCACGTAATCCCGCGCCACCGGCGCCTACAATGGCAAGATCGGCTTGAAAGGTTTGCACGACATTCCTCCAGATTATTGTTACTTCGCAGCCTCATAATTCCAGGCAAAGCGCCTGAAAAATACCGACTACGAACGCTATTCCACTGCTCCTTTATAGGTACATCAGTATAGTCTTACGCACTCCTGGAAAATTTGACGTGTTCGAATTTTTTGGCAGGCAAGTGGCCTGAATTATCACTGATTTTGATTAATTTAATTACGAAACCAGCGGTTTGCACTTTTTTTAATCTTTCTTTTTCATCTGAATAATAACGTGCAAAATTTGTCTCCCCGACGCGATACGAGTAGACTTCCTGCCCTTGTCATAAACAGGAGAAAGCATCATGAGCGAAACGGCAACCTGGCAGCCGAGCGCATCCATCCCAAACCTTTTAAAACGTGCAGCGATTATGACGGAAATTCGGCGTTTCTTTGCCGATCGCGGCGTACTGGAGGTGGAAACGCCTTGTATGAGCCAGGCAACGGTTACAGATATTCATCTCGTCCCGTTTGAAACGCGTTTCGTAGGCCCTGGGCACTCTCAGGGGATGAATCTTTGGTTAATGACCAGCCCGGAATACCACATGAAACGCTTGCTGGTAGCCGGTTGCGGGCCAATCTTTCAGTTGTGTCGTAGTTTCCGCAATGAAGAGATGGGGCGACATCACAATCCTGAATTCACCATGCTGGAGTGGTATCGTCCCCACTATGACATGTATCGACTGATGAATGAAGTGGATGATCTACTGCAACAAGTTCTTGATTGTGCCCCTGCGGAAAGTCTTTCATATCAGCAGGCCTTCCAGCGTTATCTGGAGATTGATCCTCTCTCTGCCGACAAAGCGCAGCTTCGGGAAGCGGCAGCAAAACTCGATTTGAGTAACGTGGCTGACGAAGAAGAAGATCGTGACACTTTGCTACAACTGCTCTTTACCTTTGGTGTAGAACCAAATATTGGTAAAGAAAAACCGACATTTGTGTATCATTTTCCGGCCAGTCAGGCATCACTGGCGCAAATCAGTACCGAAGATCATCGGGTCGCTGAACGCTTTGAGGTTTACTATAAAGGTATTGAGCTGGCGAATGGTTTCCATGAATTAACGGATGCTCGTGAACAAGAGCAACGATTCGAGCAGGATAACCGCAAACGTGCCGCGCGCGGGTTACCGCAGCATCCTATTGATCATAACCTGATTGAGGCGCTGAAAGTTGGGATGCCTGACTGCTCTGGCGTGGCGCTGGGGGTGGATCGCCTGGTCATGCTGGCGTTGGGGGCTGAGCGTTTGTCTGACGTTATTGCCTTTAGTGTCGATCGGGCGTAATTCCGAAAATCACTTCATTAAGAGACAAAATGGCGTTTTGAACGCCATTTTGTAGCATATATTTTCATTTTCGCGCGAAAAGCCACAATTTCAGGCTGGATATTTGCTATCATCCTGCCCCAATTTATCTTGTTATTGAATGTCGATCTTCTTTAGGGAAATTGACATTAAACAGTGGGCGCTTTTTAAGGGTGCTCGTGAGTGTGAGAGTAACTTAATGAATCAATCAATAAAAAAGATGAGCCTTATGGGGCTCATACTTATGATCTTTACATCCGTATTTGGATTTGCAAATAGCCCATCTGCTTTTTATTTAATGGGTTATAGTGCAATACCCTTTTATATTTTATCTGCATTGTTATTCTTTATTCCATTCGCCTTAATGATGGCTGAAATGGGAGCCGCCTACCGTAAAGAGGAAGGGGGAATCTATTCCTGGATGAATAATAGCGTAGGGCCACGCTATGCCTTTATTGGTACTTTTATGTGGTTCTCTTCTTACATCATCTGGATGGTAAGTACCTCTGCAAAGGTTTGGGTTCCATTTTCCACTTTTCTTTTTGGTAGTGACATGACACAACACTGGCGCTTTGCGGGGCTGGAGCCTACGCAGGTGGTAGGTTTACTGGCTGTTGCATGGATGATCATCGTTACCACCGTTGCGTCAAAAGGGATTAATAAAATCGCACGTATTACGGCGGTAGGCGGTATTGCCGTAATGTGTCTTAATTTAGTATTGCTGTTAGTGAGTATTGCCATTTTGTTATTAAATGGTGGTCATTTTGCGCAGGATATTAATTTTGTCACATCGCCAAATCCGGGATACCAGTCTGGACTGGCAATGTTGTCTTTTGTCGTATTTGCCATATTTGCTTACGGCGGTATTGAAGCTGTCGGTGGACTGGTGGATAAAACGGAAAACCCGGAAAAAAACTTTGCCAAAGGTATTGTGTTTGCCGCAATTGTTATTTCTATCGGTTATTCATTAGCAATATTCCAGTGGGGAGTTAGCACTAACTGGCAGCAAGTATTAAGTAACGGTTCCGTTAACCTGGGCAACATTACTTATATTTTGATGAAAAGTCTGGGAATGACGCTAGGTAACGCGATGAATCTGTCCCCGGAATCAGCATTGACCCTGGGCGTATGGTTTGCGCGTATTACCGGGCTTTCAATGTTCCTCGCCTACACTGGCGCGTTCTTTACGCTCTGCTATTCGCCACTGAAAGCTATTATCCAGGGAACGCCGAAAGCATTGTGGCCGGAACCGATGACTCGCCTGAATACGATGGGTATGCCTTCTATCGCAATGTGGATGCAGTGCGGATTGGTTACTGTCTTCATCCTGCTGGTTTCGTTTGGTGGTGGCACCGCATCGGCATTCTTTAACAAGCTAACGCTGATGGCGAACGTGTCTATGACGCTTCCTTACCTGTTCCTTGCACTGGCTTTCCCGTTCTTTAAAGCACGTCAGGATCTCGACAGACCGTTTGTGATTTTCAAAACGCGTATGTCGGCAATGATTGCGACAGTGGTTGTCGTACTGGTGGTGACATTTGCGAACGTCTTCACCATCATTCAACCTGTGGTTGAAGCCGGAGACTGGGACAGCACATTGTGGATGATTGGCGGCCCTGTCTTCTTCTCGCTGTTAGCGATGGCGATTTACCAGAACTATTGCAGCAGAGTGGCAAAAAATCCGCAGTGGGCGGTGGAATAACCCGATGCCCTATCGTCTGCCTGACGATAGGGCGCAATGACAGGGAATTAGCGGGATTTCGTATGCGCTATAGCGAAATTAAGCGACCGATTATCTCATGAGTGCGCGCATGTTTGTCTTGTGCTGCATCTGGTTTGTTGTAGCGATCCCCTGGATAGTCATCACTTCCACGCTGGACAAAGAGTGGATGATTGATGAAGGTGGGGTTAAAAATATCTGCCATGTGCTGGAGTATCTGGAAAATGACGATACCCGTGATGTCGGTGTGATAATGACGTTACCGCTCTTTTTCCCCTTTTTCTGGTTCGCGCTGTGGCGAAAAAAACGCGGTTGGTTTATGTATGCCACCGCACTGGCTATTTTCGGCTACTGGTTGTGGCAGTTTTTTCTGCGCTATCAGTTTTGCTTGTGAGCCGGATGGGTTCATCCGGCCACAAAGACCTTACAAACTTCCCGTCTGACGACCTCTGCCCGCAGAAGTTAATGTTCTCCCCGTTTGCTTACCGTTGAGGCTTTCCAGACGCATCTGGAAGGGCGGGAATGGCATATCGATACCGTGGGCATGGAATCCTGCCAGAATCAGCTGGTGAATCTCATGGCGTAGTGGCATGCGGTGACCCATCTCAGCGGCGTAAATACGCAGCTCGAAAATCTGAATACCCTGTTGCAGATCCACCAGGAAGACTTCCGGTGCTGGGTTATCGATTACCAGCGAGCAGCGACGCGCTGCGGTGAGCAGGATTTCCGTCACTTCTTCACTGTTGGCATCGGCAGGGGCCGGAATCGTCAACACCACGCGCGTGACCGAGTCAGAGAGCGACCAGTTGATAAACTGCTCGGTAATAAACGCCTTGTTCGGCACGATAATTTCTTTGCGGTCCCAGTCGCTGATGGTGGTGGCGCGGGTGTTAATTTTCGTCACACTACCGGTAAGATCGCGGATCGTTACCGTATCGCCAATGCGAATCGGTTTTTCGAACAGGATTATCAGGCCAGAGATAAAGTTGGCGAAAATTTCCTGCAAACCAAAACCGAGACCAACACCGAGCGCGGCGACCAGCCACTGCAATTTCGACCACTCAATACCAATCATTGAGAAGCCGACCAGCCCGCCAATCAGCATCAGCAGATATTTGGTGATGGTGGTGATGGCGTAACCAGTGCCCGGCGTTAAATCGAGGTGCTGCAAAATCGCCAGTTCCAGCAGCGCGGGCAGGTTGCGCACCAGCTGCGTGGTGATGATAAACACCAGAATGGCAATCAGCACCGCACCGAGGGTAATCGGCTCCAAACTTTCTACGCCCTGTACCGTGGAAGTGACATCCCACAGCGAAATATTTTCAAGGAAGCCGAAAGCGGAATGGATTTCTGACCACAGCACAATGACCGAAAGCAAGGCGATCAACATCAAAATTGAGCGCACCAGCCGCAAGGATTGCGCACTGATGGCATCGAGATCGACTTCGCTTTCATCGACTTCAATTGCCCCTTCCGGGCTACTGTGATGATGCGCTTCCTCTTCGCCACGCGCACGCTGCGCTAACATCTCTGCCCGGCGATGCTTCGCCCGGTCAAACGCCAGCCTGCGGCGTTGGATCAGCATCCAGCGGCGGATAACGTGATAAACCACCAGTAGCAGGAACCAGATGGCAACTGAGGTTTCAAGCCTTGCTAACAGTGCCTGCGCCGTTGCCAGATAACCCACCGCCGACGCCAGAATGGCAACCAACGGCGCGCCAATCATCATGTTCCACAGCATATGGTTGGTAATGTTGTCGCCGCTGCCTTCTTTGTTGAGATACAACGGAATCCCGGCCTTTTTCAGGCTGAGGGTGACTACCGCCAGTGCACCGCAAATGAGGATAAAACAAAGCCGTCCCAGCGAACCGGAGAATTCACGGTCGTCGAGGTTATCGAACATCATCAGCGCCATAATCAGCGGCACAATAAGCCCGATGCTCATCAGGTAGTAACGCATCCCACGGGAAACCCGTTCGCGTGGCCAGCCGAAATGAGCGATAAACAAGCCGTTCGGACGGGCAAAGGTGGCACAAATCATCACTACCCACAGCAGCGGTACGGTGGCCGTTACGCCATCACCAATTGCGACCGCCAGCGGATAAGGCCACGCCTCGCGCAAGCCGTAACCCAGCGTCATCCACAGCACCGGTAGCGGTGATGCGACGAGAATCGACCAGAAAAGGGTGCGCAACGTCAGCCAGAAGTGATCCTGAGTCACTTTGCCGACTTTCGCCGCCGAACGTTCAAGAAAACGGGTGAAATAGCGGCGCGAGTAAATACTGCAACCGACCAGAATCAACGCGCCAAACAGCGGCAAAATCGTCTCTTTGCTGGTCAGCATCATTACGCTGGCTTTGCCCAACTGACTGAAGGTGTCCAGCGAAATGAGACGACGCAGATCCTGGGCGATCTCCAGCGGCCAGGCGATGGTCATCGGGCGCACGTCAGAAGTCCAGAACAGGTATCGGTGCGTCGCTTCATTCACTTCTTTCAGCGCATCTTCCAGTTGCCCGTTGGAGACTTTCAGCTTGGTCAGCTCCAGCAGTAACGTGTCGCCGCCCTGTAACAATGAGTTAAGTAACTCACGCTGAGTGCGCAGCTGTGCTTCAAGAATACGGTTTTGCTCGGCGGTCAGCGGCTGACCGTCGGCCTGATGGATTTGTCGTAGCAGCGGCTGTTTATTAAGCAGATCCTCATAACGTAACCGTTGCACACGCAACTGCGCCATTTCGGTATCAAGCTGTTGTGGTTTTGGCATTTCCGGCAGCCGTGCCACCTGCGCCCGCAACGCTTCGCCGAGCAGGTTGGACGATCCCAGCCATTGTGATTGTTCACGCAGCGTATTCAACGCCTGCCGGACCTGTAACGTCTGGCTGGCAGCCTGACGCTGTTGCGAGGCAACGAGATCCATCCGCTGCGCCTGTTGATTCAGCGCTGCCGACAGCTCGCGGTTAATTTTGAATTGCGCGACGATATCTTTCGGCAAATCGGCACTGTTTTCCGCCAGCAATTCGGTGCTTTCCAGCGCCCGCTCCGCCTCAAGCTGGCGTTGGCTGTTCAACTGATTACGCAAGGCCTGCAAATATGCATCCAGCTGTTGGCTCTCTTTTTCTGCCAGCTCTGAGCGCAAGCGCGCTAATTCTTGCCTGTTATTGGCAGACAGCTGTGCCAGTTCCAGTTCATCAACGAGCGCCTTCAGTCGCGCAGAGTCAGACTGCAAAGCAAAATTTTGCGCCTGATTAAGCGGGGTATTGCCGGTAAGCGTTCCAAGGCGGCGCTCGATTTCATTCAACTGGCGGCGGGCGTCAGTTTGCTGTTGCGGCAGTTGATTCAGCGAATCGGCAATCTCGCGGGCGCGCTCTTGCTCTTGCTGGGCCTGACGGCTCTTATCCAGTAACTGACTGCTGACCTGGAGAATTTCTTGATTCAGCGCGTCGGTAGACATTCCAGGCGATACGCTGCGCGGCTCGTCACGCATGTTGTTTAATTGCGCGCGCAGAGTAGCGGAGAGTTTCGGGTAATTATCAATGACTTCTTGATATTGCTTGATGCGCTCAAGGGAACCTTTTCGTTCCTCAAGCGCATTTAAGGCGGACTGGAGTGCCTCTACGACTTCCGGCTGAGCGGGTTTCGCCGCTTTTGCCTGCTCCAGTTCCTGGGTGATTTGTTTACTATCGGGGGCCGTCGCGGCGTACGCCCCCCAACTGAGGCACCAGGCCATCAGAAAAGTGATAATCAGGCGCACGTCAGCGTTTCCTTTGATGGATTAGACCTGGTCTTTTTTATCGTCAACCAATGGGCTGGCGTCGTGTTCTGCCTCGATCTCTTCAGCAGGAAGCGGGGCAGGTTCAGAGTCTGGCGTAACAAAGGTTTCGGTAGATACTGCCAGCGGCTGGCCAATTTTCGTGACAGACAGGCTTTCCAGTTGCTCAACCAGATTAACTTTACCCGGTGCAAACAGGTTGATAACGGTAGAGCCGAGTTTAAAGCGCCCCATTTCCTGGCCTTTCAGCAGCGCCACAGAACCGTCGTTTTCTCCGGCAGGCCAGGTCCAACGCTTGATGATGCCTTCGCGCGGCGGCGTAATGGTGCCCGCCCAGACAGTTTCAATGCTGCCAACAATCGTCGCCCCGACCAGAATCTGCGCCATCGGGCCAAATTCGGTATCGAACAGGCAGATCACGCGTTCGTTACGGGCAAACAGATTCGGCACGTTCTGAGCGGTGAGATGGTTAACGGAGAAGAGATCGCCCGGCACATAGATCATCTCACGCAGAATACCGTTGCACGGCATGTGTACGCGGTGGTAGTCACGCGGGGAGAGGTAAGTGGTCACAAACGTACCGTTACGGAAAAGATCCGCCATCAGATAGTTACCTGCCAGCAGAGCTTCGAGGCTGTAGTTGTGGCCTTTAGCTTGCAGGATTTTATCTTCTTCGATTTTACCTAACTGGCTGATAACGCCATCGGCAGGCATGACCAGTACATTAGGATCGGTATCGATTGGGCGTACTTCGTCACGCAGCGGACGGACAAAGAATTCGTTAAAGGTGCGGTAGCTGGCGGTGTCCGGCTTTTGCGCCTCTTTCATGTCGACCTTGTAGTATTTAACGAACAGATCGATAACCAGTTTTGTCAGCCATCCTGCCCGCTTGCTTGCGCCCCAACCCGCCAGGCGAGTAAGCCATAATTTCGGCAGAATGTACTGTAGCGAAAGTTTAAATGAATTTAACAAGGTAGCCTCCAGGCCATTGTTTTGTCGTTCCTGATCCGGCCTACATGCCGGATCCTGAAAAAAAGGGGACGATTCTAACGACGGTTAGCTTAATTGTCAGTCATCCGTATCAGAAAAGTTTTTACGCGTTTTTACCTGCGCCATGCTTTCCAGAATACGGTGATAGTTTTCGAAACGGGTTTCCGCGATTTTCCCTTCGTCAACGGCTTCCCGGATAGCGCAGCCCGGATCGGTATCGTGTTTGCAATCGCGATATTTACACAGACCTAAATAGTCATGGAATTCGACAAAGCCCTGAGTGATTTGTTCCGGCTCCAGGTGCCAAAGGCCGAACTCGCGCACACCAGGGGAGTCAATCACATCACCGCCGTGCGGGAAGTGATACAGCCGAGCGGCGGTCGTGGTGTGCTGACCGAGACCCGAGTTGTCAGAGACGTCGTTGGTCAGGATCTCTTTTTGCAGCCCCAGCAACGCGTTCAGCAGGCTGGATTTGCCTACGCCAGACTGCCCAGCAAAAATACTGATGCGCCCGGTCAACGCCTCTTCCAGCGGTTTCAGCCCATCCTGAGTATGGCTGGAAACCATCAATACGCGATAACCGATATTGCGGTAGATATCCATCTGCTCGTTGACGAATGCCATGCCTTCGTCGTCCAGCAGGTCTATCTTGTTGAGCACAATAATCGGCTCAATTTGCAAGGTTTCGCAGGCCACCAGGTAACGGTCGATAATATTGAGCGACAGCTCCGGCAAAATGGCGGAGACAATAACAATCTGGTCGATGTTGGCGGCAATAGGTTTCACGCCGTCGTAGAAATCCGGGCGCGTTAACACCGAGGTGCGCTCATGCACCGCTTCCACGATCCCTTTGACATTTACGCCTTCCGCCGCCAGTTTACCCGGACGCCAGACTACGCGATCGCCGGTCACCAGCGAACGGATGGTACGGCGAATATTGCAGCGGTGAACGTCGCCATCGGCGGATTCCACATCAGCGTGCATACCAAAGCGGCTGATGACGATACCTTCATCAGGCTCGCCAAACAGATTGTCGTCGTAGTCGGGCTTCTCCTTAGACGTTTTAAGACGACGCTGGTGATTGGCGTTCACGCGGCGCTGCTGGCCTTTGGAGAGTTTATTTTTACTCAATCGTACTGACTCCTGGTCGCCCCTGATGGGCAAAACATCTATGATACACGCAATTGTGGATCAATATAGTCACTGTGAATGGGTGGAAAATAGCATGAGTGCCAATGAAAACAACCTGATTTGGATCGATCTTGAGATGACCGGTCTGGATCCCGAGCGCGATCGCATTATTGAGATTGCCACGCTGGTGACCGACGCCAACCTGAATATTCTGGCAGAAGGGCCGACCATTGCAGTACACCAGTCCGATGAACAGCTGGCGATGATGGATGACTGGAACGTGCGCACCCATACCGCCAGCGGGCTGGTGGAGCGCGTGAAAGCGAGCACGATGGGCGATCGGGAAGCTGAACTGGCAACGCTCGAATTTTTAAAACAGTGGGTGCCTGCGGGAAAATCGCCGATTTGCGGTAACAGCATCGGCCAGGATCGTCGCTTTCTGTTTAAATACATGCCGGAGCTGGAAGCCTACTTCCACTACCGTTATCTGGATGTCAGCACACTGAAAGAGCTGGCGCGCCGCTGGAAGCCGGAAATTCTTGATGGTTTTACCAAACAGGGGACGCATCAGGCGATGGATGATATCCGTGAATCGGTGGCGGAGCTGGCTTACTACCGCGAGCATTTTATCAAGCTGTAATACGAAATCGGGGCGTGGTGATTACGCCCCGGCAAATGATTACTGTGTAAACCACTTCTCTTGCATTTGCGCGTATTCGGGCGAGGCTTTGACCTTATCAAGTGCCGCGTTGATTTCTGCCAGCAACGCATCATTGCCTTTGCGTACCGCGATACCTAAACCTTTACCGTAATACTCCGGATCTTTTGCCCGTTCGTCCATGATGGCGTAATCCGGGTTGTTTTTAAGCCATTTGCCAATGGCTGCAACATCACCAAAAACACCATCCAGTCGGTTGCTTTTCAGATCGGTAAATGCATTCAGATAACTGTCATAGGCGACAGCTGTAATCTCTTTTTGCTTATCTTGCAGATATCGCTGATGAGTGGTGCCATTTTCCAGACCGATTTTTTTGCCTTTCAGTTCTGCGAAACTGTTGTAAGCCCCTTTGCGAGTGACAACCACAGCAGATAGCCCTTCATAGTAGGGTTGGCTGAAAGAAACCTGTTGTTCTCGTTTGGCTGTCATATCCATCCCCGCGATGACGGCATCAAACTTTTTGAAGCGTAATCCGGGGATAAGGCTGTCAAAGCTCTGATTTGTAAACTGACACTCTGCCTGCATCTCTTTGCAAACGGCTTTGGCAACATCAATATCGAATCCTACGATTTGATTGTCTGCGTCAACAAATTCATACGGAGCATAGGTTGCAGAAGTGCCGAAATGCAGTGTTTTGGTGTTTGCGGCAGTAGCCTGAAAGGAGAGCCCGGCGAGGAGCATGACAAGTAATTTTTGTTTCATCTGATTCCCTGATATTCCATGTTGTGTTGTGGACTGCCCAAGGCTGTGTGCTACGCTTTTATCTGCCTGGGGCAACAGACAGATTCTGTCCTTTTAGGCGGAGAGTGAAAAGTTTTTTGTTAAGCTGTTCGTTTTTCGCTAGATTTGTCGAATAAATCAGCATTCAAACAATTTTTGCGAAAAAAATCGTTTGGGGGGTTGCAGAGGGAAAGATTTCTCGTATAATGCGCCTCCCGTAACGACGCAGAAATGCGAAATTACGAAAGCAAAAATTAGGTAGTACGCGGGAATAGCTCAGTTGGTAGAGCACGACCTTGCCAAGGTCGGGGTCGCGAGTTCGAGTCTCGTTTCCCGCTCCAAAATTTGCAAAGTGCTGTAAAGCACAGACCACCCAAGCGGGAATAGCTCAGTTGGTAGAGCACGACCTTGCCAAGGTCGGGGTCGCGAGTTCGAGTCTCGTTTCCCGCTCCAAAATTTGAAAAGTGCTATAAGGCACAGACCATCCAAGCGGGAATAGCTCAGTTGGTAGAGCACGACCTTGCCAAGGTCGGGGTCGCGAGTTCGAGTCTCGTTTCCCGCTCCAAATTCTTCTCCAAGTAAAATATCCACAGCGATGCGATGCGTTATTGCTGGTTTTTATTGTCTCTGACAAACTCTTGTAAACAGAGTTATCCACAGGCTCAGGCTGATATCTTAATTTCAAAGAAACTTCGCACGGTGAATAGTATTTTTTTAACTTATTGATATATAAGTTGAAAATTAAGATCTCGTTTTGTCGAGTCGATCACTTGACGATTTTATTCGTCTTGAATTGCAATGCGTTTTTATTTTTATTCACAAGCTGTGGATAAATCAGGCATCTCGTGGTAATCCCTTTTCAATGACCCGAACCAGACGCTGTTTTTTCGGTAGTTGTACCTCCACGACGCACGCATTTCGCCTCTCGATTTGCTGCGCAATCGCCCACGCTATGTGCTCATCAAGAAGTGGGTGCTCACCTTTACGACTTTCCAGCGCTGTCAAAATCGTTTTATCCCAGGGGGCATTGCCTAATGCCACGGCGATATTACGCAGCCAACGCAGGTGACCTATACGGCGAATCGCCGAACCTTCCGTGACTTTTAAAAACTTCTCTTCACTCCAGGCGAATAACTCAATGAGTTCCGGTGCGTGTAGTGGTTTGCGCGGGCTGAAATCGTCTTCTTTAGTGAGTTGCGAATAGCGATTCCACGGGCAGATAAGCTGGCAGTCATCGCAACCGTAAATACGGTTTCCCATCAATGGACGCAGCTCTTCCGGGATCGCCCCTTCCAGTTCAATGGTGAGATAAGAGATACAGCGGCGAGCATCGACGGTATATGGCTCGACGATGGCGCCGGTCGGACAAATCGTCATACAGGCTACGCATTTACCGCATCCTTCCTCGACCGGTTGATCCACGGGCAGCGGAATATCGACCAGTAATTCACCTAAAAAGAAGAACGAACCGGCCTCGCGATTGAGGATAAGTGAGTGCTTACCTGTCCAGCCAAGACCTGCTTTTTCAGCTAACGGGCGCTCGAGAATAGGCGCAGAATCGACAAACGGTCTAAAATTCAGCGAAACACAATGTTGCTGAATCATCTCGCCCAGCTTTTTGAGTCGGTTGCGCAGAAGTTTGTGATAGTCACGGCCCAACGCATAACGACTTACATAGCCGAGTTTGGGGTTTTTCAGCGTGCTGGCAAATGCGGCGTTAGCAGGAAGGTAATTCATCCGCACGCTGATGACGCGCAGCGTACCGGGCAATAACTCGTGGGGGCGGGCGCGCAGCATACCGTGACGCGCCATCCAGTCCATTTCGCCGTGGTATTGTTTGTCCAGCCATGCTTGCAGTTTGGGCTCGGACGCGCTGAGATCGGTATCGGTAATACCTACCTGCTGAAAGCCCAGTTCCAGCCCCCACTGTTTAATTTTTTGCGCTAACTGATTGAGATCGAGGGGCTCTGACATGACGGACCATACAATGAAGAAAAACCCCGTAAGTATACCACACACCGTCTGGCACGCCGACGATATCCGCCGCGGCGAACGCGAGGCGGCAGATGCGCTGGGGCTCACACTCTATGAGCTGATGCTTCGCGCTGGCGAAGCCGCATTCCTGGTGTGTCGTTCGGCTTATCCTGACGCCCGCCACTGGCTGGTGCTGTGCGGTCATGGTAATAACGGCGGCGATGGCTACGTGGTCGCGCGGCTGGCCAAAGCGGTCGGCATTCAGGTTACGCTGCTGGCCCAGGAGAGCGACAAACCGTTGCCGGAAGAGGCCGCGCTGGCACGTGAAGCATGGTTAAACGCGGGAGGCGAGATCCATGCGTCGAATATTGTCTGGCCAGAATCGGCAGATCTGATTGTTGATGCGCTGCTCGGTACTGGCTTGCAGCAAGCGCCCCGCGAATCCATTAGCCAGTTAATCGACCACGCTAATACTCACCCTGCGCCGATTGTGGCGGTTGATATCCCTTCCGGCCTGCTGGCTGAAACTGGCGCTACACCAGGCGCGGTAATCAACGCCGATCACACCATCACTTTTATTGCGCTGAAACCTGGCTTGCTCACCGGGAAAGCCCGGGATGTTACCGGAAAACTGCATTTTGACTCGCTGGGGCTGGACAGTTGGTTGGCAGGTCAGGAGACGAAAATTCAGCGGTTTTCGGCAGAACAACTTTCTCACTGGCTGAAACCGCGTCGCCCGACTTCGCATAAAGGCGATCACGGGCGGCTGGTGATTATTGGTGGCGATTACGGCACGGCGGGGGCTATTCGTATGACGGGGGAAGCGGCACTGCGTGCTGGTGCTGGTTTAGTCCGAGTACTGACCCGCAGTGAGAACATTGCGCCGCTGCTGACTGCACGACCGGAATTGATGGTGCATGAACTGACTATGGACTCTCTTACCGAAAGCCTGGAATGGGCCGATGTGGTGGTGATTGGTCCCGGTCTGGGCCAGCAAGAGTGGGGAAAAAAAGCCCTGCAAAAAGTTGAGAATTTTCGCAAACCGATGTTATGGGATGCCGATGCATTGAACCTGCTGGCAATCAATCCTGATAAGCGTCACAATCGCGTGATCACGCCGCATCCTGGCGAGGCCGCACGGTTGTTGGGCTGTTCCGTAGCAGAAATTGAAAGTGACCGCTTACATTGCGCCCAACGTCTGGTACAACGTTATGGCGGCGTAGCGGTGCTGAAAGGTGCCGGAACCGTAGTTGCCGCGCATCCTGATGCTTTAGGCATTATTGATGCCGGAAATGCAGGCATGGCGAGCGGCGGGATGGGTGATGTGCTCTCTGGTATTATTGGCGCATTGCTTGGGCAAAAACTGTCGCCGTATGATGCAGCGTGCGCGGGCTGTGTCGCACACGGTACGGCAGCTGACGTACTGGCGGCGCGTTTTGGAACGCGCGGAATGCTGGCGACCGATCTCTTTTCCACGCTACAGCGTATTGTTAACCCGGAAGTGACTGATAAAAACCATGATGAATCGAGTAATTCCGCTCCCTGATGAGCAGGCAACATTAGACCTGGGCGAGCGGGTAGCGAAAGCCTGCGATGGCGCGACTGTAATCTATCTGTATGGCGATTTAGGCGCAGGTAAAACCACCTTTAGCCGGGGCTTTTTACAGGCTCTGGGTCATCAGGGTAATGTCAAAAGCCCCACTTATACGCTGGTCGAACCCTATACGCTCGACAACTTAATGGTGTATCACTTTGATTTATACCGCCTTGCCGATCCCGAGGAGCTGGAGTTTATGGGGATCCGCGATTATTTTGCCAACGATGCCATCTGCCTGGTGGAGTGGCCACAACAAGGTACAGGTGTTCTTCCTGACCCGGATGTCGAAATACACATTGATTATCAGGCACAAGGCCGTGAGGCGCGCGTGAGTGCGGTTTCCTCTGCGGGTGAATTGTTGCTGGCGCGTTTAGCCGGTTAACCTTTGAAAGGTGGCGGGATGATGTATCGCATCAGAAATTGGTTGGTAGCGACGTTGCTGCTGCTGTGCGCGCAGGCTGGCGCCGCTACGCTCTCTGATATTCAGGTTTCTAACGGTAATCAACAGGCGCGAATAACATTGAGTTTTACTGGCGATCCTGATTACGCGTTTAGCCATCAAAACAAACGCACCGTGGCGCTCGATATCAAACAAACGGGCGTGATTCAGGGGCTACCGTTGTTGTTCAGCGGTAATAATCTGGTGAAGGCGATTCGCTCTGGAACGCCTAAAGATGCACAAACGCTACGGCTGGTGGTCGATCTCACCGAAAACGGTAAAACCGAAGCGGTGAAGCGGCAGAATGGTAGCAATTACACTGTCGTCTTTACGATTAACGCTGATGCGCCGCCACCGCCTCCACCGCCGCCAGTGGTTGCGAAGCGCGTTGAAACGCCTGCAGTTGTCGCACCGCGCGTCAGCGAACCGGCGCGTAATCCGTTTAAAACCGAAAGTAACCGCACTACGGGTGTTATCAGCAGTAATACGGTAACGCGTCCGGCAGCGCGCGCGACGGCTAACACTGGCGATAAAATTATCATCGCTATTGATGCAGGACACGGTGGTCAGGACCCTGGCGCTATCGGCCCCGGTGGTACGCGGGAGAAAAATGTCACCATCGCCATCGCACGTAAATTGCGTACTTTGCTCAATGACGATCCAATGTTTAAAGGCGTTTTAACCCGTGACGGGGATTACTTTATCTCGGTGATGGGGCGCAGCGATGTGGCACGTAAGCAAAACGCTAATTTCCTCGTGTCGATTCACGCTGATGCCGCACCGAACCGCAGTGCGACTGGCGCTTCCGTATGGGTGCTCTCTAACCGTCGCGCCAACAGCGAAATGGCCAGCTGGCTGGAGCAGCACGAGAAACAGTCGGAGCTGCTGGGCGGAGCGGGCGATGTGCTGGCGAACAGTCAGTCTGATCCGTATTTAAGCCAGGCGGTGCTGGATTTACAGTTCGGTCATTCCCAGCGGGTAGGGTATGATGTGGCGACCAGTATGATCAGCCAGTTGCAACGCATCGGCGAAATTCATAAACGTCGACCAGAACACGCCAGCCTTGGCGTTCTGCGTTCGCCGGATATCCCATCAGTACTGGTCGAAACCGGTTTTATCAGCAACAACAGCGAAGAACGTTTGCTGGCGAGCGACGATTACCAACAACAGCTGGCAGAAGCCATTTACAAAGGCCTGCGCAATTATTTCCTTGCGCATCCGATGCAATCTGCGCCGCAGGGGGCAACGGCACAAACGGCCAGCACGGTGACGACGCCAGATCGCACGCTGCCAAACTAAGGATTATTGATGCCAATTCAGGTCTTACCGCCACAACTGGCGAACCAGATTGCCGCAGGTGAGGTGGTCGAGCGACCTGCGTCGGTAGTCAAAGAACTGGTGGAAAACAGCCTCGATGCGGGTGCGACGCGTATTGATATTGATATCGAACGCGGTGGGGCGAAACTTATCCGCATTCGTGATAACGGCTGCGGTATCAAAAAAGATGAACTGGCGCTGGCGCTGGCGCGTCATGCTACCAGTAAAATCGCCTCTCTGGACGATCTCGAAGCTATTATCAGCCTGGGGTTCCGCGGTGAGGCGCTGGCGAGTATCAGTTCAGTTTCCCGTCTGACGCTCACTTCGCGCACCGTAGATCAGCAGGAAGCCTGGCAGGCATATGCCGAAGGGCGCGATATGGACGTGACGGTTAAACCGGCGGCGCATCCGGTGGGAACGACGCTGGAAGTGCTGGATCTGTTCTACAACACCCCGGCGCGGCGGAAATTCCTGCGTACCGAGAAAACCGAATTTAACCATATTGATGAAATCATCCGCCGCATTGCGCTGGCGCGTTTCGACGTCACTATAAACCTGTCGCATAACGGAAAAATTGTGCGTCAGTATCGTGCAGTGCCGGAAGGCGGGCAAAAAGAACGGCGTTTAGGCGCGATTTGCGGCACCGCTTTTCTCGAACATGCGCTGGCGATTGAATGGCAGCACGGCGATCTCACGCTGCGCGGTTGGGTGGCAGATCCAAACCATACCACGCCCACACTGGCAGAAATTCAGTATTGCTACGTGAATGGTCGCATGATGCGCGATCGCCTGATCAATCATGCGATCCGTCAGGCCTGCGAAAACAAACTGGGGGCCGATCAGCAACCGGCATTTGTGTTGTATCTGGAGATCGACCCACATCAAGTGGACGTCAACGTGCACCCCGCCAAACACGAAGTGCGTTTCCATCAGTCGCGTCTGGTGCACGACTTTATCTATCAGGGCGTGCTGAGTGTGCTACAACAACAGCTGGAAACGCCGCTGCCACTGGACGATGAACCTCAACCTGCACCGCGCACCATTCCGGAGAACCGCGTGGCCGCCGGGCGTAATCATTTTGCTGAACCGGCAGTTCGTGAACCGGTAGCTCCCCGCTACTCTCCTGCGCCCGCCTCTGGTGGTCGTCCAGCAGCTTCCTGGCCGAATGCGCAGCCAGGCTACCAGAAACAGCAAGGTGAAGTGTATCGCCAGCTTTTGCAAACGCCTGCGCCGATGCAAAAACCAAAAGCACCTGAACCGCAGGAGCCAGCGCTTGCGGCGAATAGTCAGAGTTTTGGTCGGGTACTGACTATCGTCCATTCCGACTGTGCGTTGCTGGAGCGCGACGGCAACATTTCACTTTTAGCCCTGCCAGTGGCAGAACGTTGGCTGCGTCAGGCGCAGTTGACGCCGGGTGAAACGCCAGTTTGCGCCCAGCCGTTGCTTATTCCGTTGCGGCTAAAAGTTTCTGGCGAAGAAAAATCGGCATTAGAAAAAGCGCAGTCTGCCCTGGCGGAATTGGGTATTGATTTCCAGTCCGATGCACAGTATGTGACCATCAGGGCCGTGCCTTTACCCTTACGCCAACAAAATTTACAAATCTTGATTCCTGAACTGATAGGCTACCTGGCGAAGCAGTCCGTATTCGAACCTGGCAATATTGCGCAGTGGATTGCACGAAATCTGATGAGCGAACATGCGCAGTGGTCAATGGCACAGGCCATCACCCTGCTGGCGGACGTGGAACGGTTATGTCCGCAACTTGTGAAAACGCCGCCGGGTGGTCTGTTACAATCTGTTGATTTACATCCGGCGATAAAAGCCCTGAAAGATGAGTGATATCAGTAAGGCGAGCCTGCCTAAGGCGATTTTTTTGATGGGGCCGACGGCCTCCGGTAAAACGGCGTTAGCCATTGAGCTGCGTAAAATTTTACCAGTAGAGTTGATAAGCGTTGATTCTGCCCTTATTTACAAAGGGATGGATATCGGGACGGCGAAGCCGAACGCTGAAGAGTTACTCGCCGCGCCGCACCGATTGCTGGATATTCGCGATCCGTCGCAGGCTTATTCGGCCGCTGATTTTCGCCGCGATGCGCTGGCGGAAATGGCCGATATCACCGCGGCGGGGCGGATCCCACTATTAGTGGGCGGTACGATGTTGTATTTCAAGGCATTGCTGGAAGGGTTGTCGCCGCTACCGTCGGCAGACCCCGAAGTGCGGGCCAGAATTGAGCAACAGGCGGCAGAGCAAGGTTGGGAGTCATTGCATCGTCAACTTCAGGAGATCGATCCGGTTGCGGCAGCAAGGATTCATCCAAATGATCCACAAAGGCTTTCCCGGGCACTGGAAGTTTTTTTCATTTCGGGTAAAACTTTAACGGAACTGACGCAAACGTCAGGAGACGCTCTACCGTATCAGGTGCATCAGTTCGCCATCGCCCCGGCGAGCCGTGAACTGCTCCATCAACGAATTGAGCAGCGTTTTCATCAGATGTTGGCTTCAGGTTTTGAAGCAGAAGTCCGGGCGCTTTTTGCCCGAGGAGATTTGCATACGGACTTGCCTTCCATTCGTTGCGTGGGTTATCGCCAGATGTGGTCTTACCTTGAAGGCGAAATCTCATACGATGAAATGGTTTATCGAGGTGTTTGCGCCACGAGACAGTTGGCGAAGCGGCAGATAACCTGGCTGCGTGGTTGGGAAGGGGTTCACTGGCTTGACAGTGAAAAACCAGAACAGGCGCGTGACGAAGTATTACAGGTTGTTGGTGCTATCGCAGGCTGAATGTGTACAATTGAGACGTATCGTGCGCAATTTTTTCAGAATCGAAAGGTTCAAAGTACAAATAAGCATATAAGGAAAAGAGAGAATGGCTAAGGGGCAATCTTTACAAGATCCGTTCCTGAACGCACTGCGTCGGGAACGTGTTCCAGTTTCTATTTATTTGGTGAATGGTATTAAGCTGCAAGGACAAATCGAGTCTTTTGATCAGTTCGTGATCCTGTTGAAAAACACGGTCAGCCAGATGGTTTACAAGCACGCGATTTCTACTGTTGTCCCGTCTCGCCCGGTTTCTCATCACAGTAACAACGCCGGTGGCGGTACCAGCAGTAACTACCATCATGGTAGCAGCGCGCAGAATACTTCCGCGCAACAGGACAGCGAAGAAACCGAATAAGGTTTCATGCTGTTTTTTTACACGGGGAGCCAGCGATCCTGCGTTCCCCGCTGATCTATTTAGAGGGTTATACGCTTGTTTGACCGTTATGATGCTGGTGAGCAGGCGGTACTGGTACACATCTATTTTACGCAAGACAAAGATATGGAAGACCTCCAGGAGTTTGAATCTCTGGTTTCTTCCGCCGGTGTCGAAGCATTGCAGGTGATTACCGGTAGCCGTAAAGCGCCGCACCCAAAGTATTTTGTAGGTGAAGGTAAAGCAGTTGAAATTGCGGAAGCTGTCAAAGCGACGGGTGCTTCGGTCGTTCTTTTTGACCATGCCCTGAGCCCGGCGCAAGAGCGTAACCTGGAGCGTTTGTGCGAGTGTCGTGTTATCGACCGCACCGGCCTTATTTTAGATATTTTCGCCCAACGTGCGCGTACCCATGAGGGTAAGTTGCAGGTTGAGCTGGCGCAGTTGCGCCATCTGGCTACGCGCCTGGTGCGTGGCTGGACCCACCTTGAAAGACAGAAAGGCGGGATCGGTTTGCGTGGTCCGGGTGAAACCCAGCTCGAAACCGACCGTCGTTTGTTGCGTAATCGCATCGTGCAGATACAGTCGCGCCTGGAAAGAGTTGAAAAACAGCGTGAGCAGGGGCGGCAATCGCGTATCAAAGCCGACGTTCCTACTGTTTCGCTGGTGGGATATACCAACGCCGGTAAATCTACCCTTTTCAATCGCATCACCGAAGCGCGGGTCTATGCGGCAGACCAGTTGTTTGCCACCCTCGACCCGACGTTGCGGCGTATTGACGTCGCGGATGTCGGTGAAACCGTGTTGGCAGATACCGTAGGGTTTATTCGCCACCTGCCGCACGATCTGGTGGCGGCATTTAAAGCCACGTTACAAGAGACGCGGCAAGCCACATTGCTGCTGCACGTCATTGACGCGGCAGATGTGCGAGTACAAGAAAACATCGAAGCGGTGAATACGGTTCTTGAAGAGATCGATGCTCACGAGATCCCAACCCTGCTGGTGATGAACAAGATCGATATGCTGGAAGATTTTGAACCGCGTATTGATCGGGACGAAGAGAACAAACCGATCCGTGTCTGGCTTTCTGCGCAGACCGGAGCGGGGATACCACAGCTTTTTCAGGCTTTGACGGAGCGTCTTTCCGGCGAGGTGGCGCAGCATACATTGCGTCTGCCGCCGCAGGAAGGGCGTCTGAGAAGTCGTTTTTATCAGCTTCAGGCAATAGAAAAAGAGTGGATGGAGGAGGACGGCAGCGTAAGTCTGCAAGTTCGTATGCCGATCGTTGACTGGCGTCGCCTCTGCAAACAAGAACCGGCGTTGATCGATTACTTGATCTAACGGCGTAGCGTCTGAAGCGTGGAGTCATATCCTCTGGCGTCGAAAGACAACAGGGATCACCGCATAACAAATATGGAGCACAAACATGGCGTGGAATCAGCCCGGTAATAACGGACAAGACCGCGACCCGTGGGGAAGCAGCAAACCTGGCGGCAACTCTGAGGGAAATGGAAACAAAGGCGGTCGCGATCAAGGGCCACCTGATTTAGATGATATCTTCCGCAAACTGAGCAAAAAGCTCGGTGGTCTGGGCGGCGGTAAAGGCACCGGATCTGGCGGTGGTAATTCATCGCAAGGCCCGCGCCCGCAGCTTGGCGGTCGTGTCGTTACCATCGCAGCGGCAGCGATTGTCATTATTTGGGCGGCCAGTGGTTTCTACACCATTAAAGAAGCCGAACGCGGCGTGGTAACACGCTTTGGTAAATTCAGCCATCTGGTTGAGCCGGGTCTGAACTGGAAACCGACGTTTATCGACGAAGTCAAACCGGTGAACGTGGAAGCCGTGCGTGAACTGGCTGCTTCCGGTGTGATGCTGACGTCGGACGAAAACGTGGTGCGCGTTGAGATGAACGTACAGTACCGCGTCACCAATCCGGAAAAATATCTATATAGCGTGACCAGCCCGGATGACAGCCTGCGTCAGGCTACCGACAGCGCCCTGCGTGGGGTTATCGGTAAATACACCATGGACCGCATTCTGACGGAAGGTCGTACCGTGATTCGTAGCGATACTCAGCGCGAACTGGAAGAGACGATTCGTCCGTATGACATGGGTATCACTCTGCTGGACGTCAACTTCCAGGCAGCTCGTCCGCCGGAAGAAGTAAAAGCGGCGTTTGACGATGCGATTGCCGCGCGTGAAAACGAACAGCAATACATTCGTGAAGCAGAAGCGTATACCAACGAAGTTCAGCCGCGTGCGAACGGTCAGGCGCAACGTATCCTCGAAGAGGCTCGTGCGTACAAGGCTCAGACTATCCTGGAAGCCCAGGGTGAAGTGGCACGCTTTGCTAAACTTCTGCCGGAATATAAAGCTGCGCCGGAAATTACCCGCGAGCGCCTGTATATCGAGACGATGGAAAAAGTGTTGGGCAACACCCGCAAAGTGCTGGTTAACGATAAAGGTGGCAACCTGATGGTTCTGCCGTTAGACCAGATGCTGAAAGGTGGCAATGCCCCTGCGGCGAAGAGCGATAACGGTGCCAGCAATCTGCTGCGTCTGCCGCCAGCCTCTTCCTCCACAACCAGTGGAGCAAGCAACACGTCGTCCACCAGTCAGGGCGATATTATGGACCAACGCCGCGCTAACGCGCAGCGTAACGACTACCAGCGTCAGGGGGAATAACGATGCGTAAGTCAGTTATCGCGATTATCATCATCGTGCTGGTAGTGCTTTACATGTCTGTCTTTGTCGTCAAAGAAGGTGAGCGCGGTATTACGCTGCGTTTTGGTAAGGTACTGCGTGACGATGACAACAAACCTCTGGTTTATGAGCCGGGTCTGCATTTCAAGATACCGTTCATTGAAACGGTGAAAATGCTTGATGCACGTATTCAGACCATGGACAACCAGGCCGACCGCTTTGTGACTAAAGAGAAGAAAGACCTGATCGTCGACTCTTACATCAAATGGCGCATCAGTGATTTCAGCCGTTACTACCTGGCAACGGGCGGTGGCGACATTTCGCAAGCGGAAGTGCTGTTGAAACGTAAGTTCTCTGACCGTCTGCGTTCTGAAATTGGTCGCCTGGACGTGAAAGACATCGTCACCGATTCCCGTGGTCGTCTGACCCTCGAAGTACGTGACGCGCTGAACTCCGGTTCTGCGGGTACAGAAGATGAAGTTACTACCCCGGCGGCAGATAACGCCATTGCCGAAGCGGCAGAGCGCGTAACGGCTGAGACGAAGGGTAAAGTACCGGTCATCAACCCGAACAGTATGGCGGCGCTGGGTATTGAAGTTGTCGATGTGCGTATCAAGCAGATCAACCTGCCGACCGAAGTGTCTGAAGCGATCTACAACCGTATGCGCGCCGAGCGTGAAGCGGTAGCACGTCGTCACCGTTCACAAGGTCAGGAAGAAGCGGAAAAACTGCGCGCGACTGCCGACTATGAAGTGACCAGAACGCTGGCAGAAGCTGAGCGTCAGGGCCGCATCATGCGTGGTGAAGGCGATGCAGAAGCAGCCAAACTGTTTGCTGATGCATTCAGTAAAGATCCGGACTTCTACGCATTCATCCGTAGCCTGCGTGCTTATGAGAACAGCTTCTCCGGCAATCAGGACGTGATGGTCATGAGCCCGGACAGCGATTTCTTCCGCTACATGAAGACGCCGACTTCCGCAACGCGTTAATATAACGACTGCGGTACAGGTCAATAAAGCCACCGCATCCTCAGGGATGCCGGTGGTTTTCTTTTTCTATAAGGATAATGAATGAATTCGACAATCTGGCTGGCGCTTGCTCTGGTTTTGGTGTTGGAAGGTTTAGGGCCGATGCTTTACCCGAAGGCATGGAAGAAGATGATCTCTGCGATGACCAATTTGCCCGATAATATTTTACGTCGTTTTGGCGGTGGACTTGTGGTTGCGGGCGTTGTGGTCTACTACATGTTGAGGAAAACGATTGGCTGAACAAAAAACAGACTGACCGAGGTCATTTTTGAGTGCAAAAAGTGCTGTAACTCTGAAAAAGCGATGGTAGAATCCATTTTTAAGCAAACGGTGATTTTGAAAAATGGGTAACAACGTCGTCGTACTGGGCACCCAATGGGGTGACGAAGGTAAAGGTAAGATCGTCGATCTTCTGACTGAACGGGCTAAATATGTTGTACGCTACCAGGGCGGTCACAACGCAGGCCATACTCTCGTAATCAACGGTGAAAAAACCGTTCTCCATCTTATTCCATCAGGTATTCTCCGCGAGAATGTAACCAGCATCATCGGTAACGGTGTTGTGCTGTCTCCGGCCGCGCTGATGAAAGAGATGAAAGAACTGGAAGACCGTGGCATCCCCGTTCGTGAGCGTCTGCTGCTGTCTGAAGCATGTCCGCTGATCCTTGATTATCACGTTGCGCTGGATAACGCGCGTGAGAAAGCGCGCGGCGCGAAAGCGATCGGCACCACGGGTCGTGGTATCGGGCCTGCTTATGAAGATAAAGTGGCACGTCGTGGTCTGCGTGTTGGCGACCTTTTCGACAAAGAAACCTTCGCTGAAAAACTGAAAGAAGTGATGGAATATCACAACTTCCAGTTGGTTAACTACTACAAAGCTGAAGCGGTTGATTACCAGAAAGTTCTGGATGATACGATGGCTGTTGCCGACATCCTGACTTCTATGGTGGTTGACGTTTCTGACCTGCTCGACCAGGCGCGTCAGCGTGGCGATTTCGTCATGTTCGAAGGTGCGCAGGGTACGCTGCTGGATATCGACCACGGTACTTATCCGTACGTAACTTCTTCCAACACCACTGCAGGTGGCGTGGCGACCGGTTCCGGCCTGGGCCCGCGTTATGTTGATTACGTTCTGGGTATCCTCAAAGCTTACTCCACTCGTGTAGGTGCAGGTCCGTTCCCGACCGAACTGTTTGATGAAACTGGTGAGTTCCTCTGCAAGCAGGGTAACGAATTCGGCGCAACTACGGGTCGTCGTCGTCGTACCGGCTGGCTGGACACCGTTGCCGTTCGTCGTGCGGTACAGCTGAACTCCCTGTCTGGCTTCTGCCTGACCAAACTGGACGTTCTGGATGGCCTGAAAGAGGTGAAACTCTGCGTGGCTTACCGTATGCCGGATGGTCGCGAAGTGACTACCACTCCGCTGGCAGCAGACGACTGGAAAGGTGTAGAGCCGATTTACGAAACCATGCCGGGCTGGTCTGAATCCACCTTCGGCGTGAAAGATCGTAGCGGTCTGCCGCAGGCGGCACTGAACTACATCAAGCGTATTGAAGAACTGACCGGTGTGCCGATCGATATCATCTCTACCGGCCCGGATCGTACTGAAACCATGATTCTGCGCGACCCGTTCGACGCGTAATTCTGGTACGCCTGGCAGATATTTTGCCTGCCGGGCTAACAGTGTGATACATTGCTGTGTCGGGTTAGCCATTATGCTATCCGACACAGTGTTAAATCCTCGCTTTTTTCCTTCCCCGAACTGAAATAAATTAGCGACACAGCTTGTGGCTGGTTTATCATCAATATAAATGTATTTTTTCCCGCTTTCCCTTTTGAGGTTGATGTGCAGTTAACGAGTTTCACTGATTACGGATTACGTGCGCTGATCTACATGGCGTCATTGCCAGAAGGGCGGATGACCAGTATTTCTGAAGTGACTGACGTCTACGGCGTCTCCCGTAATCATATGGTCAAAATAATCAATCAACTTAGTCGTGCCGGCTACGTGACTGCTGTTCGTGGAAAAAATGGCGGCATTCGCCTGGGGAAACCGGCGAGTGCGATACGTATTGGTGATGTGGTGCGCGAGCTGGAGCCCTTATCGCTGGTGAATTGCAGCAGTGAGTTTTGCCACATTACACCTGCCTGTCGGTTGAAACAGGCGCTTTCTAAGGCCGTGCAAAGTTTTCTTATGGAACTGGATAACTACACGCTTGCCGATTTGGTTGAAGAGAATCAACCGCTTTATAAATTATTGCTGGTGGAGTGACGAAAATCTTCATCAGAGATGACAACGGAGGAACCGAGATGTCACAAGATCCTTTCCAGGAACGCGAAGCTGAAAAATACGCGAATCCCATCCCTAGTCGGGAATTTATCCTCGAACATTTAACCAAACGTGAAAAACCGGCCAGCCGTGATGAGCTGGCGGTAGAACTACACATTGAAGGCGAAGAGCAGCTTGAAGGCCTGCGTCGCCGCCTGCGTGCGATGGAGCGCGACGGTCAACTGGTCTTCACTCGCCGTCAGTGCTATGCGCTGCCGGAACGCCTCGACCTGGTGAAAGGTACCGTTATTGGCCACCGTGATGGCTACGGCTTTCTGCGGGTTGAAGGGCGTAAAGATGATTTGTATCTCTCCAGCGAGCAGATGAAAACCTGCATTCATGGCGATCAGGTCCTGGCGCAGCCGCTGGGCGCTGACCGTAAAGGCCGCCGTGAAGCGCGTATTGTCCGCGTGCTGGTGCCAAAAACCAGCCAGATTGTTGGCCGCTACTTTACCGAAGCGGGCGTCGGCTTTGTGGTTCCTGACGACAGCCGTCTGAGCTTCGATATCTTAATCCCGCCCGATCAGATCATGGGCGCGCGGATGGGCTTTGTGGTGGTGGTTGAACTGACTCAACGCCCGACTCGCCGTACCAAAGCGGTGGGTAAAATCGTCGAAGTGCTGGGCGATAATATGGGCACCGGCATGGCGGTTGATATTGCTCTGCGTACCCATGAAATTCCGTACATCTGGCCGCAGGCTGTTGAGCAACAGGTTGCCGGGCTGAAAGAAGAAGTGCCGGAAGAGGCGAAAGCTGGCCGTGTCGATCTGCGCGATTTACCGCTGGTCACCATTGATGGCGAAGACGCCCGTGACTTTGACGATGCAGTTTACTGCGAGAAAAAACGCGGCGGTGGCTGGCGTTTGTGGGTCGCAATTGCCGATGTCAGCTACTATGTGCGTCCGCCAACACCGCTGGACAGAGAAGCGCGTAACCGTGGTACGTCGGTCTACTTCCCTTCGCAGGTTATCCCGATGCTGCCGGAAGTGCTCTCTAACGGCCTGTGTTCGCTCAACCCGCAGGTAGACCGCCTGTGTATGGTTTGCGAGATGACGATTTCGTCGAAAGGCCGCCTGACGGGCTACAAATTCTACGAAGCGGTGATGAGCTCTCACGCGCGTCTGACCTACACCAAAGTCTGGCATATTCTGCAGGGCGATCAGGAGCTGCGCGAGCAGTACGCCCCGCTGGTTAAGCATCTCGAAGAGTTACATAACCTCTATAAAGTGCTGGATAAAGCCCGTGAAGAACGCGGCGGGATCTCATTTGAGAGCGAAGAAGCGAAGTTTATTTTCAACGCTGAACGCCGTATTGAGCGTATCGAACAGACCCAGCGTAACGACGCACACAAGTTAATTGAAGAGTGCATGATTCTGGCGAATATCTCGGCGGCGCGTTTCGTTGAGAAGGCCAAAGAACCGGCACTGTTCCGTATTCACGACAAGCCGAGCACCGAAGCGATAACCTCTTTCCGTTCAGTGCTGGCGGAACTGGGGCTGGAATTGCCTGGCGGTAACAAGCCGGAACCACGTGACTACGCGGAACTGCTGGAATCGGTTGCTGACCGTCCTGACGCAGAAATGTTGCAAACCATGCTGTTGCGCTCGATGAAACAAGCGATTTACGATCCGGAAAACCGTGGTCACTTCGGTCTGGCATTGCAGTCCTATGCGCACTTTACTTCGCCGATTCGTCGTTATCCTGACCTGACGCTACACCGCGCCATTAAGTATCTGCTGGCGAAAGAGCAGGGGCATCAGGGCAACACCACTGAAACCGGCGGCTACCATTATTCGATGGAAGAAATGCTGCAACTGGGTCAGCACTGTTCGATGGCGGAACGTCGTGCCGACGAAGCAACGCGCGATGTGGCTGACTGGCTGAAGTGTGACTTCATGCTCGACCAGGTAGGTAACGTCTTTAAAGGCGTGATTTCCAGTGTCACTGGCTTTGGCTTCTTTGTTCGCCTGGATGACTTGTTCATCGATGGTCTGGTCCACGTCTCTTCGCTGGACAATGACTACTATCGCTTTGACCAGGTGGGACAACGCCTGATGGGTGAATCCAGCGGCCAGACTTATCGCCTGGGCGATCGCGTGGAAGTTCGCGTCGAAGCGGTTAATATGGACGAGCGCAAAATCGACTTTAGCCTGATCTCCAGCGAACGCGCACCGCGCAACGTCGGTAAAACCGCGCGCGAGAAAGCGAAAAAAGGCGATGCAGGCAAAAAAGGCGGCAAGCGTCGCCAGGTCGGTAAAAAGGTAAACTTTGAGCCAGACAGCGCCTTCCGCGGCGAGAAAAAAACGAAGCCGAAAGCGGCGAAGAAAGACGCGAGAAAAGCGAAAAAGCCATCGGCGAAAACGCAGAAAATAGCCGCAGCGACCAAAGCGAAGCGTGCGGCGAAGAAAAAAGTGGCAGAGTGATCATTACCCTCTTCAAACAGAAGAGGGTGAATTATCTGTAGGCCGGGCAAGCGTGGCGCTCCCGGCAAAACGTAAACAACGAGTATATTAATGAGCGAAATGATTTACGGCATCCACGCAGTGCAGGCCCTGCTGGAGCGCGCCCCTGAACGTTTTCAGGAAGTCTTTATTTTAAAAGGCCGTGAAGATAAACGTCTGTTGCCGCTGATTCACGCCCTTGAGTCCCAGGGCGTGGTTATCCAGCTGGCAAACCGCCAATATCTCGACGAGAAAAGCGACGGTGCCGTGCATCAGGGCATTATCGCCCGTGTGAAGCCTGGACGTCAGTATCAGGAAAACGATCTGCCGGATCTGATCGCTTCGCTCGATCAGCCGTTCCTGCTGATCCTTGACGGTGTAACCGATCCGCACAACCTCGGCGCGTGCCTGCGTAGCGCGGACGCCGCAGGTGTTCATGCGGTGATTGTGCCGAAAGATCGCTCCGCACAGCTCAACGCCACGGCGAAAAAAGTGGCCTGCGGTGCAGCAGAAAGCGTTCCGCTGATTCGGGTGACTAACCTGGCGCGCACCATGCGTATGTTGCAGGAAGAGAATATTTGGATCGTCGGTACGGCAGGAGAGGCGGATCATACGCTCTATCAGAGCAAAATGACCGGACGGCTGGCACTGGTGATGGGCGCAGAAGGTGAAGGCATGCGTCGCCTGACCCGTGAACATTGCGATGAGTTGATCAGCATCCCAATGGCAGGAAGTGTTTCTTCGCTGAACGTTTCTGTGGCGACAGGCATTTGCTTATTTGAAGCGGTACGCCAGCGTAGCTAATTTCTCGGAATTGTGAAAAGCCATCCAAAATTGGATGGTTTTTTTTTATCTATAGCTGATAAGATAATTATTGAAATAAAACATTCATTATATTAATCATTAACCTCAATTTATATGGAATAATATATGGCATGGAACCCATTAGCGCTGGCTGATGCGCTACAAACCTGGCCTGATATTGATATTAAAAATAGTGAAAACGCATTAATCATGAAAATGAATGATTATGGCGATTTACAGATCAATATCATATTTACTTCGCGACAAATTATTATAGAAACATTTATTTGCCCTGTAAGTTGTATTAAAAATCGTGAAGAATTTAATCTGTTTCTGTTAAGGAATCAGAAATTAATGCCGCTTTCTTCGGTAGGAATCTCCAGTATTCAGCACGAAGAATATTATGTGGTATTTGGTGCTTTATCACTCAATTCCTCACTCAGCGACATTATGCTTGAGATTACTACGCTGGTCGATAACGCGATGGATCTCGCTGAAATCACAGAAGAATACTCACATTAATTACAAGGACCAGTATTTATGGGGATTTTAAAAAGTTTATTTACGTTGGGTAAATCTGTGATCTCGCAAGCGGAAGAATCCATTGAAGAAGCACAGGGCGTTAGAATGCTCGAACAGCATATACGTGATGCCAAAGCAGAATTGGATAAGGCCGGTAAATCACGCGTCGATCTACTGGCAAGAGTGAAATTGAGCAACGATAAACTGAAAGATTTACGTGAACGTAAAGCCAGCCTGGAAAAGCGTGCTCTTGAAGCCTTAAGCAAAAACATCAACCCGTCTTTGATTAATGAAGTTGCAGAAGAGATCGCCCGTCTGGAAAACCTCATCAATGCTGAAGAACAAGTGTTGGCAAATCTTGAAATCTCACGTGATGGTGTGGAAAAAGCAGTATCTGCTACAGCTCTGCGGATCTCTCAGTTTGAGCAGCAGCTGGAAGTGGTGAAAGCGACAGAAGCAATGCAGCGAGCGCAGCAGGCTGTTACCTCCTCAACGCTGGGTGCATCTTCCAATGTTTCTACGGCGGCAGAGTCATTAAAACGTCTGCAAGTACGTCAGGCTGAACGTCAGGCCCGACTGGATGCTGCGGCAGAGCTGGAAAAAGTTGCAGATGGGCGCGATCTGGACGAAAAACTGGCAGAAGCGGGGATTGGTGGTGCCAATAAAAGCAGTGCCCAGGATGTACTGACAAGATTGCAACGCCAACAGGGTGAGTAATTTATTTGCCAGCCTTTATACCAGGCTGGCAGTTATATATTCGTCATGCTTCAAGTTGCTTATGCTGTGTTTGCGGGTTATTCGCCCTTTCAAGGCTAACACCAGTGTTTTGTTCTGTAATTTTAATTAGTTAGAGTATATTTCATTAGGCTTTGAGGATTAAATATGTCTGGTTTTTTCCAGCGTCTGTTTGGCAAGGATGATAAGCCGGTCATCGTTCGAGGTCCGCTAGGTCTGCATTTGAATAGTGGTTTTACGCTCGATACTCTGGCGTTTCGTCTGCTGCAGGATCTGTTACTGGTGGATCTACCGGGTGAAGAATTCACAGTTGCTGCTATTAGCCGTATCGATCTTGGCGGCGGTAGTCAGATTTTCCGATATTACACTTCTGGTGATGAATTCCTGCAAATTAATACTACTGGCGGAATGGACTTTGATGATATTGAAGATATCAAACTCTTTGTTTATGAAGAGAGTTATGGCATCAGCAAAGAGAGTCATTGGCGTGAAACGATTAGTGCCAAAGCGATGGGGACGAAGACATTGCACTGGCAGGAAAAACAGTGGCAGCGCTTTTTTAACAGTGAAGAACCTGGAATTATTGAGCCTATCTACATGCTGGAAAAAGTAGAAAATCAAAACAATGCTAAATGGGAAGTACATAATTTCACAATGGGTTACCAACGGCAGGTAACAGAAGATACCTTTGAATATTTGTTATTAAATGGTGAGGAGTCATTTAGCGATCACGGGGAGCCAGAATGGATATTTTCTCGCGCCCTGGGCGTTGATATTCCTCTGACGTCTCTTAATATTATTGGCTAATTTCAGGGAAGTTTACGATGCATATACTGGAATCATTACTGGCTTTTTGTTCATACTTTTTTATTGGCATAGCTATGGTGATCTGCTTTCTCTTTATCTATTCCAAAATCACACCACATAATGAGTGGCAATTAATTAAAAATAATAATACGGCAGCAGCACTAGCTTTTGGAGGAACATTGCTGGGCTATGTTATTCCATTATCCAGTGCGGCAATTAATGCAGTAAGTGTCCCGGATTATTTTGCCTGGGGTGGAATTGCATTGGTTGTTCAACTATTGATATATGGCGGTGTCAGGTTATATATGCCGGCACTAAGTGAAAAAATCATTAATCATAATACGGCAGCGGGAATGTTTATGGGCACCGCTGCGTTAGCTGGCGGTATTTTTAATGCTGCCTGCATGACATGGTAATGGATGATCATGGCTAAAAAACGCAAATCTACAAAAGGCAATAATACACTCAAACATGCCACCGCCAGCCGTATCAATCGGCCAGCAGGTGCCACGTCTGCCAAACGAACACGTTATACAGAAAAATATCTGACACTGGCGTTAATGGGTACAGCTGCATTTTTTGTACTTAAAGGTTGTAACGACAGTGGTGACGTTGATAACAATAACGACGGCGACGGTACTTATTATTCCAGTGTGCAGGATTGTATTTATGCAGGTAACGATTCTACCGTTTGTGCTGACGGATGGAACAACGCTAAAACCCTATTTTATGCCGATGTGCCGAAGAATTTGTCGCAACATGGCTGCCTGATGCAGTATCAAAATTGCTATTTCGATAGTGGCAATCAGGCCTGGCTACCGGTTGTGTCCGGGTTTCTGCTTAGCCGGACAATTCGTAAAGATCGCGATGAACAGTACGTTTATAACAGCAGTGGATCGTCATACTCATCCCGCCCGGTCTGGCTTTCTACCTATGGGAAATACACCTGGCGCTCAGGGGCAGGAAATAAAAGTACAGCCAGCACCAGTAGTTTTTCAACGAAAAAGGCGTCGACTGTCTCCCGTGGCGGTTATGGGCGTTCGTCCAGTGCGCGTGGGCATTGGGGAGGCTGATCATGTTAAGACATGATATTTCTGTACGTCGCGATCTGGATCGAATTGCCGCCGATCATGGCTTCGACTTTCATATTATCGACGATGAAATCTATTGGGATGAGAGCAGAGCATACCGTTTCACCCTCAGGCAAATTGAAGAACAGATTGAGAAACCGACCGCAGAGCTGCATCAGATGTGTCTTGACGTTGTGGATCGTGCTGTTAAAGATGAGCAGATTATGCAGCAGCTGGCGATCCCACCACTATATTGGGATGTGATCGCTGAAAGTTGGCGTGCCAGAGATCCTTCGCTGTATGGTCGGATGGATTTTGTCTGGTGCGGTAATGCGCCTGTAAAATTGCTCGAATACAACGCTGACACACCCACCTCATTGTATGAAGCATCTTACTTTCAGTGGTTGTGGCTGGAAGATGCTCGACGTAGTGGTGTAATTCCCCGTGATGCCGATCAGTACAACGCAATTCAGGAGCGTCTGATCTCACGCTTTGCTGAGCTTTATAGTCGCGAGCCTTTTTATTTCTGCTGTTGCCAGGATACCGACGAAGACCGTACCACTGTTCTGTACTTGCAGGATTGCGCACAACAGGCAGGCCAGGAATCCCGGTTTATTTATATCGAAGATCTTGGACTTGGTGTTGGTGGGGTACTGACAGATCTGGATGATAATGTGATTAAACGTGCATTCAAGCTTTATCCGCTGGAGTGGATGATGCGTGATGATAATGGCCCACTATTGCGTTCTCGTCGTGAACAGTGGGTGGAACCGCTATGGAAAAGTATCCTCAGTAACAAAGGGCTGCTACCGCTGCTATGGCGCTTTTTCCCCCATCATCCCAACTTGTTACCTGCCTGGTTTGAAGGTGAAAAATCACAAGTCAATGCAGGTGAAAACTATGTGCGAAAACCTATATTTTCTCGTGAGGGTGGTAATGTCACTATCTTTGACGGTAATAATGCCGTTATAGATCATGCTGAGGGTGATTACGCCGATGAGCCAATGATTTATCAGGCATTTCAGCCTCTGCCGCGTTTTGGTGATAGCTACACACTGATCGGCAGCTGGATTGTTGATGATGAAGCATGTGGCATGGGTATCCGCGAAGATAACACCTTGATCACAAAAGATACTTCACGTTTTGTTCCTCATTACATTTCTGGCTAGGAATGTGTTAGCGATTCCTCTCTGTCATGAATGAATGGCAGTGACCATACTTAAGGTTACTGCCATTGATGGAGGGAGACATAGTGCACTGGCAAACTCACACTATATTCAATCAACCTGCACCGTTGAATAACAGTAATTTGTATTTGTCTGATAGCGCGCTTTGCGAAGCCGTAAACCGTGAAGGTGCAGCCTGGGATAACGAGTTGCTTGCCAGTATTGGCCAGCAACTGGGGACCGCAGAATCTCTGGAGCTTGGGCGGCTGGCGAATATCTATCCGCCAGAGCTGCTGCGCTACGATGCTCAGGGGAGACGGTTAGATGATGTCCGTTTTCACCCTGCCTGGCATTTACTGATGCAGGGATTATGTGCAAATCGGGTACATAATCTTGCATGGGAAGAAGATGCCAGAGTCGGATCATTTGTGGTGCGGGCTGCCCGCTTCATTATTCACGCCCAGGTTGAAGCCGGGACGCTTTGCCCTATTACTATGACCTTTGCCGCCACACCTTTGTTGTTAGAGTTATTACCCGCGCCGTTTCAGGACTGGAAAACACCATTATTAAGTGATCGCTATGATTCTCATCTTTTGCCCGGAGGGCAGAAGCGAGGGCTGCTTATCGGCATGGGAATGACTGAAAAGCAGGGTGGGTCAGATGTATTGAGCAACACAACTCAGGCCGAACGTCTGGAGGATGGCTCGTATCGATTAGTGGGACATAAGTGGTTCTTTTCTGTGCCACAAAGTGATGCACATCTGGTGTTGGCACAGACGAAAGGTGGACTTTCTTGTTTCTTCTTGCCGCGTTTTTTACCTGATGGTCAACGCAATGCCATTCGTCTTGAGCGGCTGAAAGATAAGTTGGGCAATCGTTCTAACGCCAGCTGCGAAGTGGAATTTCAAGATGCGATTGGCTGGCTGGTGGGCAATGAGGGGGAAGGTGTTCGCTATATTCTTAAAATGGGCGGTATGACACGCTTCGATTGTGCATTAGGTAGCCATGCCATGATGCGCCGAGCTTTTTCACTGGCTATTTATCATGCTCATCAGCGACAAGTTTTCGGTAAACCTTTGATTGAACAACCACTCATGCGCAATGTCCTCTGCAGGATGGCATTGCAACTTGAAGGGCAAACTTCTCTGCTCTTCCGTTTGGCGCGGGCGTGGGATCGACGTACCGATGAAAAAGAAGTGCTTTGGGCGCGTTTATTTACTCCAGCGGCAAAATTTGCAGTGTGCAAAGCAGGAATACCTTTTGTGGCAGAAGCAATGGAAGTGTTGGGGGGAATTGGTTATTGCGAAGACAGTGAGTTGCCCCGACTTTATCGGGAAATGCCAGTAAACAGCATCTGGGAAGGGTCTGGTAACATCATGTGCCTGGATGTACTGCGCGTTTTAAGTAAGCAACCAGGCGTCTATGATCTACTAACGGATGCTTTTGCTCAGGTTAAAGGCCAGGACCGGCATTTTGATCGGGCAGTCAGACGTTTCCAGCAGCTGCTGCGCAAACCATCTGAAGAGCAAGGGCGGGAGATCACCCTACAACTTTTCATTTTAGGCTGTGGAGCACAAATGTTACGCCATGCTTCGCCGCCCATTGCTGAAAACTGGTGTCAGTTGATGTTAGGTCATCGTCGGGGTGTTCGGATAAGCGAACAAGTTCAGAATGATTTGTTGCTACGGGCGACGGGAGGCGTTTGCCTGTAGTTTATTGTTCAGCATCGCATCTGGCATTAAGTGCCTGATGCGATGCTGGCAAGGATGTGCAACTATTTGAAAACGTTGCCTTTGTTTGCCGGATAAGGTGCTTTCACCACATCCGGCATTCTTGACCTGGCAATTGTGATGTTCAGGCGTAAAGTATCGCCTGGACACGCCAGTTATCAGGCTGTTGCTCCTCGTACATCTGAATAATTCGGTACCAGGATGCACCTTGCTCATCGGCTTTCAACGCTACGACACGTTCCACATCTTGTGGGTCGCCTGAAATATTTCTGACAGAGATAAGCCCAATTTCATTAAGACCTGTAACGCAATCAGCACTGGCGAATTCGGCAGACTGTGCCGTGGTATCCATCAGGCCGGTTGCTAACCGTGGAGAGGATAAGGCAAGTGATTGTTTCATCGTCAGCTCCATTTTCGTTTCCCCTGAACAGGAGGGGTTATCCATTGTGGAATAAATTTCCGGCTTCCAGCAGGGAATCTATATTGCCCAGATAAACGAATAGAGACGCAAACTAATGTAAAGCTGATAATAATTTCATCTACAACTATACCCGTCATACTTCAAGTCGCATATGCTGCGCTTACGCTCGCTCATCCCAGTCACTTACTTATGTTAGCTCCTGCGGACTCACTCACTTATCGCTTTCCTGTCACTTGAATTATTTAGAGTATTTTGTCGATATAAAATAGCTTGTGAATACCACTGTCCTGTTACGATGGTTTCATCCACCATTATTACGACATAATAATCAGCTTTTGCTGCTGCAGCTTTCGCTCTGATTTCTGCCAGCGCATCATCCGGAGAACCATGTACCATGGCACTCACTGTACCCATCCGTTGTAAGCCTTGGGTCTGATCGCGGCGGATTTCCTGAGGATGGTCTGCGACAGGTGGTGCAGGTTGTGGCGTTCCCTGTAGCGCACTACATCCACTTAACAATAAAACCAGTATCAGAGCGGCAAACCGAAGCATAACTCTCTCTCGTTTCCTGATAGCCATAGTGTAGTACCTAATTAATTTCCCTTAAGAGGGAATGTTCGTGAAGTGTTAGCTGACACGCGATTTTCGAATGAAAATGTTGTGAAAACGTAATCTGCTTCTCAACATTATGCTCCACTCTGCCAGCAATTATTGTTGCGTTAGGTATTTCCTCATGGCATACCAAATTAAAAGGGGGAACACATGATAGAAATAGAAACGCAAAGACTGGCAGATATTCCTGTACTTCACGCTTATCCGGCAAAACAAAATGAAAAGCCGTTACCATGCATTGTTTTTTATCACGGCTTTACTTCCTCCAGCCTGGTTTATAGCTATTTTGCTGTTGCTCTGGCGCAGGCGGGTTTTCGCGTCATTATGCCTGATGCACCTGATCATGGCTTACGCTTTTCTGGCGACGCCGGACGACGGATGTATCATTTCTGGCAAATTCTGCACAAAAACATGGAAGAGTTTTCTGCGATACGCGAGGGGATTATTGCAAAAAACTGGCTGCTTGATGGGCGTCTTGCGGTGAGTGGCGCATCGATGGGCGCAATGACTGCTCTGGGGATTAAGGCCCGCCATACATCGATTCATTGTGCTGCCAGCCTGATGGGGTCAGGATATTTCACCCAACTCGCTCAAACTCTGTTTCCCCCACTCGTACCAGAAACACCTGCTCAGCAGAAAGAGTTCGAGGCGATTCTTGCTCCGTTGGGGCAGTGGGAAGTGACAAAAAAGCTATCACACCTTGCAGACAGCCCCCTGTTGCTATGGCATGGACGGGATGATGATGTCGTTCCGGCCATTGAATCTTATCGCCTGGAGCAGGCGTTAACACAAGCAGGGCTGGCGGATAATCTGACCTGTCAGTGGCAGGAAGGCGTAAGACACCGCATTACACCAGAAGCGCTGGCGGCAACGGTGAACTTTTTCCGCCAGTATCTTTAAACCCGTAAAACGCGGACCCCTTGCGCTTCCAGCTGTTGCAGGATTTCCGGGTTCGCGTTTTTACCTGTGATCAAGGTATCAATTTGGTCGGCACGACTAAACAACATGCCAGCTCGTTCACCCACTTTGCTACTGTCGACCAGTACTACCAGTTTGCCGACTACACTAAGCATCTTTTGCTCTGCCATGGCGGTTAGCATGTCTGTTTTATATAAGCCATCTGCTGTCAGTCCTTTACCGCTGGTAAACATCCAGTGTCCGGCGTACAAACTGTTCTCGCTACCCTGAGGACTTAAGGTAATGGACTGGCTTTTATTATACTGCCCTCCCATGATGATCACGCTTTCATGCTCTTGATCGATAAGATAATTCGCCAGCGGTAAATAATTGGTGATGATTTGAACCGGTTTGCCGCACATTTCACGGCCAAGCAGGAACGCCGTAGAACCGCAGTTAATTACGACACTTTCACCAGGATTCACTAGTTGTGAAGCCGCTTTAGCAATACGCACTTTTTCATCATGATTTTGCGCCTGATGCAAATTCATCGGTGTCCAGCGCGGCCTTTGCTGAGCAATACCCTCAGCACCGTTACGTACTTTTTTTAGCTTGCCACTTTCGTCAAGTTTATTGATATCCCGACGTGCAGTTGCAGGGGAGATTCCCAGGCGTTCGACAACATTCTCTACGGTGACAAAACCCAGCTGGGCCAGCATCTCCAGTAGAATTTGATGCCTTTGTGCTTCTGTCATGAGCTATTCCGATACAATATGATTTATTTAGATGATATTTGAAATAGCCTGAAAATACTACGCCGGATGGCGCGAAGAACGCGACTCCATCCGGCATAGCACGCTGATTACAAGAAAGATTTGAACGGCAGATCAGGTTCAATGGTAAAGCAGTCATCAAAACCGCGTGGATAATGATATTCAAAGTTATCTTTATCCAGAGGCCAGGTAAACTTACCGCCAACCTGCCAGATAAACGGTTTAAAGCCATACTTCAGACGATCTTTTTTCATCTCCCACAACACACGGATCTCTTGTGGATCAGCCTGGAAGTTAGACCAAATGTCGTGGTGGAACGGGATCACAACTTTCGTATTTAGCGCTTCTGCCATGCGCAGGATATCGGCGCTGGTCATTTTGTCAGTAATACCGCGCGGGTTTTCACCGTAGGAGCCCAGAGCTACATCGATCTGATGCTCATTACCATGCTTCGCATAATAGTTGGAGTAGTGGGAATCGCCACTGTGATACAGGGTGCCGCCAGGGGTTTTGAAAAGATAGTTAACCGCACGCTCGTCCATACCATCTGGCAGTACACCAGCTGCTTTTTGCTCGGCAGGAAGGGTGATCAGTGCTGTACGGTCGAAGGCATCAAGCGCATGAATTTCAATGTCTTTCACTTTCACCACGTCGCCTGGTTTAACTACGATGCAACGCTCTTTCGGCACACCCCAGCCAATCCATAAATCCACGCAGGTTTTCGGTCCGATAAATGGTACGTCATCAGCGCAGTTTTGCATCACGGCGGCGGCCACGTTGACGTCGATGTGATCGTTATGATCGTGAGTAGCCAGTACGGCGTCGATCTGGCGAATCGCAAACGGATCAAGAACAAACGGGGTAGTACGCAGGTTCGGCTGCAGTTTTTTCACACCAGCCATGCGCTGCATCTGATGCCCTGCTTTCATCAGTGGATTGCCGTGACTTTGTTTACCCGTTCCGCACCAGAAATCGACGCACACATTGGTGCCACCTTCAGATTTCAGCCAGATCCCGGTGCAGCCTAGCCACCACATCGCAAAGGTGCCCGGCGCAACTTGCTCTTGCTCAATCTCTTCATTCAGCCAGCTTCCCCATTCAGGAAAGGTGCTCAGGATCCATGATTCACGTGTGATGCTTTTCACTTTACTCATCGCCATTTACCTTCTCGAGTGTGCAAATTAAATCAATATGTGATTTGTTTTGATTGATACTGGCACTAATTTTTCAAGATGGCAATGGTGGAATTTTACGGAATGTGATGTAAGTGGAACGATTTGCATTCGTTAATAGAACGTTTTATGACGTGATTTATTTGATATATATATGAATAAAAAGGAATTTATAACTTTTTCACCTATCCCACAAATTTAGTGTGTATTTAATTTGCGTACTACGTCACGTTTAATCAAATTTAATCTTGTTGTGATTTAATTTGAAAACTAGAGTGTGGACACCATCCTGGGCATGGCCTTGCTCAGCAACTCTGATCACTGGAGAGCATCATGGAGATCCTCTACAACATCTTTACCGTGTTTTTTAACCAGGTCATGACCAATGCCCCGTTACTGCTGGGTATTGTGACCTGTCTGGGCTACATCCTGCTGCGCAAAAGTGTCAGCGTGATTATCAAAGGTACGATTAAAACCATTATTGGTTTCATGTTGTTGCAGGCCGGGTCCGGCATCCTGACCAGCACCTTCAAACCGGTGGTGGCGAAAATGTCGGAGGTTTATGGCATCAATGGTGCGATTTCCGATACTTACGCATCCATGATGGCTACCATCGAGCGTATGGGCGATGCCTATAGCTGGGTGGGCTACGCGGTGCTGTTGGCACTGGCGCTGAACATCTGTTACGTGCTGCTACGTCGCATTACCGGTATTCGCACCATCATGCTGACGGGTCACATCATGTTCCAGCAGGCGGGGTTGATTGCCGTTACGCTGTTTATCTTCGGTTACTCCATGTGGACGACCATTATCTGCACCGCGATTCTGGTTTCGCTCTACTGGGGTATTACCTCTAACATGATGTACAAGCCGACTCAGGAAGTGACGGACGGCTGTGGTTTCTCCATCGGTCACCAACAACAGTTTGCATCATGGGTTGCTTATAAAGTCGCGCCGTTCCTCGGCAAAAAAGAGGAAAGCGTTGAAGACCTCAAACTGCCAGGCTGGCTGAACATTTTCCACGACAACATCGTCTCCACGGCGATTGTCATGACCATCTTCTTTGGTGCCATTTTGCTCTCCTTCGGGATCGACACCGTGCAGGCGATGGCAGGTAAAGTAAACTGGATGGTGTACATCCTGCAAACCGGTTTCTCCTTTGCGGTGGCGATCTTCATCATCACTCAGGGCGTGCGCATGTTTGTGGCGGAACTCTCTGAAGCGTTTAACGGTATCTCCCAGCGCCTGATCCCCGGTGCGGTTCTGGCGATTGACTGTGCGGCCATCTATAGCTTCGCGCCGAACGCTGTGGTCTGGGGCTTTATGTGGGGCACCATCGGTCAACTGATTGCAGTTGGCATTCTGGTCGCCTGCGGCTCTTCCATTCTGATTATCCCTGGCTTTATCCCGATGTTCTTCTCTAACGCCACTATTGGCGTGTTTGCTAACCACTTCGGTGGCTGGCGCGCGGCGCTGAAGATTTGTCTGGTGATGGGGATGATTGAAATCTTTGGTTGCGTCTGGGCGGTGAAACTCACCGGTATGAGCGCCTGGATGGGCATGGCGGACTGGTCGATTCTGGCACCGCCGATGATGCAGGGCTTCTTCTCCATCGGTATCGCCTTTATGACTGTCATCATTGTCATTGCACTGGCTTATATGTTCTTCGCTGGCCGCGCGCTGCGCGCAGAAGAAGATGCAGAAAAACAACTGGCAGAACAGTCTGCTTAATAAGGAGTTTTGATTATGACCGTACGTATTCTGGCTGTGTGTGGTAACGGACAAGGCAGTTCCATGATCATGAAGATGAAAGTGGACCAGTTTTTAACCCAGTCGAACATTGACCACACGGTAAACAGCTGCGCGGTTGGCGAATACAAAAGCGAGTTGAGCGGCGCGGATATCATCATCGCTTCTACGCACATCGCGGGCGAGATCACCGTGACGGGCAACAAATATGTCGTTGGCGTGCGCAACATGCTCTCTCCTGCCGACTTTGGCCCGAAACTGCTGGAAGTGATCAAAGAACATTTCCCACAGGACGTGAAGTAAGGGCGCGCTATGAAATTACGTGATTCGCTGGCGGAGAATAAATCTATCCGTCTGCAGGCTGAAGCTGAGACATGGCAGGACGCAGTGAAAATCGGCGTTGACCTGCTGGTGGCGGCGGATGTTGTCGAGCCGCGTTACTACCAGGCGATTCTGGATGCGGTTGAACAACACGGCCCGTACTTTGTGCTCGCACCGGGCCTGGCAATGCCGCATGGTCGCCCGGAAGAGGGCGTTAAGAAAACCGGTTTTGCGCTGGTGACGCTGAAAAAGCCGCTGGAGTTCAACCACGAAGATAACGACCCGGTGGATATCCTCATCACGATGGCGGCGGTCGATGCCAACACGCATCAGGAAGTGGGCATCATGCAGATCGTCAACCTGTTTGAAGATGAAGAGAATTTCGACCGTTTACGCGCCTGCCGTACCGAGCAGGAAGTCCTGGATCTCATTGACCGCACCAACGCGGCTGCTTAAGAAGGAATTGAAAATGTCATTACCGATGTTGCAAGTCGCGCTGGACAACCAGACTATGGCTAGCGCCTACGAAACTACTCGCCTGATTGCCGAAGAAGTCGACATTATCGAAGTGGGCACCATTCTGTGCGTGGGCGAAGGCGTGCGTGCGGTTCGCGATCTGAAAGCGCTTTATCCGCACAAAATCGTGCTGGCAGACGCCAAAATCGCCGATGCGGGCAAAATCCTTTCTCGTATGTGCTTCGAAGCCAACGCTGACTGGGTGACCGTGATTTGTTGTGCAGATATCAACACCGCCAAAGGCGCGCTGGACGTGGCAAAAGAGTTTAATGGCGACGTGCAGATCGAACTGACCGGTTACTGGACCTGGGAACAGGCGCAGCAGTGGCGCGACGCAGGTATCCAGCAGGTGGTTTATCACCGCAGCCGTGACGCGCAGGCCGCAGGCGTGGCGTGGGGCGAAGCGGATATCACCGCGATCAAACGTCTTTCCGATATGGGCTTCAAAGTCACCGTCACCGGTGGCCTGGCGCTGGAAGACCTGCCGCTGTTCAAAGGCATTCCGATTCATGTGTTTATCGCTGGGCGTAGTATCCGTGATGCCGCCTCTCCGGTTGAAGCCGCGCGTCAGTTCAAACGTTCCATCGCCGAACTGTGGGGCTAAGGAGCGGATATGTTGTCCAAACAAATCCCGCTTGGCATCTACGAAAAAGCGCTCCCCGCCGGGGAGTGCTGGCTGGAACGGCTGCAACTGGCAAAAACGTTAGGCTTCGATTTTGTCGAGATGTCGGTAGATGAAACGGACGATCGCCTCTCGCGCCTTGACTGGAGCCGCGAGCAGCGTCTGGCGCTGGTGAACGCGATTGTTGAAACCGGCGTGCGCGTACCATCCATGTGCCTTTCTGCTCATCGTCGTTTCCCGCTGGGCAGCGAAGATGACGCAGTACGGGCGCAGGGGCTGGAGATTATGCGCAAAGCTATCCAGTTCGCCCAGGATGTCGGTATTCGCGTGATCCAACTGGCGGGCTACGACGTTTACTATCAGGAAGCCAATAACGAAACGCGTCGTCGTTTCCGTGACGGCCTGAAAGAGAGCGTTGAGATGGCGAGCCGCGCGCAGGTGACGCTGGCAATGGAGATCATGGATTACCCGTTGATGAACTCCATCAGCAAGGCACTGGGTTACGCGCACTATCTCAACAACCCGTGGTTCCAGCTCTACCCGGACATCGGCAACTTGTCGGCGTGGGACAACGACGTGCAGATGGAGTTGCAGGCCGGGATCGGGCATATCGTCGCGGTGCATGTGAAAGACACTAAACCAGGCGTCTTCAAAAACGTGCCGTTTGGCGAGGGTGTGGTGGATTTCGAACGTTGCTTTGAAACGCTCAAACAGAGTGGCTATTGCGGGCCGTACCTGATTGAGATGTGGAGCGAAACGGCGGAAGACCCGGCGGCAGAAGTGGCGAAAGCGCGTGATTGGGTGAAAGCGCGCATGGCCAAAGCCGGCATGGTGGAGGCGGCATAATGCAAAAGCTGAAACAGCAGGTATTTGAAGCCAACATGGATCTGCCGCGTTACGGGCTGGTGACCTTTACCTGGGGCAACGTCAGCGCCATTGACCGCGAACGCGGGCTGGTGGTGATCAAGCCCAGCGGCATTGCCTACGAAAGCATGAAAGCGAACGATATGGTGGTGGTTGATATGAGTGGCAAGGTGGTGGAAGGGGAGTATCGTCCGTCTTCCGACACCGCGACGCATCTTGAACTCTACCGCCGTTATCCGTCGCTTGGCGGCATTGTCCATACCCATTCCACGCATGCCACCGCATGGGCGCAGGCGGGGCTGGCTATCCCGGCATTAGGCACCACGCACGCTGACTACTTCTTTGGCGATATCCCCTGTACGCGCGGGTTAAGCGAAGAAGAAGTGCAGGGGGAATACGAGCTAAACACTGGCAAAGTGATTATCGAAACGCTGGGTGACGCCGAGCCGCTGCATACGCCGGGAATTGTGGTGTATCAGCACGGGCCATTCGCCTGGGGGAAAGATGCTCACGATGCGGTGCATAACGCGGTGGTGATGGAAGAAGTGGCAAAAATGGCGTGGATTGCCCGCGGCATTAACCCACAACTGAATCACATCGACAGCTATCTCATGAATAAACACTTCATGCGTAAGCACGGTCCTAACGCCTATTACGGGCAGAAGTAAAACACGCGCTGCGGAAATTTCCTTCTTCGGGAGATAACTGGTCTAAGTCCGCAGCCGTTTTTCAAAAAAAGCCCCCTGAGAAGGGGGCAAAGCAAACTATGGCAATGTTTCGTTGGTTATACCTGGTGCTAGCGATAAATATCCGCGCTGGCGTGCATGTTGCCGTTACTCCCCGGTTCCCGCATCAGAATCACGTGGTAGTACGTTGCGCCCTGCGCATTTGTCTCTTCATTTAATGCCTGACGCGCTTCGCTTTCAGTGGCGAAATTATGATTGATATAAATCACGCCTAAGCTTTGCACATCGTCCATATTTCTGGCCTGGTGGTTATTAATTTCAATGGCTGCCCATGTATTTGCACTTAGCAAAAGCACAGCCAGAAGGGCTAAAACACGGCTGAACATAGATACCTCCTCGACGGCTGACTTTGTGTGCTCTCCTCTTGTGGTGATCTTCTGATTTAATTTTAATCAATGATAAAGAAGTGGATGGTGACCATTTCTGATGCAGTTGTTCAAAAAAACACCATGATGAAGTGTGATGAACTTCAAATCAGCGTGTTAGTACGATTTGGTGAAAGATGAGATTTATTTGTCGGCTGGCCTTGAGTTTAGCGGGGTATGTCAGTACTATAACGCGTCATTTTTCAGCCGACCTTTAACACGTTCCTTGCCTCCCCGGGATTCGGCTGACCCAGACAGGAGGCTGAATAATCCGTAAGGAGCAATTCGATGCGTCATTACGAAATCGTTTTTATGGTCCATCCTGACCAGAGCGAACAGGTTCCGGGCATGATCGAGCGCTACACTGCTGCCATCACTGGTGCAGAAGGCAAGATCCACCGTCTGGAAGACTGGGGCCGCCGTCAGCTGGCTTACCCGATCAACAAACTGCACAAAGCACACTACGTTCTGATGAACGTTGAAGCTCCGCAGGAAGTGATCGATGAGCTGGAAACTACCTTCCGCTTCAACGATGCCGTTATCCGCAGCATGGTTATGCGTACCAAGCACGCTGTTACCGAAGCATCTCCGATGGTTAAAGCGAAAGACGAGCGCCGTGAGCGTCGCGATGATTTCGCAAACGAAACCGCTGATGATGCTGAAGCTGGGGATTCTGAAGAGTAATTTCTGATGACCAACCGTCTGGTGTTGTCCGGCACCGTGTGCAGGACTCCCCTTCGAAAGGTCAGTCCATCAGGAATTCCTCACTGCCAGTTCGTGCTTGAGCATCGTTCTGTGCAGGAGGAAGCCGGCTTTCACCGGCAGGCGTGGTGTCAAATGCCCGTTATTGTTAGCGGACACGAAAACCAGGCCATTACTCACAGTATAACGGTCGGCAGTCGCATAACCGTTCAGGGGTTCATTTCATGCCACAAGGCAAAGAACGGACTGAGCAAAATGGTTTTGCATGCCGAGCAGATTGAATTGATAGATTCTGGAGACTAGCCATATGGCACGTTATTTCCGTCGTCGCAAGTTCTGCCGTTTCACCGCGGAAGGCGTTCAAGAGATCGACTATAAAGATATCGCTACGCTGAAAAACTACATCACCGAAAGCGGTAAGATTGTCCCAAGCCGTATCACCGGTACCCGTGCAAAATACCAGCGTCAGCTGGCTCGCGCTATCAAACGCGCTCGCTACCTGTCCCTGCTGCCGTACACTGATCGCCATCAGTAATCGGTCACGGTCCATTAATACGACTTTGAGAGGATAAGGTAATGCAAGTTATTCTGCTTGATAAAGTAGCAAACCTGGGTAGCCTGGGTGATCAGGTAAACGTTAAAGCGGGCTATGCTCGTAACTTCCTGGTACCGCAGGGTAAAGCTGTTCCAGCTACCAAGAAAAACATTGAATTCTTCGAAGCACGTCGCGCTGAACTGGAAGCTAAACTGGCTGAAGTTCTGGCAGCTGCTAATGCTCGCGCTGAGAAAATCAATGCACTGGAAACTGTTACCATCGCGTCTAAAGCTGGCGACGAAGGTAAACTGTTCGGTTCCATCGGTACTCGCGACATCGCTGACGCTGTAACTGCAGCTGGCGTTGAAGTGGCTAAGAGCGAAGTTCGTCTGCCGAACGGCGTTCTGCGTACCACTGGCGAACACGAAGTGAGCTTCCAGGTTCACAGCGAAGTATTCGCGAAAGTGATCGTAAACGTAGTAGCTGAATAATTCGTTATTCAACGAGACGTAAAAACGCCGACCAGTGGTCGGCGTTTTGCTTTTATAGCGAGCACTTGCTGATATCGATAAGGGCCACAATAAGCAGCCCCATGAAGGTAATTACTTAGCCGCCTGAATATCAGCCAGCATTGGGGCAAGGGCAGGGTTATCTTTAGCGAAGTTTGCGTACATCGGTTGTACTTTCTCGATAAACGGTGCTTTATCAACCGGGTAGACTTTTACGCCCATTTTATCCAGTTTTGCAAATTCTTGTTTCTCTTGCTCGCTCCATAACTCCTTCATGTAACTCATCGATTCTTTCGCTGCTTTTAATATAACTGCCTGATTTTCAGGGCTGAGTTTATCAAATGCAGCATTGCTCATCAGAACCACATCGGGAACCATGGTGTGCTCGTCAAGGCTAAAGGATTTTGCCACTTCACCGTGACGCATGGTGGTCAGCGCCATCACGCTGTTTTCTGCCATATCGACCACACCCTGCTGTAAGGCTGTATACAACTCGCCGTAATCCAGTGGCGTCGGGTTACCGCCCATGACTTTGATCATTTCAACTGCGCCAGGACTTGGCTGGACACGGACTTTCATGCCTTTCAGATCGTCTGGTTTCAGTACTGGTTTATTGCCGTAGAAACTGCGGGCGCCTCCATCATAAAAAGTCAGCCCGAAATAACCTTTGCTTTTCGTTGAGTCGAGGATTTTTCTCCCGATATCGCCCTGCATGACCTGATAATAATGATCACGATCGCGGAACAAATAAGGCAGGCTAAATAATTTATAGGAATTTTCAAATGCTTCCATTTCTGCCGCATTGGTTTTTACCAGTGGAATAGCGCCAGAACGAATCAGCTCCATTGTTTCTCGTTGAGTACCCAATGTTCCATTTGGATAAATACGAATAGTAATATCACCGTTAGAGTACTCTTTGCTCTTTTTCGCAAAGAACTCCATCGCTTTATGAACAGGATGAGACTTATCCTGATTATGACTCAGTTTTAATGTCACTGCCCAGGACTGGCTTGCGGATAACATAAGAACAGCACCGATAATGCCAGCGGATACTTTTATTTTCATAGATGTTCCTTTTCTAATAAATATGGCGGCAGGTGCCGCCAGTGAATGCGCATCAGTAGCCCAGTGCTCTTGGCAATGCCATACTGATTTGCGGAATATAGGTCACCATTGCCAGCACCAATACCATCACGGCATAGAATGGCAGCATAGGTTTGATAATTTTATTAATCGGTAATTTAGATACACTACAACCGACAAATAACACACTGCCTACAGGCGGAGTACAAATACCGATACACATGTTCAGTACCATGACAATACCAAAGTGAATCGGGTCCATGCCCAGTTCGGTGACAACCGGTAAAAATATCGGCGTAAAAATCAGTACCGCCGGTGTCATATCCATAAAAGTGCCGATAATCAACAGGATAATATTGATAATAAGCAGGATTATTATTGGGTTGTCAGAAATAGTGTTAAGCAAATCGAGAATCAGGAAGGGAACGTCAGCGTTTGACATTGCCCATGACATACCCATCGAAGAACCAATTAACAACAAGACAATTGCAGTGGTAATAACGGATTCCAGAAATATTTTAGGTAAATCTTTAACTGAGATTTCACGATAAAGAACCAGTGCAAGGAAAAGGGTATAAATTACTGCAATTGCGGAGGCCTCTGTCGGGGTAAAAATACCACTTAATACACCCCCCATAATTAAAATAATCAGGAAAATACTGGGGATAGCCATCCATATCGCAACGCCAGCCTGGCGTAAAGTCGGGCGTTCTGGCTTTGGATAACCCCGGCGTACCGCGATAATACCGGCTATTACCATCAGTGCCAGACCCAGCAAAATTCCCGGAACATAACCCGCCAGGAACAGTGCGGCAATAGAAGTACCACCACTGACCAGTGAATAGACGATTAACGTATTACTTGGGGGAATAAGCAAACCCGTCGGAGCAGAGGCAACGTTAACTGCTGTGCTGAACGCGGGATCGTAGCCCTCTTTCACTTGTTGTGGATGCATTACACCGCCCATCGCTGCGGCAGATGCCACTGCTGAACCAGAAATTGCCCCGAACAGCATATTGGCGAGAATATTACAGTGGGCAAGTGAGCCTGGCAGACGACCACCGAGAATACGGGCAAAGTTGATTAATCGTCGCGCTATTCCTCCATGATTCATAATGTTGCCAGACAAGATAAAAAATGGGATTGCCAACAACGTAAAACTATCTAACCCGGAGGCTAACTTTTGGGAAACCACACTCAATGCTGAGTTGAAATCGAGTTGTGTGGAAATTGATGCCAGTGTCGATAAACCAATGGCATAAACAATAGGTACACCTAATGCCAACATAAAAAAGAAGGCACCAAATAACACAATAATCGGTAACCAGTAATCCATAATTTCTCCATTCCTACTATGGTTGGTTGTTGTTTGTTATCTTTAGAGTGGTTGTTTAAGTTCGGTTAAAACCATATCTATGGTGTATATAATAATAAGTAAACCACTAATCGGGATGCTCATATAGATATATCCCATCTGCCAGCCTAAAGCGGGCGAGGTTTGACCTGAATCGAATGTGTCCATCGTTAATAGCCCACCACCATATACCATAATGATGGTAGCGAAGATAATAACGATAACCTGAATACACAAAAATAAATGACGCCGGGCTTTTCCTTTCAGCATCATAGGAAGCAGATCAATCGCCAGATGCCGGTTCTGCCCCGCGGTATAGGCACCACCAAAAAGGCCAAGGCAAATAAAAAGCAAACGACTGAGTTCATCCGTAAATATGCTGGGGCTTTTAAATATAAATCGTGCTACCACCTGCCATGTCACACATGTCACAATGATCGCCAAAATAGTAATATTCAATGTTGCAAGCAGAGCATTAATAGATCTAATTATATTTCGCATAGTGATTAACCTTTGCAATATCATTCATCCTGTGGCTGGTAAATTGTCCCATTAAGAAAACCAGGCCAGTTTTTTTCAAACCAAATGCCGCGGATAATGGGAAACTCACGAACAGGTGCTTTTCTGACGTGAAAGATACCATTGCAATAATGAATAAGTAGTTTATCTTTTTTATCCTCAGTACGCTCTGAACGAAAGCGCCAGGCATCACAAAAACCATTTCGTGTTTGCGGAATAGAATTTCCATCACTGTCGAGAATAATACGTGCTCCCCGGCTACCACCACCTGCGTCAATATAATGCGTCAATTGCGTTAATACGGCGGTAGACGTCAGTGCCATATGCCGCCACATAAACAGCTCGGCAACTTCGCCCACATGTTTGATTGCCAATCCATGCCGTTGGACAAATTCACTCAATAGCAGGGCATCACGAGTGGCACGTCGAACTTTATCGGCATGGCAAATAAATCCCGCATAGTCAGACATTCGTGCCTGAATTTTTTCTCTCACAATCGACAACGGCATCCCGGTCCCGTTATCGTGCGCCTGAGTAATGATCTCTCTTATAGAAGCCAGTGCCGGAGCTACCAGCTGTGCTATATCTCCATCAATATTACGTTTTTGCGTGCAACCAATAAAACGTGCCAGACGAACAGCAAAAACCTGCCCGGCATTCAATGCCGCACCACCAGGGCGAGTGACGCCGTGTGTGCCAGCAACTTCCCCCACGGCGAAACAGCCGGGCAGGGAGGTTTGCCCCCAGATATCCACTTCAATGCCGCCATTCATATGCTGATTATTCATGGCAAACTGCAATGGCTGCGTGGTGAGATCGTAACCGTGCATCTTATACAGCGAGATAGACAGCGGATTCATTCGTTGCAGTCGTTCGATGGGCGATGGTGCCAGAGCGTCGTTATTTTCCAGATACGCGCGAACGTCGTCGTCCAGTCGATCTAATGAGAACGGCATGTCACCCGGCACAGGTTCAGGATTGCGATTGAAATCCATAAATACCTGACGCCCTGATTGCTGCTCTTGCGCTACTGCCATATCTAACAAGCTGGAGCCAAAATCCATCACTCGTGTGGCGTGAAACGGCCACTGATAGCCTTTACGGAAGATGTTTGAAGCCAGCTCCTGGGTGGTGCGATAGTAATCTGCGAGGAAGTTATACTCGTTGCCCCCGGCATCCACGGAATAGATATATGGGATCACCTGTACATAGGTGCCGGACAAATTCCACGGAAACGTGCTGCGCGGCGTGCCTATACCAAACTGGCTTTCGGTCAGATTGGTTAGCGTCAGACCTTCTTCCAGCGCCAGCCCCAGCGAGCCGAAGCATTTATGTGGGTACACACTGTCTCGATAAAGCTCGCCAGGCCCTCCTGTTGCCAGCACCACATTGGGCGCAGTCACAATTGCCAGCCCCCATGGGTTATGGGCGCGATGACCGGTCGCGAGGATTGCCCCCGCCACGCAGTCTTCGCCGTTTTCGTCACGCTGATGCAGCAGTTTAATCACTGTTGCACTGGTCAACACTGGAATGGCGAGGCGCTGCACTTCTTCCAACAGCACTTTCACCATTAACCTTGAGGTACGCGGCCCACACGAGGTTGCACGCCCGGCTTCGTCATGGTCGGTTTGATAACGAAGAATCGCGCCATAGCGATCTTCCGGTAATTCCAGACCAAGATATTGCAACCCGCCAAGAGTGTGCAGAGAACCTACCGCTTCGACATAAGCGGTGTCGTGATCCATCGCCCCACCGCTCGCCAGTGCCTCTGCCAGTTTGGTGAAGTTGTCGCCATTGCCCGCGGTAGCGGCGGTAAACAGTGTCTGTTTATCGGAACCAGAACATGCCGACGTCCCCATATATAACCCGACAGTGGCGATCAACACATTTTGCTGGCGGCGTTTAAGTTCCACAGCTGCACGCAGCCCGGCTGCACCACTGCCGACTACCAGGGCATCTGTTTGCCAGAGTGGGTAATCAACACCGTCTACCGTGACAACCCATGCGGGTTCTGCCTGTGCAAAACCCTTCGGGAAAGTGACGTGCGTCAGCGCATCAAGGATGGTGTCATCAAGCTGACTCATGCATCCTCCATCGGCGTAAACAGGCTACTTTCCATCAGGCGTGGCTGATTGATAATTGGACGGAAAGCCATATATGGCAGAATGTCGCGCTCAATCTCCACACCTGGTGCGATTTCAATTAATTCAACGCCTTCTGCCGTTAACTGGAATACTGCACGTTCAGTGATATACAACACTTCCTGACCGCTTTGCTGTGCGTAGGCGGCGCTAAAAGTGATTTTTTCCACCTGGGTAACCAGTTTAGGGATTTGACCTGACTGGGCGATATGCAAGCCATCTGGTGTTACATCAATCTTGCTACCTTTGGCGTCGAACGTGCCACAGAACACCACTTTACGGGCGTTTTGCGCAATTTCGAGAAATCCGCCGGGGCCAATGAGATTGCCATTGAGATGGGAGACGTTGACGTTACCGTACTCATCCATCTCACCCATACCGAGGAAAGTAATGTCGATGCCGCCGCCGCTGTAGAACTCGAACTGATCGAGTGACGGAATAATGGCATCGGCGTTGCGGGCGCAGCCGAACAGAGCATCATCCAGCATCATGCCGTTATGTACGCCCTGTTCTACGCTCAGCCATAAACTTTGATAAGGCACGCCTTCGCGCAGCGCTACTCCTGGAATACCGCCCGGAATACCAAAGCCAAAGTTGGTTGAAGCGCCAGCCACCAGTTCGCGTGCTGCCCGACGGGCAATCAGGCGGCGCACCGGATGACTAACCAGTTCAATTGCGTCGTTAGAACTTAGACGGCGATGCTGACCGCTAATGGTCAGATCGTAACCGCCAAGATAGGTTTGTGGTTGTTCGCGGTGTTCAACGATGCCATCAACCAGAATGCCCGGTAATTTGACCCGGCGTGGTTCAATGGCACCAGCTTCCAGCACATCGCGCACCTGTACGAACACTTTGCCGCCGCTGTTGTGTGCTGCCAGCGCCATGGAATAGCTATCCATATCAATCGCCTCTTCTTCAAGGCTGACGTTGCCTCGAGGATCGGCATAAGTGCCACGCAAAATCGCGTAATCCACTTTGAAAGGGCGATAACGAAGTTTGGTTTCACCGTCGATTTTAATCAGTTCTACCAGATCCTCAGTGGTGCTGGCGTTCGACTTACCGCCGCCGTTGCGCGGATCAACAAACGATCCCAGCCCAACGTGGGTAAAAAGCCCTGGACGTCCGGCACCGATCTCCCGCAGCAGTGCCTGAATTACGCCACCAGGGAAGCAGTAGGCTTCAATAGCATTGTTTTTCACCAGATCCTGCATCTTGGGCGACCAGGTAAAATGTCCGGCAATGATGCGTTTGAGCATATCTGCATGAGCGAAGCGGTTAGTGCCTTTGCAGTCGCGATCGCCAATGCCCAGCGAGTGGATTAATGTCAGATCGCGCGGGTGTCCGGTTTGCAGGAAACGCGCTTCAATAGCAGCCAGAATATGGTCCGCTTCCACCATGCCGCCGCCATTACCGCTAATGGCAATGGTTGCGCCATCCTGAATTTGCGCCGCCAGTGTCTCGGCGGTTGTTATCTTACGCATACAATTTCCTTATTGATTTTGGAAGCTCACGCTACTTTTTTCGGCAAATGCGCGCGTCGCCTGCTGGCAATCCTGAGTGGCGGACATTAATCCAGCCAGTAACTGGTGCGGGTAATCGGCGTGTTTATTTTCCAGCGCCAGAATCAGTTGCTTAATATGTGCCAGCGCTACCGGACCACATTTTTCCAGTTGCGCTAACTGATTCATCATCCAGCTTTCTACCTGGTCTTTTTCCACCACTTCATCAATTAAATTTGCCGCCTGAGCTTCCTGCGCCGTCAGGCGTTTACCCAGCATCAGCATCTGGCGACCGACCACCGGACCGACCTGATTAAGCACGCGTTCAATGCCCATCCAGCCAGGTACCATGCCGAGCATCACTTCCGGGTTAGAGAATTTCGCGCCGGGGCGGGCAATACGAATATCGCAGCACAAGGCAAGTTCAATACCGCCGCCGATGGTATGACCGTTGAGATTCGCAACGGTTAATTGGGGTAAGTTGCGCAGGCGATTAAAAACGTCATTACCGCGTTTAATCCATTTTCTGCCCATATCTAATGGCGAATAGGCCGACCACGATTTAATATCGCCGCCCGCACAAAAGAATTTATCGCCGGTTGCCGTTAATTCGACTAATCGTAATGTGGTGTCGTTTTCAATTTCATTTAAATAATGGTCGAGAGATTCGATCATTTCTTCATTAATAGCATGACATTTATCTTCACGGTTCAATGTCAGGCGGCAGGAAGCCGCCGCTCTGCTGAACAGAACGGGTTGGTCATTCATGATTATTCCTTAGCAATAATGCGCGATGCGATCGACGCTAATATCCAGTGTGCTGTTAATATCTTTTTGCCACCAGTACGGTGAGAATATTTCCAGTTCAATAGCGCCATTAAATCCGGCATTTTCAACCAGCCGACGAATTGACGGAATATTGATGACGCCATCTCCCGGCATTCCCCGGTCATTGACCAGATCGGTGGTCGGTACCAGCCAGTCGGAAACATGAAACGCGAGTATCCGTTTTCCGGCACGCCGGATCTGACTGGCGAGCTCCGGATCCCACCAAACGTGGTAGACATCTACCGCCACGCCGAGGCCAAATTCACCATCGGGATCGAGTTCATCACACCAGTCCAGCGCCTGACGTAATGTGCACAGACAAGAACGATCGGCAGCAGTCATCGGGTGCAGTGGCTCCAGTGCAATTGGCACGCCGACCTCTTTCGAATGTGGCAGCAACTGGCGAATCCCTTGTTTCACCTGTTCCCGCGCTTCGTACAGATCTTTTGTTCCCATTGGCAGACCGCCAACCACCTGCATATAACAGGCGGCGTTCAGTACAGCGGCGTCGTCCAGCGCCCGGCGGTTATCGTCAATCGCCAGTTTGCGCTCCGCCAGCGTCGGTGCGGTGTAGTAGGTGCTACGGCACAAACCGGAAACGTTCATGTTACTGGCAGCAAGCTGGCGGGCGATTTGCTGGAGATCTTCACCCTGCAACTCCCTGCGCCAGGGGGCAATGGCGCCAATACCGCGTGCGGCGCAGGCATCAATAATGGCAGGTAGCGGTGTTTTATAGCCCAGTGTCGCAGTATTGATACTGAATAAATCCGGGCGTTGTAACAGATCTCTCATGATTCAGCCTCAGAAGCGCGGCATACTTAAGCCGCCGTCGATGGCGACCGCCTGACCACAGGTGTAAATCAGTTTGCCTTCCGCCATCGCGCGGACCGTTGAGGCAATATCAGCCGGATAACCCCAACGTCCCCACGGCACTAACCCCTTAGCAATCAGTTCGTCGTAATAAGCCGTTGCCGGAATGGTCATATCGGTTTTGATTAGGCCAGGGCGCACTTCATAAACGCCAATTTGTTCATTGCAAAGGCGAGCGGCAAACAGACGAGCTGCGGCGGAGACGGCAGTTTTGGCAATGGTATATTCGCCGCGATTCATCGCCAGCATGATGGCATTAATGGAACTGACAAAAATAATCGAGCGGTGTGGTAGCTCCTCTTCCGGCTTTGGTTGTGCCAGTAAGCGTTTACTGAATGCCTGAGCGAGGAAAAACGGCGCGCGGGTGTTAATGGCAATGTTTTGGTCGAAGCTGTCTGGTTCGAGGTCGAGGAGGTCACCGCGTTTTTTCACTGAAATTCCCGCGTTATTGAGCAGACAGTCCAGACGCCCCCACTGGTTTTGCGCCGCGTCGAGCATCTCTTCATGCAGGGAGAGATCACCAACATCAGCAGGGAAGCAAATCACTTCCACGCCTTCTGCCAGACATTCCTGTTGTGTGGCATGTAATTTTTCTATGCTGTCGGCATCTGGACGATCATTAATCAGCAGATTAAATCCGCCACGCGCAAGCTCCAGGGCACAGCCTTTGCCGATACCACGGGCAGCTCCGGTGATCACGGCTACAGGACGAGTGGACTTCATACAATAACCCTCTTTTTAATATTGTTTCCTTAAGTGATGATTAGCTTGCGACTGGCAGGTAAAAATATCAACCATCTAGTTGGTTGATCTGCGAGAGCGATCACAGGTAATTTGATAACTCAATGAAATTACGACTTTTATCCTTTTTGCTGTCGCTGAGATCAAATCCGGTTATGATAGCCATCACGAAGAGGAAGTGGGGAAGTGGAATGTATCTTGATACCAGTCACGCACAAAACCTGAAGGAAAAATTGCTGCTATGCGCGGTTAATGAATTTGCCGAATATGGTTATGAAGGGGCCAGAGTAGATAATATTGTAAAGGCAGCAGGGTGCAGTAAACAGACGGTTTATCACCACTTTGGTAATAAAGAAAATTTGTTTATTGAAGTACTGGAGTATACTTGGAACGATATTCGCGAAAAAGAGAGAGAGCTTGACATTTCAGGGCTGTCTCCGATTGTTGCGATCGAGAAAATAATTGATTTTACTTGGGATTATTACATCAATAACCCGTGGTTTTTAAAAATAGTCCATAGTGAAAACCAAAGTAAGGGCGTGCATTATAAAAAATCAAAACGCCTTGCTGAAATTAACCATGCACATTTGCAGTCAATGGCTTCATTATTAGAAGAGGGGCAGCGGCAGAAAACCTTTAAGAAAGATATTGATCCCTTACAAATCAATATTAATATCGCCGCACTGGGTGCATATTATTTAATAAACCAGTACACACTGGGGATGGTATATCACATTAGCATGGTTTCACCTGAGGCTTTGGAAGCCAGACGCAGGGTGATCAAAGAGACCATCCTGAGCTGGCTTTTGGTGAACCCGGCACGTGGGTAATCAGCGCGCGCGGATGAAATTACCATCAGGTTGGCGGGTGAACAGGACTTGCTGATTATTTCCTGTATCAATGGTTAAGCCGGTAACCACCCCATTCGCATTTTGACGGATTTTAACAATCTGACCATTTTGCAGGTTACTGAGCGGTTTATCCGCGCCCTCGACCTGGGCCATAGCGTACACGTCTGTAGGCGGCAAATTGTGGTCGCGGAACAGCTGGGCAAGGGTTTTGCCTGGCTCTACGCGATATGTCCGCCACTGTTGATCAATACCACTTTCCGGTTGGAAAGATTGTGTCTCTGCAACAGGTGGCTCTTCAGGTTGACCTTCCTGAATAGGTTCCGGCGCGACCGGGGCGACCTGATCCGGATCGTTTTGCGGCGTCACTAAATGTGCCTGTAGCTGTGCTTCACCTGGGGAAGGGGATTGCATATCTAACTGCGCTTCGCGGGTGACAACAGGCATCTGGCGTGTTTCATCTCCAGGCAGAAGAATACCGATAACCAGCACTATTGCCGCAATAATGATCCCGCGGCGATGCATCGGCGGCAACGGGTCCATGAGGCGAAAGTTATCTGGTGCGTGCCAGATTTTCACCAGAGTTGGTTTTAGTTCAAAGCGCCCAGGCATGGTTTTCCTCCTGCTCCGCGTCGTGTTCCTCAATCATAGCGCAGTAATAAGCTAACGCTATGATGTCCGTGGTATTACCGCTGTTTTTGTATTCATGCGGATTATCCCTATTGTTTCTGTTTCCCTGGGATTTGTCACTCATCCCGCGACAAAGTTTTACCGGAAGAAGTGTGGCTGATATCCTGCCCGCTACTTTATACCCGAAGAAAGGAAATACGATGACCACCCCAACTTTTGACACCATCGAAGCGCAAGCAAGTTACGGCATTGGTTTACAGGTAGGCCAACAACTGAGTGAATCTGGACTGCAAGGGCTGCTGCCGGAGGCGCTGGTGGCTGGTATTGCAGACGCGCTGGAAGGCAAACATCCGGCTGTTCCGGTTGATGTGGTACACCGTGCACTGCGTGAAATTCACGAACGTGCCGATGCCGTTCGTCGCCAGCGTTTCCAGGCGATGGCTGCCGAAGGTGTGAAATATCTTGAAGAAAATGCCAAAAAAGAAGGTGTGAACAGCACCGAATCTGGCCTGCAATTCCGCGTGATCAACCAGGGCGAAGGCGCAATTCCGGCACGTACCGACCGCGTTCGTGTTCATTACACCGGAAAACTGATCGACGGCACTGTGTTTGACAGCTCCGTTGCTCGTGGCGAACCGGCTGAATTCCCGGTTAACGGCGTGATCCCTGGCTGGATTGAAGCACTGACTCTGATGCCGGTAGGTTCTAAATGGGAACTGACCATCCCGCAGGAACTGGCCTATGGCGAGCGCGGCGCTGGCGCGTCCATCCCGCCGTTCAGCACTTTGGTGTTTGAAGTCGAACTGCTGGAAATCCTCTAAGCAGTGCATTCTGTTCCCCTCAGATTTGAGGGGAATGGATAATAGAGCGTAAAAACTAGAATTTGCTTACTGTCGATATTTTATGTTGCAAATGGCTCTGTTGCGGTTATTTTTGTGAGCTGTTTCGCGTTACCAGAGTGATATGACCCTCAAATTAAACATATAATTAACATTATATTTAAATCTTAGTATTCATCCCGCTTATTCTTACCTAATATCGATGAGTCCCGATACAGATTCGTCGTATCATAGACGTACAAAAGGCCGCAGAGCCTGAACAACACAGACAGGTACAGGAAGAAAAAACATGGTAGATCAGGTAAAAGTCGTTGCCGAAGAACAGGCTCCGGCTGAACAGTCGCTACGGCGCAATCTCACAAACCGACATATCCAGCTTATTGCCATTGGTGGGGCCATTGGTACGGGGCTGTTTATGGGTTCCGGTAAAACAATCAGTCTTGCCGGACCGTCGATCATCTTCGTTTATATGATCATCGGTTTTATGCTCTTTTTCGTGATGCGGGCAATGGGGGAATTGCTGCTTTCGAATCTGGAATACAAATCTTTTAGTGACTTCGCTTCCGATCTACTGGGGCCGTGGGCAGGGTATTTTACTGGCTGGACCTACTGGTTCTGTTGGGTAGTAACCGGGATGGCAGATGTCGTTGCCATTACCGCATATGCGCAATTCTGGTTCCCTGGGCTTTCTGACTGGGTTGCTTCGTTATCCGTGATCATTCTATTACTGGTTCTAAACCTCGCCACGGTAAAAATGTTCGGTGAGATGGAGTTCTGGTTTGCGATGATCAAAATTGTCGCCATCGTGTCACTGATTGTTGTCGGTTTGATCATGGTGATGATGCACTTCCAGTCACCGACTGGCGTGGAAGCATCATTCACGCATTTGTGGAATGATGGCGGCTGGTTCCCGAAAGGCTTAAGCGGCTTCTTTGCTGGATTCCAGATAGCGGTTTTCGCTTTCGTGGGAATTGAGCTGGTCGGTACAACAGCTGCGGAAACCAAAGATCCGGAGAAATCACTGCCGCGCGCAATTAACTCCATTCCAATTCGCATCATTATGTTCTATGTGTTTGCGCTGATTGTGATCATGTCTGTAACACCGTGGAGCTCCGTTGTTGCTGAGAAAAGCCCGTTCGTTGAACTGTTTGTATTGGTGGGGCTGCCTGCTGCCGCAAGCGTGATTAACTTTGTGGTGCTGACGTCTGCGGCCTCTTCCGCTAACAGCGGCGTCTTCTCTACCAGTCGTATGCTGTTTGGTCTGGCACAGGAAGGTGTGGCGCCGAAAGCGTTTGCTAAACTCTCTAAGCGCGCCGTACCAGCGAAAGGGCTGACCTTCTCTTGTATCTGTCTGCTTGGCGGCGTGGTGATGTTGTATGTGAATCCAAGTGTAATTGGCGCGTTCACGATGATCACGACTGTTTCCGCGATTCTGTTTATGTTCGTCTGGACGATTATCCTTTGCTCGTACCTGGTGTATCGCAAACAGCGTCCGCACCTGCATGAGAAATCAATCTACAAGATGCCGCTCGGTAAGCTGATGTGCTGGGTATGTATGGCGTTCTTTGTGTTCGTGATCGTGCTGCTGACACTGGAAGATGACACTCGCCAGGCGCTGATAGTTACCCCGTTATGGTTTATCTTGTTGGGGCTGGGCTGGTTATTTATTGGTAAGAAGCGGACTGCTGAACTGCGGAAGTAACGGCTTTCTCATGCTGGATGGCGCAATGCCATCCAGCTTTTAGATCACTCACCCGCCAGCGCGCGCGGGAATAGTACATTGTTTTCCAGACTGATGTGCTCCATCAGGTCATCAATCAGTTCATTAATGCCGTTATACATCGCTTTCCAGGTGGTGCAGGCTTCCGGCGGCGGTGTGACGTTATTGGTGGTGTGTTTGATCACTTCCAGCAGTTCGCCCGCTTCATCGTGCTCGCTTTCCATCACGCTAATTGGCCCCATTGCCTGGCTGCCCATGCCTTGTTTGATCATCGGGAAGAGGATCTGCTCTTCTTTCATCATGTGGCTGGAAAGCTCTTCATGCAGCATAGTCAGGTATTTTGTCAGCCCTTTTGGCACGCTCGGTTTGTCGGCGTGAACGCGCTCGACTTTGGTAGCTTGCAGGATCAGCTCCGGCAACTGCTCGCGGTGACGATCGTGGTAGCGCACGATGATATGGTCGATGATTTCTGCCAGTGGGGCGCTACGCCAGTCTTTCTCAATCGGTTGTTCAGCAAGCTTTGCCAGTTCGGCTTCAATGACGTCAACATCCAGTTCTTTACGTGCCGCCGCGCGCGCCAGCGTTTGCTTACCGCCACAGCAGTAATCCATATCATATTTACGAAACAGAGCCGAAGCGCGAGGAATAGAGAGCGCCAGTTCACCTAAAGGTTGGTCGCGATAAGCCATAGCTGATACCTCATTCTTAATAATATAAGATGTATTTTAAATGCATCTTTAAGGCAAATGCTATAACCCTTACGTAGCAGAGGCTTATTTAACTCACCGCTAGCGTGTCAACTTTCAGAGACAGGTTCAATTAAGGGTTTTTCCGGTTTTGCTCTGACCGCAATGACTACGCCAACCACTAACAGCGCGATACCGCTCAGTGTCATCAGCGGCGGCATTTGCTGGCGGAGTAAAAAGGTGTACAGCAAACCTGCCAACGTTTCGAAAACAATCAACGGTCCGAGAATCACCGTTGGTAATCGCTGGCTGGCGACGTTCCAGCAAAGTGCGCCGACCCATGAGCAAAGCACAGCTATCGCAATCATCAGGCTAATAAACACCAGCGGACGGGGGCCAAAAGGTAGGGAGAAGTCCGGCGTTTGCGTATTCAGCCAGTAACAGGCGACGAGATAACCGATGAGCGAAACCGGCAGCGTGACCAGCGCCTGCGCCGTCGCCCACATCATCGGATGTTTGTCTGGGTTTTCCCGCAGCCAACGGGCGTTGCGCAAGGCATACCACGCCCAGCAGACCACGGAAACTAACGCCAGCACGATGCCAGAGGTATAACGTGCCCAGTCAAAATCGGGGAGTCCGTGGTCTAACTCAGCAATATTTACACATGCCAGGCCGATGCCAATACAAACCAGCGCCGGGGCTAGTTTCCCCCACGCGAGTTTACCGTCACGCTGGCTATAAAGCAGATTGGCGAAGACAGGAATCACCACCGGCAGGGTGCCGATAATCATCGTGGAGACAGGCGCGCCAGTACGTTGAATGGCACTGGCAAGACAGAAGTAATAGATAAGGTTGCCCATCATAGTGAGCATCAAGGCGGTAAGCCAGTCGCGACGCGCCAACTGACGCAGACGCACGCGCCCCAGCCAGGCAATGGGTAGCGCAATTAACCCTAACGCCAGATAACGGCCCATCGACTGCAACATCGCCGGGTATTCCGGCACGATCAACGGCCCGACAAATATAAGCCCCCACATCAACCCTGCTAACAGGGCGTACAGCACGCCACTAATCATTACTGGCATCCATTGATCTGTCAGAAGAAATATTCAGGGAACAACCGTAGTCGTTCCCCGCATCCCGTCATTATCAGAGAGGATACGGGAGGATGCCACTTTAATTAACTAGTTATTAACATTAAAAAGATGGCTTACGCTCTCGGCTAATGTTGTCGTTGGGCGGCCAATCAATTTGCTAAGCGTTTTGCTGTCATCAAACAGGCCGCCTTTCGATGCGCCAATGTCAGAATCTGCCAGCATATCCGCCAGCCCGTCAGGCAGACCGACGCTTTTCAGCGCCGCGGCGAAATCAGCTTCGCTCAGGTTTTGATAGGTAACCTGTTTGCCGCTCTGTTTGGTGAGTTCCGCCGCTAATTGTGTCAGTGTCCAGGCGCTATCACCTGCCAGTTCATAAACCTTGCCTTCGTGACCTGCTTCGCTAATTACGCGCGCCGCAGCTACCGCATAATCAGCTCGCGTAGCTGAGGCAATTTTGCCATCGCCCGCGGCACCGATAAATACGCCGTGCTCCAGTGCTGCAGGGGCGCTGGCGAGATAGTTTTCGGTGTACCAGCCGTTGCGCAGCAGGGTGTAAGCAATGCCAGAATCAGCCAGCATTTTCTCCGTCTCGATGTGCTCATCGGCGAGGCCGAGCGGGGAGGTATCGGCATGTAGCAGGCTGGTATAAGCGATAAATTTCACGCCCGCCGCCTTAGCAGCATTAATAACATTTCGATGCTGCGGGGCACGTTGCCCCACTTCGCTGGAAGAGATCAGCAGCAGTTTTTCCACTCCCTGAAGCGCAGATGTCAGTGCGGCTTCATCGCCGTAGTCAGCCTGACGTACAGTAATGCCTTGCGCGCTCAATGCCTGTGCTTTTGCCGGGTTACGTGCGATAGCCACTATTTGGCTGGCAGGAACGGTTTTCAGTAAGGAGTTAATAACATGGTGACCAAGTTGGCCGGTTGCGCCGGTAATTGCGATCATGGGAAGCCTCCATCGGTTTGTCTTGTGTTTAAATACGCTACCACCTAAACTTACTTTTAGTAAGTACGTACAAAAAGGTAAGTATGAAATGAGTCAGGTTAGCCTGTCGCAACAACTGAAAGAGGGTAACCTCTTCGCCGAACAGTGCCCGTCGCGCGAGGTGTTGAAACACGTCACCAGCCGTTGGGGGGTATTGATTCTGGTCGCGCTTCGCGAAGGTACGCACCGTTTTAGCGACCTGCGCCGCAAGATGGGTGGGGTGAGTGAAAAGATGCTTGCGCAGTCGTTACAGGCGTTAGAGCAGGATGGGTTTCTTAACCGTATCTCTTATCCGGTGGTGCCGCCGCATGTGGAATACAGCCTCACGCCGCTGGGCGAGCAGGTGAGCGAAAAGGTTGCTGCACTGGCGGACTGGATTGAGTTGAATTTGCCTGAGGTGCTGGCAGTGCGGGATGAACGTGCGGCATAACAGCCGGATGCGCTGCGCTTATCCGGCCTACGGTTCATGACTTGTAGGGCGGATAAGATGCGACAGCATCGCATCCGCCAATAAATGCCGGATGCGGTTGATGATTTGTAGGCCGAAAAAGAAGTGTTTTACTTACTCAAATCCACCTGATAAATCGCAAAGCCGATATCATCGGTCGCGACTTTCTTCATCGGATATTGTCCTTTCTCTTTAATAAACGCCGCGGCTTTGTCTGACGGAGAGGTTTCGAAACGGATATCCAGTTTCTTATCGCCGGGAATCGGTGCTAAATGCCAGTTGTTATCTGCCGCCGGGTGAATTTCCCCCGCACGCTTCGACTCATCTGCAATCCACGCTGCCAGCACCGAGCGGTTCTCATCCGGTGAAGCAAAAGCGATATGGCTATCGCCCGTACCTGCAAATTTGCCGCCGTAAGCGCGATAGTTATTGGTGGCAACGAGGAACATCGCGTTCGGATCAATCGGCTTGCCGTTAAAGGTCAGGTTTTTAATCCTTTCCGCATTGGCATTAACCACCTGGCACTCGCCGTCATAGCGGGCGGGCTGAGTAACATCAATCTGATAATTCACACCATCAATGACGTCAAAGTTATAGGTGCGGAAACTATCCCAGTTGATGAGTGACTGCGGTTTCGTGCTGTTAGGATCAATCTGGTTAAACTGTCCGGCGGAGCACTCCAGCCACTCTTTCACCTCTTTACCGCTGGCTTTCACCACAATCAGCGTATTGGGATAGAGGTAAAGATCGGCAGCATTACGGAAAGTCAGCTGACCTTTTTCCACTTCCACATAGCTGGCCGGGTCGTTTTTGCGACCACCGACTTTAAACGGTGCGGCAGCTGAAAGCACCGGCAGTTTTGCCAGATCCGGATCGCCCTGAATGTAGTGTTCGACATACGCTTTTTGTGCGTTGTTCACCACCTGCACGGTCGGATCGTCCTGCACCAGCGCCAGATAGCTATACATATTGTCGGCAGATTTACCGATTGGTTTGCTGACAAACTGGCGTGTGGCGTCGTGATCGGCTTTAAGCGTATCGACCAGATTACTGTCTTCCGCCGCGAGAGATTTTTTATTGGCGATATCGTAAATCGGGCGTGCTTCCGCTTTCGCTTGCGCCACCTGCCATTTTCCGCTGTCATTATTGAGTTGCAGATCGACCACGCCGAGATGATCGCCCCACATGCCCGGCATTACCGCCGGAACGCCATTCAGCGTGCCTTTGGCGATATCAGCCCCTTTGATATTCGCAAAATCTTTACTCGGGAAAACAGCGTGAGCATGACCAAACATAATGGCATCAACGCCCGGAATTTCACTGAGGTAATAAACTGAGTTTTCTGCCATCACTTTATACGGATCGGCAGACAGACCAGAATGTGCCAGAACGACAACGAGATCGGCACCTTTCTCGCGCATTTCAGGCACGTACTTGCGCACAGTTTCCGTTATATCGTTAACGGTGACTTTGCCGGACAAATTGGCTTTATCCCACCCCATAATCTGCGGCGGCACGACGCCAATATAGCCAATCTTTAACGTCTGTTTTTTTCCGTCTTTATCGACCACTTCGGTGTCTTTAATCAAATACGGTGTAAACATGGGCTGTTTGGTTTTAGCGTCAATGACGTTGGCATTTACATAAGGGAATTTCGCTCCTGCCAACGCATTTTTCAGGTAATCCAGGCCGTAGTTAAACTCGTGGTTACCGAGTGTGCCGACGGTATAGTCCAGCGTATTCAATGCCTTATAGACAGGGTGAATATCTCCGGCTTTTAATCCTTTCGCCGACATGTAATCGGCCAGCGGACTCCCCTGAATCAAATCGCCATTATCGACCAGTACGCTGTTTTTCACTTCATTGCGGGCATCGTTAATCAGGCTTGCCGTACGTACCAGTCCGAATTTTTCCGTGGCGGTGTCTTTGTAATAATCGAAATCCATCATGTTGCTATGCAGATCAGTGGTTTCCATGATACGCAGATCGACCGTCGCTGCATTCACACTGGCGGCAATCAGCGTGGCCAGGAGCGTTGCGCTAAACTTAATCATCAGGGACATCCTTTTATTATCGGGAATACGAAAGAAAAGGGAGAATAAACGTCTTACTAACAGAACAGCGAAGAATGCCACAATTTAACGCTTTGAAAATGATGACACTATCACAGTTGGCGCATTCTTTATTGATAGGGTATAAGTAAAACAACGAGTTAACACCACTGAAACAAAAGAGGTGGAAAATGTTAGAACAAGTATGCCTACTTGCACGGATGGCGGGCGACGCCATTATGCAAGTTTATGATGGAACAGTACCGATGGATGTCGCCAGTAAAGCCGATAACTCCCCGGTGACGGCTGCAGACATTGCCGCGCATACCGTCATCATGGACGGTTTACGTACGCTGACGCCGGATATCCCGGTTCTCTCCGAAGAAGATCCGCCCGGCTGGGAAGTCCGCCAGCACTGGCAGCGTTACTGGCTGGTTGATCCGCTGGATGGCACCAAAGAGTTTATTAAACGTAATGGCGAATTCACGGTAAACATTGCCTTGATCGACAAAGGCAAACCAATTCTGGGTGTGGTGTACGCGCCGGTAATGAAGGTGATGTACAGCGCGGCAGAAGGAAAAGCCTGGAAAGATGAAAATGGTATACGTAAGCAGATTCAGGTACGTGATGCTCGCCCACCGCTGGTGGTGATCAGCCGTTCCCATGCCGATGCGGAATTGAAAGAATATCTACAACAACTTGGCGAACACCAGACGACCTCAATTGGCTCCTCACTGAAGTTCTGCCTGGTGGCGGAAGGGCAGGCTCAACTCTATCCGCGTTTCGGGCCAACTAATATTTGGGATACCGCTGCCGGTCACGCAGTTGCGGCAGCGGCCGGGGCGCATGTTAATGACTGGCAGGGTAAACCTCTGGATTACACTCCGCGTGAATCATTCCTGAACCCCGGTTTTCGTGTCTCTATTTACTAAGTAATTTATGCAGCAGGTCCATTACCTGCTGCACCTCTTGCTGAGTTAAAGCACCATCCTTCGCCCATTGCACGCGTCCGTCTTTATCCAACACCGCAATGGCTGAACTCTCTTCATCCAGCTGCCAGGCTCCACGTGCTACACCATTGCTATCAACGATAAACTGCGACCACGGATAAAGCTTTTTATTACTTTCCAGAGAACTACGGACAAACATGCCGGAACCGGGAATGGCGTCGTCTGTGTTAACAATGGTGGTGGTCTGATAACGGTCATGAGGCAGCTTTGCCGATTTGATCGCTTCAATCAGTGTGGCATTTTTCTCTTTGGCCGAAGTTCGCCCGGCAATATGTTGCAGGACTCGCACTTTTCCTGGTAACTGTGCGCTGTTCCAGTTTTTATAGCTAAACTGATCTTTATCAAGAATCAGTTCACCACGGTCGGCAATCCCCACCGGTGGTACGCGCTGCCCTGTTTCAAATTTATGTGCGGAGGCCATCATCGGCAGTAACAGGCAGGAGAGCGCCAGAATCTTGCGAAGTGTCATAATTTTTCCTTCTTATCGTGTGCAGGTGATCCGACCACTTGGTCTGAGTTTTAATCATAAGTGCGATCTATTTGTTTTTCCCGCAAGTCTGATGCCAGTTTGCGGACGGGCGCACAAATCATATGAAATATGAATGCTTATACTGAAGACCGTGCTTCACTGAAAAGATAATTCTGAATAACTGTAACCATAAGGTAAAAAAATTTCTACAAAGTGGAAACATTGCGGAGATAGTCTATAGTCAGAAGGCATTAAAATTTGCGCCTCAATAATGTTGGGCCGATTGTGGCACCGCGAAGGCGTTAGACTCAGCAGGAGAAAACAATGAAAATTTTCCAACGGTACAACCCACTGCAAGTGGCGAAGTACGTAAAGATCCTGTTCCGTGGACGGTTATACATCAAGGATGTTGGCGCTTTTGAATTTGATAAGGGTAAGATTCTTATCCCAAAAGTGAAGGATAAGCTGCATTTGTCAGTGATGTCCGAAGTTAACCGTCAGGTTATGCGTCTGCAAACAGAGATGGCGTAACCAAAGTGCTATGCAGTAATAAGACGGCTCCTGAATCAGGAGCCGTTGACGTTTGGGGGGTTATGCGACGCTTTCTTCTTTATCTTTAGCGTCAGGCAGTTTTGGGGAAAGCGCAGTGGCTTTATTGTCGATGCGTGTCACCAGCAGCTGGTCGATGCGGTAGTTATCAATATCCACCACTTCGAATTTGTAGCCGGAGAACTTCACCGAATCGGTGCGTTTCGGGATCTTGCGCAGCATAAACATCATAAAGCCGCCGATGGTTTCGTAGTTGTCTGACTGCGGGAACTCATCGATATCCAACACGCGCATCACGTCATCAATAGGCGTACCACCATCGATCAGCCATGAGTTTTCATCTCGCGCCACAATCTGCTCTTCCAGACCCTGACCAACCAGATCGCCCATCAGTGTCGTCATCACATCATTCAGTGTGATGATCCCCACGACCAGCGCGTATTCATTCATGATTACCGCAAAATCTTCACCTGCAGCTTTAAAACTTTCCAGAGCTTCAGAGAGCGTTAATGTGTCTGGCACGATCAACGTATTGCGAATTTGTACGCCACTGTTCAGTGCCAGGCTTTGGTTAGCCAGCACGCGATTAAGCAGATCTTTTGAATCGACATAGCCGATGATGTGATCAATATCTTCATTACAGACGAGGAATTTCGAGTGTGGATGCTCGGCCACTTTATTCTTCAGGCTTTGCTCATCTTCATGAAGATCAAACCAAACTACATTTTCGCGTGGCGTCATGGAAGAAGGTACAGTACGGGATTCCAGTTCGAACACGTTTTCGATCAGTTCGTGCTCTTGCTTACGCAACACTCCCGCCAGCGCACCGGCTTCTACCACCGCATAGATATCATCGGAAGTGATGTCATCTTTACGTACCATCGGTAGTTTGAAGATGCGGAAGATAATATTTGCCAGGCCGTTAAAGAACCACACCAGCGGGGTGAAAACGAACAGGCAGAAGCGCATCGGGTTGATGATACGCAAAGCGACAGCTTCTGGCGCAACCATACCGATGCGTTTCGGGGTTAAATCCGCAAACAGGATAAAAAGGCCAGTCACTAACGAGAAAGAGAGGATAAAGCTCAGTTGCTCGGAGAGTTCTTCAGGCATATAGCTGGAAAACAAGCTGTGAAACGCCGGAGAAAACGCCGCATCACCCACGATACCACCAAGAATGGCGACCGCGTTCAGGCCAATTTGCACCACGGTGAAGAACATACCAGGGTTAGCCTGCATATCCAGCACCCGTTGGGCATTTATATTACCCTCATCAGCCAGCAGTTTAAGTTTGATTTTGCGCGAAGCAGCAAGTGATATCTCCGATATGGAGAAGAACGCACTTACAGCGATCAAGCAGAGTATGACAAAAATACTGTTTAACATATCTTATCCGACCGTTACGGTCAGATCCTCGGAAGGGGACGTTGATTAATTTGTGTGAAAAACACATTGAAAACTGGTTCGAAGGAAGTGAACCAGCATTTTCAGTGGCTAGTATAGCGTAATCGACTGTAATGCCGCCAGAGGGTTAAATTTTGGTTAGCAAATTTGCTGGATCTACTCATAACGTTGTATACATCTCTGTACAAAAAACGAACTACACTTAACTGGCTTCTCTAACCTGAGGTTACGATCATGCCGTTAAGTCCTTACCTTTCTTTTGCTGGCAATTGTGCCGACGCTATCGCTTTCTATCAGCAAACGCTGGGGGCGGAGCTGCTCTACAAAATCAGTTTTGCTGAGATGCCGAAATCTGCACAGGAGAGTGAAGACGGTTGCCCATCAGGTATGCAGTTCCCGGACAGTGCCATCGCTCATGCCAATGTGCGCATTGCCGGAAGTGACATCATGATGAGCGATGCTATGCCATCAGGAAATGCCCACTACTCTGGCTTTACGCTGGTGCTTGATACACAGGATGTTGAAGAGGGGAAACGCTGGTTTGGTAACCTGGCAGCAGAAGGAAAATTGAAATGGACTGGCAGGAAACGTTTTGGGCGCATGGATTCGGTAAAGTCACTGACCGTTTCGGCGTTCCGTGGATGATCAATGTCGTGAAACAGCAGGCGCCAACAGAGTAAGTTGGTTGGGGGCGGTGTTTTACTGCACCGCCATTACTTTCAGCCTAACGCGAGTATTCCTCCTCCATTCGTCGCTCTTCATCGTCTAACTGGCGGCGTTCCTGATCAAGCTGACGCTGGCGATCTTCCAGTTGGCGACGGCGATCTTCAAACTGACGCTGTCTGTCTTCATACTGCCGCCGACGGTCATCACTGACTTGCCGTTGCCAGCTCTCATCGCGCGAGTCATCGTAATTGCGATCACTGTCAGGGTTATAAGCATCACTAATCGCCTGCTGAATATTGCCGATAGTGTCATCAATGATATCGGCCCGTACCGGCAGCGTACTTAGTGACAGCAAAGCAAATAAACAAAGTTGGGGAAAAGTTTTCATAAGCCAGCCTCAGTATCAGACAGGCTTACGTTATAAAAGTGTGAATAAAAGCAGTAGCGGAGTAATCTCAATCATCCCGCATTTCAATTGCTTTTATTGCCTCGACCCGTGCCAGATGGCGCCCACCTTCAAATTTTGCATCCAACCAGGCATCGACGATCATCTTTGCCAGCTCCAGGCCCACGACTCGCGAGCCAAATGCCAGCACGTTGGTATCGTTATGTTGCCGCGACAACTGCGCAGAGTACGGTTCGCTACAAACAACCGCCCGAATACCAGCAAATTTGTTTGCAGTAATTGAGATCCCCACGCCAGTCCCGCAAATCAAAATGCCGCCATCTGCTTCCCCCGCCACCACCGCTTGAGCAACTGCACTGGCGTAACGTGGATAATCAGTACGCTCACCAGACCACGTACCTTTATCGAGTACCTCGATTCCGCGTTGGGCTAAATGCGTAAGGATCTCCTCTTTAAGGATAAAACCCACATGATCGCAGCCGAAGGCAATCTTTTTCATTTTCTGCTCCTGAAGACCGCAAACTTCACGGATTTACATAAGTTGTGATATTTATGGCTCTATATGTGCAATAAATCTACAGTCACTCTAAAAAGAATTATTTTTCTACTCCCAAAGCAATCACTGCGCAATAGTCTTACTACTTTTAGATTAAGCGTTGCTGTAAAGTTGTTTAGCAATAAAAATATATATGTAATTGATTTATATAGATTATGTTTGTTAATTGGATTGATGATATGTTGTTTAATTCACAAAATAACAAACTTTATGAATTTAGCGGTTTTGTGAAGTTGTCAGCATCTTTTCTGTTTTTGCTGTGGTGTTATAGTGGCGTCTTTATTTCATGGACAAGAGAACGCGATGAGCCAGTCAGAGTTTGATTCAGGGCTTCCTGAGGGAATCGGGCTTGCCCCCTACCTGCGAATGAAGCAGGAAGGCATGACAGAAAACGAAAGTCGGATCGTGGAGTGGTTGCTGAAACCAGGCAATCTTAGTAGTGCTCCAGCGATAAAAGATGTTGCGGAAGCATTAGCCGTCTCCGAGGCGATGATCGTAAAGGTCTCAAAATTATTAGGGTTTAGCGGCTTTCGTAACTTGCGTAGTGCGCTGGAAGATTATTTTTCTCAGTCCGAGCAGGTACTTCCCAGTGAACTGGCTTTTGATGAAGCGCCACAGGATGTCGTGAACAAGGTGTTCAACATCACGTTACGCACCATTATGGAAGGCCAGTCGATTGTCAATGTCGATGAGATTCACCGGGCCGCGCGTTTCTTTTATCAGGCAAAACAACGCGATCTCTATGGCGCTGGCGGTTCAAACGCTATTTGTGCGGATATTCAGCACAAGTTTTTACGTATTGGTGTGCGCTGTCAGGCCTATCCTGATGCTCACATCATGATGATGTCCGCTTCGTTGTTACAAGAAGGCGATGTGGTGCTGGTAGTGACCCACTCAGGGCGAACCAGTGATGTGAAGGCGGCTGTAGAACTGGCGAAAAAGAATGGGGCAAAAATTATTTGTATCACTCATAGCTATCATTCTCCGATAGCGAAGTTGGCTGATTATATTATTTGCTCCCCGGCACCTGAAACACCGTTATTAGGTAGAAACGCCTCTGCCCGCATTTTACAACTTACTTTGCTGGATGCTTTTTTTGTTTCTGTTGCCCAGCTTAATATTGAACAGGCCAATAAAAATATGCAAAAAACGGGCGCAATTGTTGATTTCTTTTCACCAGGTGCGCTGAAGTAAAAAAGTAATCCCGCAATCGCGGGATTACCACTCAACCCTACACTGAGAACATTATTATGAATAAATATCTGAAATATTTCAGCGGCGCTGCTGTGGGCTTAATGTTATCAACCAGTGCATTTGCTGCGGCCGAATACGCCGTCGTATTAAAAACATTATCTAATCCATTTTGGGTGGATATGAAAAAAGGTATTGAAGAGGAAGCCAAAACACTGGGGGTGAGCGTAGATATTTTTGCTTCTCCTTCAGAAGGCGATTTTCAATCGCAGTTACAGCTGTTCGAAGATCTCAGTAATAAAAATTATAAAGGGATTGCCTTTGCGCCACTCTCCTCGGTTAACCTGGTAATGCCCGTCGCCCGGGCATGGAAAAAAGGCATTTATCTGGTCAATCTCGATGAAAAGATTGATATGGATAACCTGAAAAAAGCGGGGGGTAATGTTGAAGCGTTTGTCACCACTGATAACGTCGCTGTTGGGGCGAAAGGCGCGGAATTTATTATCGGCAAACTGGGCGCTGAAGGTGGCGAAGTAGCCATTATCGAAGGCAAAGCCGGTAATGCTTCTGGTGAGGCACGGCGTAATGGTGCGACCGATGCTTTCAAAAAGGCCACGCAGATCAAGCTCGTCGCCAGTCAACCTGCCGACTGGGATCGTATCAAAGCGCTGGACGTTGCCACTAACGTGTTGCAGCGTAACCCAAATATCAAAGCAATTTATTGCGCCAACGATACTATGGCAATGGGCGTCGCCCAGGCTGTCGCAAATGCGGGCAAAGTGGGGAAAGTTCTGGTGGTAGGCACCGACGGTATCCCGGAAGCGCGTAAAATGGTTGAGGCGGGTCAGATGACCGCGACCGTCGCGCAGAATCCGGCAGATATCGGTGCCAGCGGTTTGAAGCTGATGGTTGATGCTGCGAAGTCAGGCAAAGTGATTGCCCTGGATAAAGCACCACAATTTAAACTGGTAGATTCTATCCTTGTGACCAAATAAGTTGTCATAAACCCCCTTCTGTAGCGTTATGGAAGGGGGCCATTAAAAAGGAAATTATTTATGGTCACGCCATATATATCCATGGCGGGGATCGGCAAATCCTTTGGTCCGGTTCACGCATTAAAATCGGTTGATTTAACTGTTTATCCTCACGAAATACATGCGTTATTAGGTGAAAATGGCGCAGGGAAATCAACTTTAATGAAAGTGCTGTCGGGAATACATCCACCGAGTAAAGGCACGATCACTATCAATAATACGACCTATGACAAACTGGACCATAAATTAGCGGCACAACTTGGCATCGGGATTATTTATCAAGAGTTAAGCGTTATTGATGAATTAACGGTACTGGAGAATTTATATATTGGTCGCCATCTGACAAAGAAAGTCTGTGGTGTCGATATTATCGACTGGAAAGAAATGCGTATTCGGGCGGCAATGATGTTGCTACGAGTGGGATTAAAAGTCGATTTAGATGAAAAAGTGGCGAATTTATCAATCAGCCATAAACAGATGCTGGAGATCGCCAAGACACTGATGCTCGATGCCAAAGTGATCATCATGGATGAACCTACGTCGTCATTGACCAATAAAGAGGTGGATTACCTGTTTTTGATCATGAACCAGCTGCGTAAAGAGGGCACAGCCATTGTTTATATCTCTCATAAGCTGGCAGAGATTCGCCGTATCTGTGATCGCTACACAGTAATGAAAGATGGCAGCAGCGTATGCAGTGGCATGGTGAGTGATGTCTCTAATGACGACATTGTGCGGCTAATGGTTGGACGTGAGTTGCAAAACCGCTTTAGCGCCATGAAAGAAAGCACCGGAAATGTGGCGCGGGAGACCGTGTTTGAAGTGCGAAATGTTACCAGTCACGACCGCAAAAAAGTCCGCGATATCTCTTTCTCGGTCAGTCGCGGTGAAATTCTCGGCTTTGCCGGGTTGGTAGGATCTGGCCGGACGGAGTTGATGAACTGCCTGTTCGGTGTGGATAAACGTGCCAGCGGCGAAATCCGCCTGAATGGTGCAGCTATCTCACCACGTTCGCCACTGGATGCGGTGAAAAAAGGGATGGCTTACATAACCGAAAGTCGGCGCGATAACGGTTTTTTCCCCAATTTCTCGATTGCCCAGAATATGGCGATTAGCCGCAGCCTGAAAAAGGGTGGTCTTAAAGGCGCAATGGGGCTGTTTCATGACCATGAGGAGCAGCAAATTGCTGAGGCGCAGCGGGAATTACTGGCGCTGAAATGCCATACCGTCAACCAGAATATCGGCGAACTTTCTGGCGGTAATCAGCAAAAAGTATTGATTTCTAAATGGTTGTGTTGTCACCCGGAAGTGATCATTTTCGATGAACCTACCCGTGGTATCGACGTCGGCGCGAAAGCCGAAATCTACAAAGTGATGCGCCAACTGGCGGACGACGGAAAAGTCATCCTGATGGTGTCATCTGAGCTTCCTGAAATTCTCGCCGTCTGTGACCGCATCGCTGTGTTCTGCGAGGGGCGACTGACGCAAATCCTGACCAACTGCGATGACCTGAGCGAAGAGGAGATTATGGCATGGGCATTACCACAAGAGTAAAAGGCGAGGTCGCGGAGAAAAAACCGTTCAACTTCGCGCTGTTCTGGGATAAGTACGGCACGTTTTTTATCCTCGCTATCATCGTCGCCATCTTCGGTTCTTTGTCGCCGGAGTATTTTTTAACGACGAACAACATTAGTCAGATCTTTGTTCAAAGCTCCGTTACCGTATTGATTGGTATGGGCGAGTTCTTTGCCATTCTGGTAGCAGGTATTGACCTTTCTGTCGGCGCGATTCTGGCGCTCTCCGGTATGGTGACGGCCAAACTGATGCTGGCGGGGATTGATCCGATCATCGCAGCACTGATTGGTGGTGTGCTGGTAGGTGGCGCTTTGGGGGCTATCAACGGTTGCCTGGTCAACTGGACAGGTCTCCATCCGTTTATTATCACTCTTGGCACAAACGCCATTTTTCGTGGCATCACCCTGGTGATTTCTGATGCCAACTCGGTGTATGGCTTCTCCTTTGATTTCGTTAACTTCTTCGCCGCAAGCCCACTTGGGATCCCTATTCCGGTGATCTTCTCTCTGCTGATTGCGTTGGTCCTCTGGTTTCTCACTACCCGGATGCGGCTTGGGCGCAACATTTATGCCCTCGGCGGCAATAAAAACTCGGCGTTCTATTCCGGGATCGATGTGAAGTTTCACACTTTGGTGGTGTTCATCATCTCTGGTGTTTGTGCTGGACTGGCGGGCGTGGTTTCCACGGCGCGTCTGGGCGCGGCAGAACCTCTCGCCGGTATGGGATTCGAAACCTACGCCATTGCCAGTGCCATCATTGGCGGGACCAGTTTCTTCGGTGGCAAAGGGCGCATTTTCTCGGTGGTTATTGGCGGGTTAATTATCGGCACTATCAATAACGGTCTCAATATTCTGCAAGTACAAACCTACTACCAGCTGGTGGTGATGGGTGGATTAATTATCGCGGCTGTCGCCCTCGACCGTCTTATCAGTAAGTAAGGAATAGAACATGAAAATCGCTCCCTCATTAATGTGTATGGATCTGCTGAAATTTAAAGAACAGATCGAGTTTATAGACAGTCACGCAGATTATTTTCACATCGACATAATGGATGGTCATTTTGTACCAAACCTGACTTTGTCACCGTTTTTTGTCAGCCAGGTGAAAAAACTGGCGAGTAAACCGCTGGATTGCCACCTGATGGTGACTCGACCGCAGGATTACATCAGCCAGCTGGCGCAGGCTGGGGCTAATTTCATCACGCTGCACCCGGAAACCATTAATGGTCAGGCGTTTCGCTTAATTGATGAAATCCGTCGCCTGGGAATGAAGGTCGGGCTGATCCTTAACCCTGAAACGCCGGTTGAGGCCATGAAATACTACATCCATAAGGCCGATAAAATTACGGTGATGACTGTTGATCCGGGCTTCGCCGGGCAGCCATTTATTCCTGAGATGCTGAATAAAATTGCTGAACTAAAAGCATGGCGCGAGCGTGAAGGTTTGCATTATGAAATCGAAGTGGATGGCTCTTGTAATCAGGCTACTTATGACCGACTGATAGCGGCAGGTGCGGACGTGTTTATCGTTGGCACATCCGGGCTGTTTAATCATGCAGATAATATTACTGATGCCTGGCAGGTAATGACCACGCAGATCCTCAATGCCCGTAAAGGAGTGCAGAGTTATGGCTAAACAGCGTAGCGTGGTGGCGGGCGTGGATATGGGGGCGACTCATATCCGCTTTTGCCTGCAAACGGCTGCGGGGGAGATTGTGCATTGCGAAAAGCGCCGTACCGCAGATGTATTGGTCCCCGATGTCGCCAGCGGAATCGCTGCTATGCTGCATCAACAGTTCGTGCATTACGATGTGACCTGTTGTGGGCTAATCATGGGTTTACCGGCACTGGTTGGCAAAGATCAACGCAGCATTATTTCGACTCCCAACTTGCCATTGTCGGCCGGGGAGCTACATGGCCTGGCTGATAACCTGCAAGCTTCACTGAAATGCCCGTTAGCATTTTCCCGTGATGTAAACCTGCAACTCTCCTGGGATGTGCAGGAAAATCATCTGGTCGATCAACTGGTCCTGGGAGCCTATCTGGGAACCGGAATGGGATTTGCCATCTGGATGAATGGTGCGCCATGGACCGGGGCGCATGGTGTTGCAGGAGAATTAGGGCACATACCGCAAGGTGATATGACTCAACACTGTGGCTGTGGCAACTCTGGCTGCCTTGAGACAGTCTGTTCGGGGCTGGCATTAAAACGGTGGTATGAACAACAACCTCGTAACTACACCTTGAGCGAGTTGTTTGTCCATGCCAGTGATGAGTTGTTTGTGCAGTCGCTGCTCGATCACGCCGCTCGCGCAATTGCTTCCAGCGTAAATTTGTTTGATCCCGATGTGGTGATTCTCGGTGGCGGTGTAATGGATATGGTAGCGTTTCCGCGAGAAGCATTGATTGACAAAATTAAGTGTTATTTGCGCCGCCCGTTACCGTATCAGGAAGTCTGTTTTATTCCGGCATCGTCTTCGGCATTTAATGGTGCGCAAGGGGCCGCGACACTGGCAAGCGGACGTTTCTTTGCGAAGCAATGATATTTACAGGACTCAGTGGTGCTGAATATATAATTTTCATATGAATTACATATATACATTATCCACGCAAATCTATTTGCTATTGCGGGAAAAGTTCGCACTAATACCTAACTAAATTATCCACTCAGCTCACACTTCATTTTCTCAAAATGACATTCTCGCCTTTATTATAAGGCGAGGATATTTTTCATTTTGCCGCTTTAAATATTGATGCCATAAATAATTAAATGGAGATTAAGATGAATAACTCCCGGTTATTCCGTTTGAGCAGGGTTTTTATTGCGCTTACCGCCACTGGTGGGCTGCTAATCAACAGTGTCAGTGCCAGTGCCAGCGAATCGACGCACAAGGCGTCTCAATATACTCAACAAATTAACCAGAATTACACAAACTCGCTGCCGTTCAATGATCGTCAGGATTTTGATGATGCACAACGCGGGTTTATCGCGCCATTGCTCGATCAGGGGATTTTGCGCACACCAGATGGCAAAGTGTACTACCGTGGCGAAGATTTTAAATTTGATCTCAATGCGCCAGCACCGGAAACCGTTAACCCAAGTTTGTGGCGCCAGTCGCAGTTAAACGGCATATCTGGTCTGTTTAAAGTCACCGACAAGATGTATCAGGTTCGTGGTCAGGATATTTCCAACATTACCTTCATTGAAGGGGATACGGGCATCATCGTGATCGACCCGCTTGTTACGCCCCCGGCCGCTAAAGCGGCATTTGATCTCTACTTACAGCATCGCCCACAGAAACCTATTGTGGCGGTGATTTATACCCATAGTCATACCGACCATTATGGTGGTGTTAAAGGCCTGGTTTCAGAAGACGATGTTAAAGCCGGGAAAGTGCAGATCATCGCTCCGGCAGGCTTTATGGATGAAGCGATTAGCGAAAACGTGATGGCCGGTAATATCATGAGCCGTCGCGCACTTTACTCCTATGGCCTGTTACTACCACGTAACCCCGAAGGTACTATTGGCAATGGTCTTGGTGTAACGCTGGTAACGGGTGATCCTTCAATTATTGCACCAACAATCACCATAACGAAAACCGGTGAAAAACGGATTATCGACGGTCTGGAGTTTGATTTCCTGATGGCACCAGGCAGTGAAGCGCCGTCAGAAATGCATCTCTATATTCCGGCACTGAAAGCGCTGTGTACCGCAGAGAACGCCACCCATACGCTGCATAACTTCTACACTTTGCGTGGCGCTAAAACCCGTGATACCAGTAAGTGGACGGAATACCTTAATCAGACCCTGGATATGTGGGGTAATGAAGCAGAAGTCTTGTTTATGCCGCATACCTGGCCGGTCTGGGGTAATAAACATATCAATGATTATGTAAGTAAATACCGCGACACCATCAAATACATTCATGACCAGACTCTGCATTTAGCCAACCAGGGCTACACCATGAATGAAATTGGCAACATGCTCAAGTTACCACCGTCACTGGCAAATAACTGGGCCAGCCGTGGTTATTACGGTTCTGTCAGCCATAATGCCCGTGCGGTGTATAACTTCTATCTGGGCTACTACGACGGTAACCCGGCGAATCTCAATCCATATGGTCAGGTGGATATGGGGCAACGCTATGTGAAAGCGCTGGGGGGTTCTGCCCGGGCCATTAACCTGGCGCAGGAAGCCTATAAACAGGGCGATTACCGCTGGGCGGCAGAGCTGCTCAAGCAAGTGATCGCTGCGAATCCGGGTGATCAGGTAGCGAAAAATCTGCAGGCTAATACCTTTGAGCAACTTGGTTATCAGGCGGAATCAGCCACCTGGCGTGGCTTCTACCTGACCGGAGCGAAAGAGCTGCGTGAAGGCGTCCATAAATTCGCTCACGGCACCACCTACTCTCCAGATACCTTGAAAGGAATGTCGGTAGAGATGCTGTTCGATTATATGGCCGTGCTTCTCAATAGCGAGAAAGCCGAAGGTAAGAGCGTCAATCTGAACTTCAATATGGATAATGGCGATAACCTGAACCTTACGCTTAATAACAGCGTGCTGAACTACCGACAAACCCTGCAACCAAACGCCGATGCTTCGTTCTATATCAGCCGAGCGGATCTGCATCAGGTCTTGACCGGGCAGGCAAAAATGGCCGATCTGATCAAAGCGAAGAAAGTGAAAGTGATTGGTAAAGCGGCGAAGCTGGATGAAATTTTTACCAGCCTCGATCAATTTGAGTTGTGGGTAAATATCGTTACACCAAATTAATTAGCGTATAGCTTCCGGGGGTGACCCCCGGAAGCGATTTTTTCAATAAATAGTTTTCACAAAACAATAATGTTAATGAATAAGTTCTGAATGCGGTAAAAGATTAAAGCCATTTCGCAGGTATTAAAAAATCGCCATACTGTGCTCCGGTTTCGCTATTCATATTGACCAGGGATATTATTCGCCGTAAACGGGATGTTTTTATGATGCAAAGAATTAAATCCATTTTAGGAACGCAGTTAAAAAAATTGTTTCTGCTCATACCAGCAATATTATTAACCGGTTGTAAGTTATCTCCTGCAATTCCCGTCATCGGTGCTTACTATCCTGGCTGGCTTTTCTGCCTGATTGCAGGCGTCGTTCTTACCCTTATTACGCGGCAAATCATACTGCGCACTTATAACAACCTGTCATGTGCCGGGCTGGTTTACACCGCGCTGTTTGCCCTCTACTCCACGCTGTTCTGGCTGGTTTTTTTCTAACTTATTTTTGAGATGCGCTCATGGAAAGTACGCCAAAAAACGCTACGCGCAATAAATTACCCGCGTTGATCCTGACCGTTGCGGCAGTCGTTGCTCTTGTTTATGTGATCTGGCGTGTCGATAGCGCCCCGGCAACTAACGACGCTTACGCATCTGCGGATACCGTTGATGTGGTGCCAGAAGTCAGTGGCCGCATTGTGGAACTTGCGGTCAAAGATAACCAACTGGTGAAACAGGGCGATCTTCTATTTCGTATTGATCCGCGCCCCTATGAAGCAAGCCTCGCAAAAGCCCAGGCGTCGCTGACCGCGCTGGATAAACAAATTATGCTCACCCAGCGTAGCGTTGAAGCCCAGCAACTCGGAGCCGCGGCAGTGAAGACATCGGTGGAGAAAGCCCTGGCGATTGTTCATCAGACCAGTAAAACCTTTCAACGTACCGAGTCTCTGTTGGCAGAGGGCTATGTATCAGATGAAGATGTGGATCGCGCCAGAACGGCCCATCGCTCAGCACAGGTTGACTATGCAGCACTGTTACTACAGGCACAATCTGCGGTCAGTGGTGTGGGAGGCGTGGATGCGCTGGTCGCCCAACGTGAGGCCGTTCTCGCCGATATTGCACTGACAAAGTTGCATCTGGAGATGGCTACCGTTCGTGCGCCTTTTGATGGACGCGTGGTGTCGCTGAAAACATCTGTCGGGCAGTTTGCTTCGGCGATGCGGCCGATTTTCACACTGATCGACACCCGCCACTGGTATGTCATCGCTAACTTCCGTGAAACAGAGCTGAATAATATCCGCGCCGGAACACCCGCGACAGTTCGCCTGATGAGTGACAGCGGTAAAACCTTTGAAGGCAAAGTCGATTCCATTGGTTATGGCGTATTACCAGACGATGGCGGCATGGTATTAGGTGGGCTACCACGTGTATCTCGCTCAATCAACTGGGTACGTGTTGCCCAGCGTTTCCCGGTAAAAATCATGGTAGATAACCCTGACCCTGAGATGTTCCGTATAGGTGCTTCGGCGGTTGCTAACCTTGAGCCACAATAATGAGCGCGCTCAACTACCTTCCGCTACCAATGGTTCGGCTGTTGGCTTTTCTTCATGAGGAGTTAAACGAACAGCGACCGGGGCGTATGGCACAAACCTTCCAGCTATGGGCTGGCTGTCTGCTGGTTGTGCTGATCTCCATGACGTTTGAGATCCCGTTTATGGCGATCTCACTGGCTGTTCTGTTTTATGGTGTGCAGACAAATGCCTTCTATACCAAATTTGTGGCGATCCTGTTTGTGGTTGCTACGGTGCTGGAAATGGGTAGCCTGTTTTTGATCTATAAATGGTCTTACGGCTACCCGCTGATGCGTCTGGTGATTGCCGGGCCGATATTGATGGGCTGCATGTTTATGATGCGTACCCATCGGCTGGGGTTGGTCTTTTTTGCTGTGGCAATTGTCGCTATTTACGGGCAAACCTTCCCGGCGATGATCGATGTGCCGGAAATTGTTGTACGTCTGACGCTGTGGTGCATCGTGGTTGGGCTTTACCCGACCTTGCTGATGACGTTAATCGGTGTGTTGTGGTTTCCCAGCCGGGCAGTAAATCAGATGCATAAAGCGCTAAGCGAGCGTCTGGATGATGCGTTACGTCATCTCACCAACGAGGTTTCACCGTTAGCAGAAAAATATATTGAACGGGAAGCGCTGGCGCTGCAAAAGCTGAACGTCTTCTGTCTAGCCGATGACGCGGAGTGGCGTAAGAAAAGCGCCTGGTGGCAGAACTGTGTTGCTACGGTCACTTATCTCTATACCAGCCTGAATCGTTACGATGTCCGTGCCTTCCCGGAATCCCCGGAAATGACTGTTTTACGTCAGAAGCTGATCAGTGAAGTGCAGTCGCTGCAACAAGCCATTTGCGCAGGTGAAACCTGGCAAAGCAACTGGCAGCTTCGGGAAGATGAACTTACGCTTGCTCATCAATGTGGTTTGTTCAGCCATTGTCAGATGTTGCTGCAACTGGGGCATATGGACCCAGCGACACCCCCCACACCAGCAGCAAAACCGCCATCAATGGTCGCGGATGCATTTACCAATCCTGATTATTTGCGTTATGCCCTGAAAACATTGCTGGCATGTTTGATTTGCTACACCTTTTATTCCGGTGTCGATTGGGAAGGTATTCACACCTGTATGCTGACCTGCGTGATTGTCGCTAACCCCAATATTGGCTCGTCATATCAGAAAATGGCATTACGTTTTGGTGGCGCATTCTGTGGGGCGATTCTGGCGCTGGTGGTCACTATTTTTGTGATGCCGTGGCTGGACAATATTGTCGAGTTACTGTGCGTGCTGGCCCCCATTTTCTGGATTGGCGCAAGGCTGGCAACCAGTTCAGAGCGTTCGTCTTATATCGGCACCCAGATGGTCGTCACTTTTGCCCTCGCCACGCTGGAAAACGTCTTTGGCCCGGCGTATGACCTCGTGGAGATCCGCGATCGTGCTATCGGTATTTTGATCGGAACGGCAGTTTCAGCAGTCATTTACACTTTTGTCTGGCCGGAAAGTGAAGCACGCGCTTTACCACAAAAACTGGCCGGAGCAATGGCGATGCTCAGCAAACTGCTGCGTATTCCACGCCAGCCGGAAGCCGCCATGGAACGAACTTATCTGCAATTGCGGATTGGCTTACATGCAGCGTTCAACGCCAGTGAAGAGATGTATGAACGCGTCGCGCTTGAGCGTCAGCTTGCAGGAGCAGAACGGGAAGCTCTCCTGCAGCGCGCGAAGAGTGTCATTACCCTTGGTCGGGAAATTATTCACACCTGGGATAATACCGGGATTAACTCGCTTACCCCTGAGCGCGTGAATCAACTTGCCGGAGCGCTGGAATTTTACGCCGCAGGATTGCCACAACATACCAGCCTTTCCCCCACGCTTGACATGAGTGAATTAAATCAACAGGAGCAGCGCGTCATGCAGTTAATCGCCAGTCTACCTGACTGGACTTCCCCAACGCTTACGCCTGCCACGCAACACGTGCAAGGAGCTACACCATCATGAGCCGTCATCTTTCCCGCTTAATTCTCTGTGGTCTGTTAGGCGGCGCGACGCTGCTTTCTGGCTGTGCCCTGGTACGCAAAGATTCTGCGCCGCATCAGCAGTTAGCCCCCGAGCAGATTAAACTTGCCGATGACATTCACCTGGCAAGCGCCGGTTGGCCACAAGCGCAGTGGTGGCGACAATTTAACGATCCGCAGCTTAACGCCCTTATCGAGCGTACTTTGCAGGGATCGCACACGCTTGCAGAAGCCAAATTACGCGTTGAGAAGGCGCAATCGCAGGCGGATTTACTGGAAGCTGGTTCACAATTGCAAGTTGCTGCGCTGGGAATGTTGAATCGCCAGCGTGTCTCGGCGAATGGTTTTTTAAGCCCCTATGCGATGGATGCACCGCATCTTGGTATGGACGGGCCGTATTATACCGAAGCCACCGTTGGCGTATTTGCCGGGATGGATCTGGATCTGTGGGGCGCTCACCGTTCATCGGTCGAGGCCGCCATTGGCGCACAAAATGCCGCGCTGGCCGAGTCTTCGGCGGTGGAGTTATCACTTACCACGGGTGTGGCACAGCTTTACTACAGTATGCAGGCCAGCTACCAGATGTTGGATTTGCTGGAGAAAACACGCGATGTGATTGATTACGCAGTAAAAGCGCACCAAAGCAAAGTCGCCAGTGGTCTGGAAGCTAAAGTGCCTTACCACGGCGCAAGGGCGCAAATCCTCGCGGTAGAAAAACAAATCGCGGCAGTAAAAGGGCAACTCCGTGAAACACGTGAATCCCTGCGTGCGTTGATGGGGGCTGGTGCCAGCGATTTGCCAGAGATCAAACCTGTTGCGCTTCCTTTGGTAAATACCGGTATTCCGTCATCACTTTCTTACGAACTACTCGCCCGGCGCCCGGATCTGCAAGCGATGCGCTGGTACGTTCAGGCATCTTTAAATCAGGTGGACGCCGCGCGGGCGTTGTTCTATCCAAGCTTTGATATCAAAGCATTCTTCGGGCTGGATGCTATTCATCTCGACAGCTTATTCAAAAACACCAGCAGGCAGTTTAACGTCATTCCTGGTCTGAAATTACCGTTGTTTGATGGTGGGCGACTGAATGCCAACCTCGAAGGAACGCGGGCGACCAGTAATATGATGATTGAACGCTATAACCAGTCGGTACTCAATGCCGTTCGTGATGTGGCGATAAACGGTACGCGTCTACAAACGCTGAATAATCAGCGAGAAATACAAGCTGAGCGCGTAGAAGCCATCCGTTATACCCAGAAGGCTGCAACAGCGGCCTGGAAGCAAGGGCTAAGCAGCCGTTTGCAGGCAACGGAATCGCAGCTTCCGGTGTTAGCTGAAGAGATGTCATTGCTGATGCTGGATTCACAACGTGTTGTGCAAAGTATCCAACTGATCAAGTCGCTTGGTGGTGGCTATCAGGCAATACCTGCCAGTAAGTAATTCTCACACCGCGCGGTGAATGTCGCGCGGTATCTCACTTCGTCACGTCAAAACTGACGACAGCCTGTTTTTCGTCAGGGTTTTGACCACAATTCACCCGTAATATCAGGGTAAACCCACAAATAAAATGTGGCATAGAAGATGCATACTCAAGGCGACAGCGCGTATGCGCGATTTGATTAACTGGAGCAAGACCGATGAAAAAAGTCGTCACGGTTTGCCCTTATTGCGCATCAGGTTGCAAAATCAATCTGGTGGTCGATAACGGCAAAATCGTCCGGGCTGAGGCGGCGCAGGGGAAAACCAACCAGGGAACCCTGTGCCTGAAGGGGTATTACGGCTGGGATTTCATTAATGATACCCAGATCCTGACTCCGCGCCTGAAAACCCCCATGATCCGTCGCCAGCGTGGCGGCAAACTCGAACCTGTTTCCTGGGATGAAGCGCTGAATTACGTTGCTGAGCGTCTGAGTGCCATTAAAGAGAAGTATGGCCCGGATGCCATCCAGACCACCGGGTCTTCGCGTGGTACGGGTAACGAAACCAACTATGTAATGCAAAAATTTGCGCGCGCCGTTATTGGTACCAATAACGTTGACTGCTGCGCTCGCGTCTGACACGGCCCATCGGTTGCAGGTCTGCACCAGTCGGTCGGTAACGGCGCAATGAGCAACGCCATTAACGAAATTGATAATACCGATTTAGTGTTTGTTTTCGGGTATAACCCGGCAGATTCCCACCCCATCGTGGCGAATCATGTGATTAACGCTAAACGTAACGGGGCGAAAATCATCGTCTGTGATCCGCGTAAAATCGAAACTGCGCGCATTGCTGACATGCATATCGCACTGAAAAACGGCTCAAATATCGCGCTTCTGAATGCGATGGGCCATGTCATTATTGAAGAAAATCTGTACGACAAAGCGTTCGTCGCTTCTCGTACAGAAGGCTTTGAAGAGTATCGTAAAATCGTTGAAGGCTACACGCCGGAGTCGGTTGAAGATATCACCGGCGTTAGCGCCAGTGAGATTCGTCAGGCAGCGCGGATGTATGCCCAGGCGGAAAGCGCAGCCATTCTGTGGGGCATGGGTGTTACCCAGTTCTATCAGGGCGTGGAAACCGTACGTTCTCTGACCAGCCTCGCGATGCTGACCGGTAACCTCGGTAAGCCGCATGCGGGGGTAAACCCAGTTCGTGGTCAAAACAACGTGCAGGGGGCCTGCGATATGGGCGCACTGCCAGATACTTACCCTGGCTACCAGTACGTGAAAGATCCGGCTAACCGCGAGAAATTCGCCAAAGCCTGGGGCGTAGAGAGCCTGCCTGCACATACCGGTTATCGCATCAGCGAGCTACCGCATCGCGCAGCGCATGGCGAAGTGCGCGCCGCGTACATTATGGGCGAGGATCCGCTGCAAACGGATGCGGAACTGTCGGCAGTACGTAAAGCTTTTGAAGATCTGGAACTGGTCATCGTTCAGGACATCTTTATGACCAAAACCGCGTCGGCGGCGGATGTCATTTTACCGTCAACGTCGTGGGGCGAGCATGAAGGCGTGTTTACTGCGGCTGATCGTGGCTTCCAGCGTTTCTTCAAAGCCGTTGAACCGAAATGGGATCTGAAAACGGACTGGCAAATTATCAGTGAAATCGCCACCCGGATGGGTTATCCGATGCACTACAACAACACCCAGGAGATCTGGGATGAGTTGCGTCATCTGTGCCCGGATTTCTATGGTGCGACTTACGAAAAAATGGGCGAATTGGGCTTCATTCAGTGGCCTTGCCGCGACACATCAGATGCCGATCAGGGGACTTCTTATCTGTTTAAAGAGAAGTTTGATACCCCGAACGGTAAAGCACAGTTCTTTACTTGCGACTGGGTAGCACCAATCGACAAACTTACCGACGAGTATCCGATGGTGCTCTCAACGGTGCGTGAAGTTGGACACTACTCTTGCCGCTCGATGACCGGTAACTGTGCGGCGCTGGCGGCGCTGGCGGATGAACCTGGTTATGCGCAAATCAATACCGAAGATGCAAAACGTCTGGGTATCGAAGATGAAGCGCTGATTTGGGTACACTCGCGTAAAGGCAAAGTCATCACCCGTGCTCAGGTGAGTGATCGTCCGAACAAAGGGGCGATTTACATGACCTACCAGTGGTGGATCGGTGCCTGTAACGAGCTGGTCACTGAGAACTTAAGCCCGATTACGAAAACGCCGGAGTACAAATATTGCGCCGTACGTGTCGAGCCAATTGCTGATCAGCGTGCCGCCGAGCAATATGTGATTGACGAGTACAACAAGCTGAAAACCCGCCTACGCGAAAGCGCACTGGCGTAAATCCCTCCACAACAGCCTCCAGCCGGAGGCTGTTTTTTTTCCATGCATTCTATTTATACTGTCTACTCCTTACCCTACATAAAAATGAAAATGAAACGATTATTTGCATTGATGTTTTTACTAACATTCTTTGCCCATGCCGACGAACCGCAGCCCGGAAGCCAATATCTGCAAGCGGCAGAAGCCGGTGACAGACGAGCACAGTATTTTCTTGCTGATAGCTGGCTTAGTTCCGGCAATCTCAGCAAGGCGGAATACTGGGCGCAAAAAGCAGCTGATAATGGTGATGCTGATGCCTGTGCTTTACTGGCACAAATCAAAATCACCAATCCGGTAAGTCTGGATTATCCACAAGCAAAAATTCTGGCTGAAAAAGCTGCTCAGGCAGGGAGTAAAGAAGGCGAAGTCACGCTGGCGCATATTCTGGTAAATACCCAGGCAGGTAAACCTGACTATCCGAAAGCTATTTCATTACTCGAAAATGCCTCTGAGGATTTGGAAAACGACTCTGCCGTTGATGCTCAGATGCTGTTAGGGCTTATTTATGCGAACGGCGTGGGCATTCCCGCCGATGACGAAAAAGCGACCTGGTATTTCAAGCGCAGTTCTGCCATTTCACGCACCGGTTATTCAGAATATTGGGCGGGAATGATGTTCTTAAACGGTGAAGAAGGTTTTATCGAGAAGAATAAACAGAAGGCGCTGCACTGGTTAAATCTGAGCTGTATGGAAGGGTTTGATACCGGGTGCGAAGAGTTCGAAAAATTAACTAACGGTTAAACGGCGCATTCAGCACGAGGTCGGATACGGCGTTAACGCCTTATCCGACCTGAAAAAATCACGCTAAATCAGACTATTGCGCAGTTTTATCAAATTTGCCCAGCACTTCACGCTCATAAGCCAGCGCTTTCTTACGGTCAAATTTGTGTTCCCACTTGGCAATCACCAGCACCGCCAGGGCGTTACCCACCACATTCAGTGCCGTACGTGCCATGTCGAGGATACGGTCAACCCCGGCAATAAACGCCAGACCTTCCAGCGGGATCCCTACGCTTCCCAACGTCGCCAGCAATACCACAAACGATACGCCAGGCACGCCAGCAATCCCTTTTGACGTTACCATCAGCGTCAGTACCAGAACGATCTCCTGCCAGATTGACAGGTCAATGCCGTACAGCTGGGCGATAAAAATAGCGGCAATACTTTGATATAGCGTTGAACCGTCAAGGTTAAAGGAATAACCGGTCGGAACCACGAAACTGGTGATCGACGCCGGTGCACCGTAGGCTTCCATCTTCTCAATAATTCGCGGCAGCACGCTTTCAGAGCTGGCAGTGGAGTACGCCAGAATCAGCTCATCTTTCAGAATACGAATCAGGATCCAGACACTTAACCCGCACAGGCGCGCCACAATTCCCAGTACTACCAGCGCGAAGAACAGAATGGCGAAATGCACCAGCAGCACCAGTTTCGCCAGTGGCCACAGTGAAGAGAAACCAAAGTTAGCCACCGTCACCGCAATCAACGCAAACACACCTACCGGCGCGTAACGCATCACCATGTGAGTCACTTTAAACATGGTTTCAGAAATGGAGCGGAACACGGTCACCAGCGGTTCACGATGCGTTGCGGGCAGGGAGGAAAGCCCCAGACCAAACAGTACCGAGAAGAAGATGATCGGTAACATTTCGCCTTTCGCCATCGACGCCACAATATTCGTCGGCACCAGAGACAAAATCGTGCCCATAATACCGTGGGAACTGCTCTGTACCGCTTCTGTAGTGCTCTGATATTTCGAGATATCGACGGTCGCCAGCTGTGACATATCCACCCCTGCACCGGGCTGGAAGACGTTCGCCAGGGTGATCCCCAGAATGATGGCGACAGTGGTGATCACCTCGAAATAGATAATGGTTTTCGCGCCAATACGCCCCAGTTGCTTAGCATCACCCACACCGGCGATACCGACAATCAGTGTCGAGATCACAATGGGTACAACGATCATTTTGATCAGATGAATAAAGATATCGCCTGCCGGAGAGAGAAAATTGACGACTAACCAGTCACGGCTATCACTGTGATAATGCAGGTAACTTCCCAGGAGAATGCCCAGCACCATAGCAATAAGGATCTGCCAGGCCAGGCTGATTTTTATATTTTTCATACGATTGACTTCCTCAGTGGAACGCCGTTCCCCGTTCAAAAACGCAAGAACGTTATAAACTGCAGGGTATGGATTGTGTTGCGTGCGTATTAAGATTTTTTGACGCTTATAATCAGTATCATCTGCATGGCATCTTGCGCAAGTGTTTAAGAACAGGGCTTTTAACTGGTTGTTTGCATAATTCACCAGTTTAATACCGATAATGATGAATAACTTTCTGTTATAGAAAGATTTTTATTTGTTGCTATTTAAATAATTACTTGTCGGCATCATTTTGTCGGCAGTGGTTAACTGCCTAATTTTCAGACAAATAATAATTGGCTGTTTTGTAACGTGTTCATCACATTGGCAGAGTTAATAACTGTCTCCGACTGACTCATACTCTTCAGTTGCAACAAAAAGAATGTTCGCTTGTGGGCATTTGTTTTGGTTCCTGGTTCGGGCTCACTCCGTCCTTTTGTATTGATAAGCACATGTAACTCAATGGCTTATTAAAATTTTGTTGGTGACCTTCAAAAATTACCCTGCCGTTTATTTGCACAATTCTACTTTTGCGTGATCTGTCGCCCAAATACTAAACAAAACTGCCAATACCCCTACATTTAACGCTTATGCCACATATTATTAACATCCTACAAGGAGAACAAAAGCATGAGTCAAATTCACAAACACACCATTCCTGCCAACATCGCAGACCGTTGCCTGATAACCCCTCAGCAGTACGAGGCGATGTATCAACAATCTATTAACGCACCAGATACCTTCTGGGGCGAACAGGGAAAAATTCTCGACTGGATCAAACCTTACCAGAAGGTGAAAAACACCTCCTTTGCCCCGGGTAATGTGTCCATTAAATGGTACGAGGACGGCACGCTGAATCTGGCGGCGAACTGCCTTGACCGCCATCTGCAAGAAAACGGCGATCGCACCGCCATCATCTGGGAAGGCGACGACGCCAGCCAGAGCAAACATATCAGCTATAAAGAGCTGCATCGCGATGTTTGCCGCTTCGCCAATACCCTGCTCGAGCTGGGCATTAAAAAAGGTGATGTAGTGGCGATTTATATGCCAATGGTGCCGGAAGCCGCGGTCGCGATGCTGGCCTGCGCCCGCATTGGCGCGGTGCATTCGGTAATTTTCGGCGGCTTCTCGCCGGAAGCCGTTGCCGGACGCATTATCGATTCTAACTCACGGTTGGTGATCACTTCTGACGAAGGTGTGCGCGCCGGGCGCAGTATTCCGCTGAAGAAAAACGTCGATGACGCTCTGAAAAATCCGAATGTCACTAGCGTTGAGCATGTGGTGGTACTGAAGCGTACTGGCGGAAAAATTGACTGGCAGGAAGGGCGCGATCTGTGGTGGCACGACCTGATTGAGCAAGCGAGCGATCAGCACCAGGCGCAAGAGATGAACGCTGAAGATCCGCTGTTTATTCTCTACACTTCCGGTTCTACCGGGAAGCCGAAAGGCGTGCTGCACACTACCGGCGGTTATCTGGTGTACGCGGCGCTGACTTTTAAATATGTCTTTGATTATCATCCGGGCGATATCTACTGGTGCACCGCCGATGTGGGCTGGGTTACCGGGCACAGTTATTTGCTGTACGGCCCGCTGGCATGCGGCGCGACCACGCTGATGTTTGAAGGCGTACCGAACTGGCCGACGCCTGCCCGTATGGCCCAGGTGGTGGATAAGCATCAGGTCAATATTCTCTATACCGCGCCCACGGCGATTCGCGCGCTGATGGCAGAAGGCGATAAAGCGATCGAAGGCACTGACCGTTCGTCGCTGCGCATTCTCGGTTCCGTAGGCGAGCCAATCAACCCGGAAGCGTGGGAGTGGTACTGGAAGAAGATCGGCAACGAGAAATGTCCGGTGGTCGATACATGGTGGCAGACCGAAACTGGCGGTTTCATGATCACGCCACTGCCTGGCGCTACCGAGCTAAAAGCCGGTTCGGCGACGCGTCCGTTCTTCGGCGTGCAACCGGCGCTGGTCGATAACGAAGGTAACGCGCTGGAAGGGGCTACCGAAGGCAGCCTGGTGATCACCGACTCCTGGCCGGGTCAGGCGCGTACATTGTTTGGCGATCACGAGCGTTTTGAACAGACCTACTTCTCCACCTTCAAAAATATGTATTTCAGCGGCGACGGCGCGCGTCGTGATGAAGATGGCTATTACTGGATCACCGGGCGTGTGGACGACGTGCTGAACGTCTCGGGTCACCGTCTGGGAACAGCGGAGATTGAGTCGGCGCTGGTGGCACATCCGAAAATTGCCGAAGCCGCTGTCGTCGGTATTCCGCACAATATTAAAGGTCAGGCGATCTACGCCTACGTCACGCTTAATCACGGGGAGGAACCGTCACCAGAACTGTACGCAGAAGTCCGCAACTGGGTGCGTAAAGAGATTGGCCCGCTGGCAACGCCAGACGTGCTGCACTGGACCGACTCCCTGCCTAAAACCCGCTCCGGCAAAATTATGCGCCGTATTCTGCGCAAAATTGCGGCGGGCGATACCAGCAACCTGGGCGATACCTCGACACTTGCCGATCCTGGCGTAGTCGAGAAGCTGCTTGAAGAGAAGCAGGCTATCGCGATGCCATCGTAACCCACCATTGCCGGATGTGGCGTAAACACCTTATCCGGTCTACACGCCCCTTTCTTTATAGTGGGAAAGGGCAAATATAAAAATTCTCCTAAGTATTTCGCGTTGCAGGCAGGAAGCAAGCGAGCATCTCCCCAGGAGCATAGAAAACTATGTGACTGGGGGAGGCGAGTGCGGCTGACGAACCTGCGGCGTGAAAGACGACGGGGAACCTCTGGAGAATCTGTGATGAATGGCACTATTTATCAGCGGATAGAAGACAATGCGCATTTCAGGGAGTTAGTCGAAAAACGGCAACGGTTTGCCACCATCCTGTCGATTATTATGCTGGCAGTTTATATCGGCTTTATTTTACTGATCGCCTTCGCGCCCGGCTGGCTGGGCACTCCGCTGAATCCGAACACCAGCGTCACACGCGGTATTCCGATTGGTGTTGGAGTGATCGTGATCTCCTTTGTTCTCACCGGTATCTACATCTGGCGGGCGAACGGCGAATTCGACCGTCTTAATAATGAAGTCCTGCATGAGGTACAAGCATCATGAAAAGAGTTCTGACGGCGCTTGCCGCCACACTCCCTTTCGCAGCTAACGCCGCGGATGCTATTAGCGGGGCCGTAGAGCGCCAGCCAACGAACTGGCAGGCGATTATTATGTTCCTGATTTTCGTCGTGTTTACGCTCGGCATTACCTACTGGGCGTCAAAACGCGTACGTTCGCGTAATGACTACTACACCGCAGGCGGCAATATCACCGGTTTTCAGAACGGGCTGGCGATTGCCGGGGACTATATGTCCGCTGCCTCATTCTTGGGGATCTCCGCGCTGGTGTTTACCTCCGGCTATGACGGCTTAATTTACTCGCTGGGCTTCCTGGTGGGCTGGCCGATCATTTTGTTCCTGATTGCCGAACGTCTGCGTAACCTGGGGCGCTACACCTTTGCCGATGTAGCCTCTTACCGTCTGAAACAAGGGCCGATCCGTATTCTTTCGGCCTGTGGTTCTCTGGTGGTCGTGGCGCTTTACCTTATCGCCCAGATGGTAGGCGCAGGTAAACTTATCGAGCTGCTGTTCGGCCTTAACTATCACATTGCGGTAGTGCTGGTCGGCGTGCTGATGATGATGTACGTCCTGTTCGGCGGCATGCTGGCGACCACCTGGGTACAGATTATCAAAGCTGTGCTGTTACTGTTTGGTGCCAGCTTTATGGCCTTTATGGTGATGAAACACGTCGGCTTTAGCTTCAACAATCTGTTCAGCGAAGCGATGGCGGTACACCCGAAAGGTGTCGATATCATGAAGCCGGGCGGACTGGTGAAAGATCCCATCTCCGCGCTGTCGCTGGGGCTGGGGCTGATGTTTGGTACGGCTGGCTTACCGCACATTCTGATGCGTTTCTTTACGGTCAGCGATGCCCGTGAAGCGCGTAAGAGCGTGTTCTACGCCACCGGATTTATGGGCTACTTCTACATCCTGACCTTTATTATCGGCTTTGGCGCGATCATGCTGGTTGGTGCAAATCCGGAATATAAAGACGCGGCGGGCCATCTGATTGGTGGTAACAACATGGCGGCAGTTCACCTGGCCAATGCGGTGGGCGGCAACCTGTTCCTCGGCTTTATTTCAGCGGTTGCTTTCGCCACCATTCTTGCGGTGGTTGCGGGTCTGACGCTGGCGGGCGCATCGGCGGTGTCTCACGACCTGTACGCTAACGTATTCAAAAAAGGCGCGACCGAACGTGAAGAACTGCGGGTATCGAAAATCACCGTGCTGATCCTCGGCGTGATTGCCATTATCCTCGGCGTGCTGTTTGAGAATCAGAACATCGCCTTCATGGTGGGCCTGGCGTTTGCCATCGCGGCGAGCTGTAACTTCCCGATCATTCTGCTTTCCATGTACTGGTCGAAACTGACCACTCGTGGCGCGATGATGGGCGGCTGGCTGGGGCTGATTACCGCAGTGGTACTGATGATTCTCGGCCCTACCATTTGGGTACAGATCCTCGGTCACGAAAAAGCCATCTTCCCGTACGAATACCCGGCGCTGTTCTCTATCACCGTGGCATTCCTCGGCATATGGTTCTTCTCGGCAACCGATAACTCAGCGGAAGGTGCGCGTGAGCGTGAACTGTTCCGTGCGCAGTTTATCCGCTCCCAGACTGGCTTTGGCGTTGAGCAAGGCCGCGCGCATTAATCTCTACCCTTCCCCGGTCGTTTGACCGGGGAATTTCTCTTCAGGCATCAGGCGGCAGACAGACGCCAATCCCACCGATACCGCAATAACCATACGGATTTTTATGCAGATATTGCTGGTGGTCATCCTCGGCATAATAGAATGGCGTGGCGTTGGCTATTTCAGTGGTGACAGGGCGATCATCATTAGCGGCGATCATCGCGGCCTGAAAACGTTCCCGGCTGGCACGGGCGGCCGAATCTTGTTCCGGTGTCAGTGGATAAATCGCCGAACGATACTGCGTGCCGTGGTCATTGCCCTGACGCATACCCTGGGCGGGATCGTGATTCTCCCAAAATACCTGTAACAGCTGCTCATAGCTGATTACCGAAGGATCGTAAACAATACGTACCGCTTCGGCATGGCCTGTTTCTCCAGAGCACACTTCCCTGTAAGTAGGATTCGGTGTATAGCCTCCTGTATAACCAGCGGCAGTGCTGTAAACCCCAGGAAGCTGCCAGAAAAGTCGCTCCACGCCCCAGAAACAGCCCATCGCAAAAATGGCGATTTCCATTCCGTCAGGTACGTTGGTCATTGAGTGACCGTTGACCGCATGCAAGGTGGCTACGGGCATCGGGGTGTTACGTCCAGGCAGGGCATCGGCGGGGGAAACCAGATGCTTTTTATCAAATAAACTCATGGTGTCGTTCTCCCGAAAATCGGTCATTGGCGTTAAGGTTGTAACAAGAGACGTATTTGCACACAATAACCGCTGTGAATAGGTCTAAAGTAAAACATAAGAAATATTTGGGATTTAGTCTGCTTTTTAATCCATGATGTTGGGTTTTTATTAAGCCGTGAAGCGGTGTTCAAGGGGCTGGAATAAAGGATATTCAGGAGAAAATGTGCGCTATATCCGACAGTTATGCTGTGCAAGCTTACTCTGCTTAAGCGGCTCTGCCGTTGCCGCGAATGTCCGTCTGGAAGTCAAAGGGCTATCAGGGGCGCTTGAGAAGAACGTTCGTGCCCAGCTTTCTACTATTCAAAGTGATGAAGTTACACCAGATCAGCGCTTTCGTGCGCGCGTGGATGATGCCATCCGCGAAGGTCTGAAAGCGTTGGGGTATTACCAGCCAACCATTGAATTTGATCTCCGTCCACCGCCAAAGAAAGGGCGGCAGGTTTTGATCGCCAACGTCACGCCAGGCGTTCCGGTGTTAATTGGTGGCACCGATGTGGTATTGCGCGGCGGCGCGCGGACCGATAAAGACTATTTGAAATTGCTCGATACTCGCCCGGCGATTGGCACTGTTCTGAACCAGGGTGATTATGAAAATTTCAAAAAGTCCTTAACCAGCATTGCGTTGCGTAAAGGCTATTTCGATAGCGAATTTACCAAAGCGCAGCTGGGCATTGCGCTCGGCCTGCATAAAGCCTTCTGGGATATTGATTATAATAGTGGCGAACGTTACCGCTTTGGGCATGTGACCTTTGAAGGATCACAAATTCGTGACGAATACCTGCAAAATCTGGTGCCGTTCAAAGAGGGCGATGAGTACGAATCGAAAGATCTGGCGGAACTGAACCGCCGACTTTCTGCTACCGGCTGGTTTAATTCGGTGGTGGTGGCACCACAATTTGATAAAGCGCGCGAAACGAAAGTATTACCGTTGACGGGCGTGGTTTCGCCGCGCACAGAAAACACCATCGAAACCGGGGTCGGTTACTCTACGGACGTGGGGCCACGAGTTAAGGCGACGTGGAAAAAACCATGGATGAACTCGTACGGTCATAGCCTGACCACCAGCACCAGTATTTCTGCACCGGAGCAGATCCTTGATTTCAGCTATAAAATTCCACTGCTTAAGAACCCCCTGGAACAATATTATTTGGTGCAGGGCGGTTTTAAGCGTACTGACCTGAACGATACCGAGTCTGACTCCACGACGCTGGTGGCTTCTCGCTACTGGGATCTTTCCAGCGGCTGGCAACGCGCGATTAACCTGCGCTGGAGTCTCGACCACTTTACTCAGGGCGAAGTCACCAACACCACGATGCTGTTTTATCCGGGGGTGATGATTAGCCGCACGCGTTCTCGCGGTGGCCTGATGCCAACCTGGGGCGACTCGCAACGCTACTCTATCGACTACTCCAACACCGCCTGGGGCTCAGATGTCGATTTCTCCGTTTTCCAGGCGCAAAACGTCTGGATCCGTACACTGTACGATCGCCATCGTTTTGTTACGCGCGGTACGTTGGGCTGGATTGAAACGGGTGACTTCGACAAAGTACCGCCGGATCTGCGTTTCTTCGCCGGGGGCGACCGCAGTATTCGTGGCTATAAATACAAATCGATCGCCCCGAAATACCCGGACGGCGACCTGAAAGGGGCCTCGAAGTTGATAACCGGATCGCTGGAGTACCAGTACAACGTCACCGGAAAATGGTGGGGCGCGGTGTTTGTCGATAGCGGCGAAGCGGTGAGCGATATCCGTCGTAGTAACTTTAAAACTGGCACCGGGGTTGGCGTGCGCTGGGAATCGCCAGTCGGGCCAATCAAACTCGATTTTGCCGTACCGGTCGCGGATAAAGACGAACACGGGTTACAGTTTTACATCGGTCTGGGGCCAGAATTATGAGTTTATGGAAAAAAATCAGCCTCGGCGTGGTTATCGTTATCTTACTGTTGCTGGGATCGGTGGCGTTTCTGGTGGGCACCACCAGCGGCCTGCATCTGGTATTTAAAGCGGCAGATCGCTGGGTGCCGGGGCTGGATATTGGCAAGGTCAGCGGCGGCTGGCGCGATCTCACCTTGTCTGATGTTCGTTATGAGCAGCCAGGCGTGGCGGTAAAAGCGGGTAATCTACATCTGGCAGTCGGGCTGGATTGTCTGTGGAACAGCAGCGTTTGCATTAATGACCTGGCGCTGAAAGACATTCAGGTCAACATCGACAGCAAAAAGATGCCCCCTTCTGAACAGGTTGAAGAAGAAGACAGTGGGCCGCTGGATCTCTCCACGCCCTATCCCATCACCCTGACGCGGGTGGCGCTGGACAACGTCAACATCAAGATTGATGACACCACGGTGTCGGTGATGGACTTCACCTCCGGCATGAACTGGCAGGAGAAAACCCTGACCCTGAAACCGACATCACTGAAAGGTTTATTGATTGCTCTGCCAAAAGTGGCGGAAGTAGCGCAGGAAGAGGTCGTCGAACCGAAGATTGAAAATCCGCAGCCGGATGAAAAACCGCTCGGCGAAACGCTGAAAGATCTCTTTTCTCGCCCGGTATTGCCGGAAATGACCGACGTGCATTTGCCGCTCAACCTGAATATTGAAGAGTTTAAGGGTGAGCAGCTGCGCGTGACGGGCGACACGGACATCACCGTGCGCACCATGCTGCTGAAAGTGAGCAGCATCGACGGTAATACCAAACTGGACGCCCTGGATATCGATTCCAATCAAGGGATCGTCAACGCCAGCGGCACGGCGCAGCTATCAGACAACTGGCCGGTGGATATCACCCTCAACAGCACACTGAACGTGGAGCCGTTGAAAGGTGAAAAGGTGAAGCTGAAAGTGGGCGGCGCACTGCGCGAACAGCTGGAGATAGGCGTTAACCTTTCCGGTCCGGTGGATATGGATTTACGCGCCCAGACGCGACTGGCAGAAGCCGGATTGCCGCTCAACGTGGAAGTGAACAGCAAACAGCTTTACTGGCCGTTCACTGGTGATAAACAGTATCAGGCGGATGATCTGAAATTGAAACTCACCGGTAAAATGACCGATTACACGATCTCTATGCGTACGGTAGTGAAGGGGCAGGAGATCCCGCCCGCGACCATTACCCTTGATGCCAAAGGCAATGAACAGCAGGTCAATCTCGACAAACTCACCGTCGCGGCGCTGGAAGGGAAAACTGAACTCAAGGCGCTACTCGACTGGCAGCAGGCAATTAGCTGGCGCGGTGAGTTAACGCTTAATGGCATTAACACCGCGAAAGAGTTCCCGGAGTGGCCGTCGAAACTCAATGGTTTGATTAAAACGCGCGGTAGTCTGTATGGCGGCACCTGGCAGATGGACGTGCCGGAGTTGAAGCTGACCGGTAACGTCAAACAGAACAAAGTGAACGTTGACGGCACGCTAAAAGGCAACAGTTATATGCAGTGGATGATCCCAGGGCTTCATCTGGAACTGGGGCCAAACAGTGCCGAAGTGAAAGGCGAGCTGGGGGTAAAAGATCTCAATCTTGATGCCACCATCAACGCGCCGGGGCTGGATAATGCGCTACCAGGACTGGGTGGTACAGCGAAAGGGTTGGTGAAAGTACGCGGCACGGTGGAAGCGCCACAACTACTGGCAGATATCACCGCGCGCGGCCTGCGCTGGCAGGAACTTTCCGTGGCGCAGGTTCGCGTGGAAGGCGATATCAAATCCACTGACCAGATTGCGGGTAAACTTGACGTACGCGTTGAGCAAATCTCGCAGCCCGATGTGAATATCAACCTCGTCACTCTGAATGCCAAAGGCAGCGAAAAGCAGCACGAGCTACAGTTGCGGATTCAGGGCGAACCGGTTTCCGGGCAGCTTAATCTGGCAGGAAGTTTTGATCGCAAAGAAGAACGCTGGAAGGGAACACTTAGCAATACGCGCTTCCAGACGCCGGTCGGTCCGTGGTCGCTGACCCGCGATATTGCGCTGGATTACCGCAATCAGGAGCAAAAAATCAGCATCGGGCCACACTGCTGGCTTAACCCGAATGCAGAACTGTGCGTGCCGCAAACCATTGATGCCGGGGCTGAAGGGCGTGCGGTGGTGAATCTCAACCGCTTCGACCTGGCCATGCTGAAACCGTTTATGCCAGAAACCACTCAGGCCAGCGGTATCTTCACGGGTAAAGCGGATGTCGCCTGGGACACCACGAAAGAGGGGCTGCCGCAGGGCAGTATCACCCTTTCGGGGCGTAACGTGCAGGTAACGCAAACCGTCAACGATGCGGCGCTGCCCGTGGCGTTTCAGACGCTGAATCTGACGGCGGAGTTGCGTAACAACCGTGCCGAACTGGGCTGGACCATCCGCCTGACCAATAACGGCCAGTTTGATGGACAGGTGCAGGTGACCGATCTACAAGGCCGCCGTAATCTTGGTGGCAACGTCAATATCCGTAACTTCAACCTTGCGATGATAAACCCCATCTTTACCCGTGGGGAAAAAGCAGCGGGGATGGTAAGTGCCAACTTGCGTCTGGGGGGTGATGTGCAAAGCCCGCAGTTGTTTGGTCAGCTCCAGGTTACGGGTGTGGATATCGACGGCAACTTTATGCCGTTTGCTATGCAGCCGAGCCAGCTTGCGGTTAATTTTAACGGTATGCGCTCGACGCTTGCCGGTACTGTGCGGACCCAACAGGGAGAAATCTACCTGAGCGGTGACGCCGACTGGAGCCAGATTGAAAACTGGCGGGCGAGGGTAACCGCGAAAGGCAGTAAGGTACGGATCACCGTGCCGCCGATGGTACGAATGGATGTATCCCCAGATGTTGTATTCGAGGCTACACCAAACCTGTTTACTCTCGACGGTCGCGTGGATGTCCCTTGGGCGCGCATTGTGGTGCATGAGCTGCCGGAAAGCGCGGTGGGCGTTTCCAGCGATGTGGTGATGCTTAACGATAACCTGCAACCGGAAGAGCCGAAAACGGCGTCGATTCCGATTAACAGCAACCTGATTGTCCACGTTGGCAACAATGTGCGCATTGACGCCTTCGGCCTGAAAGCGCGGCTGACGGGCGATCTCAACGTCGTACAGGACAAACAAGGACTGGGCCTGAACGGGCAGATCAACATCCCTGAAGGTCGCTTCCATGCCTATGGTCAGGATCTGATTGTGCGTAAGGGTGAGCTACTGTTCTCTGGTCCGCCGGATCAACCGTATCTTAATATCGAAGCTATTCGTAACCCGGATGCTACAGAAGACGACGTAATCGCCGGAGTTCGAGTCACTGGTCTGGCAGACGAACCGAAAGCGGAGATCTTCTCTGACCCGGCGATGTCGCAACAGGCCGCGCTTTCCTACCTGCTACGTGGACAAGGGTTGGAGAGCGATCAGAGTGACAGTGCGGCGATGACCTCAATGCTGATTGGTCTGGGGGTTGCACAAAGTGGTCAGATTGTGGGTAAAATCGGCGAGACGTTTGGCGTAAGCAACTTAGCGCTCGACACAGAGGGAGTAGGCGACTCCTCCCAGGTGGTGGTCAGCGGCTATGTATTGCCAGGTCTGCAAGTGAAATACGGCGTGGGTATATTTGACTCAATAGCAACACTCACGTTACGTTATCGCCTGATGCCTAAGCTATATCTGGAAGCCGTGTCTGGTGTAGACCAGGCACTGGATTTGCTCTATCAGTTCGAGTTTTAGCAATGCGAATATTTGTCTACGGCAGTTTACGCCACAAACAAGGCAACAGTCACTGGATGACCAATGCCCAGTTACTGGGCGATTTCAGTATCGATAACTACCAGTTGTATAGCCTGGGCCACTATCCAGGCGCAGTTCCGGGGAACGGAACAGTACACGGTGAAGTTTATCGTATTGACAACGCCACGCTGGCCGAACTTGATGCCTTGCGCACCAGGGGCGGTGAATACGCGCGCCAGTTGATTCAGACGCCGTACGGGAGTGCATGGATGTACGTTTATCAACGACCCGTCGATGGATTGAAGCTAATTGAAAGCGGCGACTGGTTAGACAGGGATAAGTAACCATATGCATACGCCACCTTCGGGTGGCGTTGTTTTATCCAGCTGCCTGAATGTATTCCGAATTTGACGCCATTCTTATCTTTTCTTAAATGCTGATTTGTTGTGCAGTGTTATAAACACCTGGCACGCTCAACAAGGACGCGACCTCAATGAAAAAATCTCTTCTGGCTGCACTGCTGACAGGACTGTTTGCACTCGTTTCTCTTCCCGCTTTGGGAAATGTCAATTTCGAGCAATTAAAGCAAAAAGCTGAACGTGGAGAAGCGAAAGCACAGCTGGAGCTGGGATATCGCTATTTTCAGGGTAATGAAACGACAAAGGATCTCACCCAGGCGATTGACTGGTTTCGCCGTGCCGCAGAGCAGGGATACACCCCGGCAGAATTTGTACTGGGGTTACGCTATATGAACGGTGAAGGTGTGCCGAAAGATTATGCTCAGGCGGTTATCTGGTACAAAAAAGCAGCACTGAAGGGGCTTCCACAGGCGCAGCAGAATTTGGGTGTAATGTACCATGACGGTAAGGGTGTGAAGATTGATAAAGCCGAATCTGTGAAATGGTTTCGCCTGGCAGCAGAGCAAGGTCGTGACAGCGGCCAGCAAAGTATGGGAGATGCATATTTTGAAGGCGATGGTGTAACGCGGGATTACGTTATGGCACGTGAGTGGTATAGCAAAGCAGCGGAACAAGGTAACGTCTGGTCCTGTAATCAGCTTGGTTATATTTATTCCAAAGGTTTAGGTGTTGAAAAAAACGATGCTATATCGGCGCAATGGTATCGAAAATCAGCGACATCCGGCGACGAGTTAGGGCAGCTTCATTTGGCTGATATGTACTATTTCGGTATCGGTGTTACTCAGGATTACACTCAATCGCGGATATTGTTTACCCAGTCGGCAGAGCAGGGAAATGCTATTGCACAGTATCGACTGGGATACATATTAGAAGAAGGTTTGGCGGGTGCGAAAGAGCCGTTAAAAGCACTGGAGTGGTACCGTAAATCGGCAGAACAGGGCAATGCCATTGGGCAATATTATTTAGCTGAAATATATATCAGGCGCGCAGAAGGCATTCCCTATAACCGTGAGCAAGCTATCTATTGGTACACCAAATCGGCAGAACAGGGGGATACTGATGCTCAGGTTAATCTCGGGGCATTATTGTATCGACATGGTTCCGAAGAAGAACAGAGAAGGGCCGTGGACTGGTATCGCAAGGCGGCTGAAGAGGGAGTGGCAATGGCGCAATTTAATTTGGGTAATGCTTTACTCCAGGGAAAAGGTGTTAAAAAAGATGAGCAACAAGCCGCAATCTGGATGCGAAAAGCCGCAGAGCAAGGATTTAGTTCAGCGCAGGTGCAATTAGGTGAAATCTATTATTATGGCTTGGGCGTAGAACGTGATTATGTGCAGGCCTGGGCGTGGTTCGATACCGCATCGACCAATGATATGAATCTTTTTGGTACGGAAAACCGCAATATTACAGAGAAAAAGCTGACAGCCAAACAACTGCAACAGGCTGAATTATTATCGCAACAATATATAGAAAAATATGCCCCGGAAGCCTGGGCGAGAATGCAAAAGCTTAACGCACGATCTACTGTAACGACGGGTAATAAATAACGGGTAACTGTCAGATCAGGTTTGCGCTAATACCACTCAACCAATGCCACCTGCGGGTGTAATGCCAGTCAGTTAAGCAACTGACTGGCTCTTTTTCGGGGCTGTGGGGTATTTCCAGGGCCTCTCCTTTACCACTCTCGGGAAGGCCCTTTCCCTTCTTGTCGGTAATTTCACAAGTTGTCCCATACTTGCAAGATCGCGCATCAGCTCCGGTATACGTCCCGGTGAAGCGCCCTGCAATGTCATCAGCATTCTCATCACCATTCCGCATGATTCTGAGAAACTCAGTTGATTCGGCCAGTAACCTTTCTGATGTTCCGCCATTTTAATCATCTGATATCTCACCAGATTATAAGCCAGTAAGACACCCCACAGCTCTTGCTCCACAAGCTCCGGCTTTTTACTTCTCAGCGTCAGCCTGCTCAGTTGCATCGTCTGTTTTATCTCCCTGTATCCCAGTTCGATTTCCCAGCGATGACTGTACAGATCCGCCATTTCTCCTCCGGGGAAGCGCATGGCGTCCGTCATCGACGTCAGCAGATGGCAGACCTTTCCTTTGCGCGTCACAGTCAGCAGGCGGGCTGTCACCTCATTTCCCAGTCCCGGCCACTTTTTTCGTGCCTGTGGGCTGGTTTTCAGCTTCACCAGATGATCGCCTTTACCCAGTTTTCTGATCTCTTCATATTGCGCTCCCTTTCTGAGAGGGATCATCCAGTGGCGGTGTTCTCCCGCCAGGCTCCAGGCATTTAACAGTCCCAGTGAGTAATAACCTTTATCCATTAACGTCAGAGTGTTATCGCCGGTTTGTTCTATAAGTTGCTCAGCAAGCTCATTTTCGCTGTTCTTCATCGTGCCGAAGGCTGCAGCCGTCAGCAGATGGCTGGTCAGTTCCATCTGGCAGACCATTTTGACCTGCGGGTAGAGCGCCGGGTTCCCGGCATGTGTCTGGCGGGGGAAGGCTGCATCGTTCTCTGGTGTATCCGGTGTGCGCCAGAACACACCATCGATGGCCAGCAGGGTCAGGCCGCACCATTGCGGATGCGGCGTGGCGTTATGCCAGAGCTGCGCTGTTTTCGTGAACACGCGGCGGACAGCCTCACTTCCCAGGCGCTGGCGGGCCTGAATAACGGCACTGGGGGCAACGAAAGGGCGATTGCCCGGCAGCATGATGTCCAGGCGATTCACAATCTGGTGAAGAGGTTCTTTACGCTCAAGCGCCATGCCAACAATACACCAGACCATCATTTCGAGGGGAAGACGGCGCTTGCGTAGCGTTACAGTACCAGATTCGGCAAGGCAACGAGAGATGAGTTCGGGGTCGAGGTAATCCCCCAGAGAAGTCAGTGGGTTACGCAGAGAATCATAACGGGATACCAGATCAAGAGCCTGTCCAATGTGCATAAAAAAATCCGGAAACGAGTGAGCGTTTCCGGATTCTTACACAGCCACTGGATCGGTCAACTGATCCTTAACTGATCGGCATTACACCTGCGGGTGGCGTTATTTTTTTGCGAGACGAATCGTATTCTTTTTTGTAACTTCCTCGCCTTTTGCTTTTCCTTCCGAGCCGCTTTCCATATCCGTAAACGCATAAAAAACTCTGCTGGCGTTCACAATTACGCAGGGGTAAAACGGGTACACGCTTTGAACGGTGAGAATGAGTGAGGTTGGCTAACTTCCAGCAAGCGGCTATGAACAGCAAAATGGTGGTCGGGTTTGCTTGTTCTTACCGTTCAAGCCTTTCAACTGCTGAGAATAATGATAGTGGAATAGAGAGTTTATATATTCCGGGCATAAAAAAACCCTTACTAACCGAAGCCCGGCGTTCAGGGTTATTACGCTTGAAGAACTTATTTATTCTTGGCGCGCTCGAAGGAAGCAACGATTTCAGCTTTAGCGGCTTCTGCGTTTTCCCAACCTTCAACTTTTACCCACTTGCCTTTTTCGAGGTCTTTGTAGTGCTCGAAGAAGTGAGCGATCTGAGCTTTCAGCAGTTCAGGCAGATCGTTTACGTCTTTAATGTGATCGTATTCTTTGCTCAGCTTAGTGTGCGGAACAGCAATCAGTTTCGCATCTTCACCGGCTTCGTCGGTCATTTTCAGAACGCCAACCGGACGGCAGCGGATCACTGAACCCGGCTGCAGCGGGTACGGAGTTGGGACCAGTACGTCAACCGGGTCACCGTCCAGAGACAGGGTGTGGTTGATGTAACCGTAGTTGCACGGATAGAACATCGCGGTGGACATGAAGCGGTCAACGAACAGTGCGCCGCTCTCTTTGTCGATTTCGTATTTGATCGGATCTGCGTTAGCCGGGATTTCAATAACAACGTAGATGTCTTCCGGCAGCTCTTTACCCGCAGGGACGTTGAGTAAGCTCATGTCTGTTTCCTTTAAAAATATGTGGCAAACAAGTGCCGAGTATTATAGCCAACTCGCGGCGAAAGTCTTCGCTTGTTTTCGCTCACTTTGTACTTCCGCCATCGTTTTAAGACGCTTCGTATAGCAGGAATATCCATAACAACAGTCGCTTTTTTAATGGCGTTATGAAAGCGATTACAAACTTGTGATTAACGTTTTATTTACTTTTTTGAAGTGTGATGTAACGCAATTCGTTACATGACCGATTGTCTATAGTTTTTTCGCGAACATCTTTTAACCAATAATAACTACCCCGACGAGGACAACCCTATGTGGAAACGCTTACTTGTAGTCTCTGCAGTCTCGGCAGCCATGTCGTCTATGGCGTTGGCCGCTCCATTAACCGTTGGATTTTCGCAGGTCGGATCGGAATCCGGCTGGCGTGCCGCTGAAACCAACGTGGCGAAAAGTGAAGCCGAAAAACGCGGTATCACGTTGAAAATTGCCGATGGTCAGCAAAAGCAGGAAAACCAGATTAAAGCGGTACGTTCCTTCGTTGCACAAGGGGTGGATGCGATCTTTATCGCTCCGGTGGTGGCGACTGGTTGGGAACCGGTATTAAAAGAGGCGAAAGATGCCGAAATCCCGGTCTTCTTGCTCGATCGTTCCATCGATGTGAAAGACAAATCTCTCTATATGACCACCGTGACTGCCGACAACATCCTCGAAGGTAAGTTGATCGGTGACTGGCTGGTAAAAGAAGTGAATGGCAAACCGTGTAACGTGGTGGAGTTGCAGGGCACCGTTGGAGCCAGCGTCGCCATTGACCGTAAGAAAGGCTTTGCCGAAGCCATTAAGAATGTGCCAAACATCAAAATTATCCGCTCGCAGTCTGGTGACTTCACCCGTAGTAAAGGCAAAGAAGTGATGGAGAGCTTTATCAAAGCGGAAAACAACGGCAAAAACATCTGCATGGTTTACGCCCATAACGATGACATGGTGATTGGCGCGATTCAGGCAATTAAAGAAGCGGGCCTGAAACCGGGCAAAGATATCCTGACAGGCTCTATCGACGGCGTGCCGGACATCTACAAAGCGATGATTGATGGCGAAGCGAACGCCAGCGTTGAACTGACGCCGAATATGGCAGGCCCTGCTTTTGACGCGCTGGAGAAATACAAAAAAGACGGCACTATGCCTGAAAAGCTGACGCTGACCAAGTCCACCCTTTACCTGCCTGATACCGCAAAAGAAGAGTTAGAGAAGAAGAAAAATATGGGGTATTGAGGGGCATCAATACCTGATGCCGACTTGTACGCCGCCGGATAAGGCGTTTATGCCGCATCCGGCGGTTGTGCGAGATGCCTGATGCGACGCTGTTGTGTCTTATCTGGCGCACGCTTTACAACGGGGGAAACTATGAATACTAACCAACACCAGGAAATCCTCCACACCGAAGGATTAAGTAAATTTTTCCCCGGCGTCAAAGCGTTAGACAATGTTGATTTCAGCCTGCGCCGTGGTGAAATCATGGCGCTGCTCGGTGAAAACGGGGCGGGAAAATCAACGCTAATCAAAGCATTAACCGGCGTTTACCACGCCGATCGCGGCACCATATGGCTGGAAGGTCAGGCTATCTCACCGAAAAACACCGGCCACGCACAACAGCTAGGCATCGGCACCGTCTATCAGGAAGTCAACCTGCTACCCAATATGTCGGTTGCTGATAATCTATTCATAGGTCGCGAACCCAAACGTTTCGGCCTTCTACGCCGTAAAGAGATGGAAAAGCGCGCCACTGAACTGATGGCATCTTACGGTTTCTCCCTCGACGTGCGGGAACCGCTCAACCGTTTTTCAGTCGCGATGCAGCAAATCGTCGCCATTTGTCGGGCCATTGATCTCTCCGCCAAAGTGCTGATCCTCGATGAACCCACCGCCAGCCTCGACACTCAGGAAGTAGAGTTACTGTTTGGCCTGATGCGTCAGTTGCGCGATCGCGGCGTCAGCCTGATCTTTGTCACTCACTTTCTCGATCAGGTCTATCAGGTCAGCGATCGGATCACTGTCTTACGCAACGGCAGTTTTGTTGGCTGTCGGGAAACCCGCGAGCTACCGCAGATCGAACTGGTAAAAATGATGCTGGGGCGCGAACTGGACACCCACGCGCTGCAGCGTGCCGGGCGAACATTGTTAAGCGACAAACCCGTTGCCGCGTTCAAAAATTACGGCAAAAAAGGAACAATCGCACCGTTCGATCTCGAAGTGCGCCCCGGCGAGATCGTCGGACTGGCAGGTCTGCTGGGATCCGGACGTACCGAAACCGCCGAAGTGATCTTCGGTATCAAACCTGCTGACAGCGGCACGGCGTTGATCAAAGGCAAACAGCAAACCCTGCGATCCCCACATCAGGCGTCGGTACTGGGTATCGGCTTCTGCCCGGAAGACAGGAAAACCGATGGCATCATCGCCGCCGCCTCGGTGCGGGAAAATATCATCCTCGCTCTCCAGGCCCAGCGCGGCTGGTTACGGCCGATTTCGCGCAAAGAACAGCAAGAGATTGCCGAACGCTTTATCCGCCAGCTTGGCATTCGCACACCTTCCACCGAACAGCCGATTGAGTTTCTCTCCGGTGGCAATCAGCAAAAAGTGCTGCTCTCACGTTGGCTACTGACCCGGCCGCAATTTCTGATCCTCGACGAGCCAACCCGCGGCATTGACGTTGGCGCCCACGCTGAGATCATCCGCCTGATTGAAACGCTATGCGCCGATGGTCTGGCGCTGCTGGTGATCTCCTCCGAACTGGAAGAGCTGGTGGGCTATGCCGACCGGGTGATTATCATGCGCGATCGCAAACAGGTGGCGGAGATCCCGCTGGCAGAGCTTTCCGTTCCGGCGATCATGAACGCCATTGCGGCGTAAGGAGAACAGTGTGATGCCTCAATCTCTCCCGGACACTACGCCGCCGAAAAGGCGCTTTCGCTGGCCAACGGGAATGCCGCAGCTGGCGGCGCTATTGCTGGTGCTGCTGGTCGATAGCCTGGTGGCCCCGCATTTCTGGCAGGTGGTGCTTCAGGATGGGCGTTTGTTCGGTAGCCCTATCGACATTCTTAATCGCGCCGCCCCCGTTGCGCTACTGGCGATTGGTATGACGCTGGTGATCGCCACTGGTGGGATTGATCTCTCCGTGGGGGCGGTGATGGCTATCGCCGGAGCCACAACGGCTGCGATGACGGTCGCGGGATTCAGCCTGCCAATTGTTTTGTTAAGCGCCCTGGGCACTGGCATCCTGGCGGGATTGTGGAACGGCATACTGGTGGCGATCCTCAAAATTCAGCCGTTTGTTGCCACTTTGATCCTAATGGTCGCCGGACGAGGTGTGGCGCAATTGATCACCTCCGGGCAGATCGTCACGTTCAACTCGCCGGATCTCTCATGGTTTGGCAGTGGATCGCTGTTGTTCCTGCCAACGCCAGTCATTATTGCGGTGCTGACGCTTCTTCTGTTCTGGCTGTTGACCCGCAAAACGGCACTGGGGATGTTTATCGAAGCTGTTGGTATCAACATTCGGGCGGCAAAAAATGCCGGAGTCAACACGCGGATCATCGTCATGCTCACCTACGTGTTGAGTGGGCTATGTGCGGCGATTGCGGGCATAATCGTGGCGGCTGATATTCGCGGTGCCGATGCCAATAACGCCGGGTTATGGCTGGAACTGGACGCCATTCTTGCGGTGGTGATTGGCGGTGGATCGCTGATGGGCGGGCGCTTTAACCTGCTGCTCTCAGTAGTGGGTGCGCTGATTATTCAGGGAATGAATACCGGGATCTTGCTTTCGGGCTTTCCGCCAGAGATGAACCAGGTGGTGAAAGCAGTGGTGGTGCTTTGCGTGCTGATTGTTCAGTCGCAACGCTTTATAAGTCTGATTAAAGGAGTGCGTAGACGTGATAAAACGTAACCTGCCGCTTATGATCACCATCGGCGTCTTTGTGCTGGGCTATCTCTACTGCCTGACGCAGTTCCCCGGTTTTGCTTCCACAAGAGTGATCTGCAATATCCTGACCGATAACGCCTTTCTTGGGATCATCGCCGTCGGCATGACTTTTGTGATCCTCTCCGGTGGGATCGATCTCTCCGTCGGTTCGGTGATCGCCTTTACTGGTGTGTTTCTGGCAAAAGTGATTGGCGATTTCGGCCTCTCGCCGCTGCTGGCGTTTCCACTGGTGCTGGTGATGGGCTGTGCCTTCGGCGCATTTATGGGGCTTCTGATTGACGCCCTGAAGATCCCGGCGTTTATCATTACCCTGGCAGGAATGTTCTTTTTGCGCGGCGTTAGCTATCTCGTTTCGGAAGAATCGATCCCGATAAACCATCCCATTTATGACACGCTTTCAAGCCTGGCGTGGAAAATCCCCGGCGGTGGTCGCTTAAGCGCGATGGGGTTGCTGATGCTGGCAGTGGTGGTTATCGGCATATTTCTCGCGCATCGTACTCGTTTTGGTAATCAGGTATATGCCATTGGTGGCAACGCGACGTCGGCGAACCTGATGGGGATTTCCACTCGCAGCACCACTATCCGCATTTATATGCTCTCCACCGGGCTGGCAACGCTGGCGGGGATAGTCTTCTCGATTTATACCCAGGCCGGATATGCGCTGGCGGGCGTAGGTGTGGAACTGGACGCTATCGCCTCAGTAGTGATTGGCGGTACGTTGTTAAGTGGTGGGGTAGGAACGGTGCTGGGAACGCTTTTTGGCGTGGCGATTCAGGGGCTCATTCAGACTTATATAAACTTTGATGGCACGCTGAGCTCATGGTGGACGAAAATTGCCATCGGTATTTTGTTATTCATTTTTATTGCCTTACAGCGTGGGTTAACGGTGCTGTGGGAGAATCGTCAGAGTTCGCCAGTGACAAGAATCAATATTGCGCAGGAATAATAACGCCTCTCCGTGTGGAGAGGCGCAGGAGATTACGCGTCCGGGAACTCACGGATAAAGCGTTCGACATCTTCAACCATATGGTCATTGCCAACGAAGAATGAACGGCGCTGGTGCAGGGTTTCCGGGATGATATCCAGAATACGCTCTTTGCCATCGCTCGCTTTACCGCCCGCTTGTTCCGCCAGGAATGCCATCGGGTTGCACTCATACAGCAAACGCAGTTTACCGTCCGGGTGGCTGGCGGTGCTTGGGTAGAGATAAATCCCACCTTTCAGCAGGTTACGGTGGAAATCTGCGACCAGTGAACCGATATAACGTGAGGTATATGGACGGTTGGTGGACTTATCTTCTTCCTGGCAGAATTTAATGTACTTCTTCACCCCGTTCGGAAACTTAATGTAGTTCCCTTCGTTGATGGAGTAGGTTGAGCCTTTCTCCGGGAAACGCATTTTTTCCTGGCACAGGCAGAAAACGCCGAGTGACGGATCATAAGTAAAGGCGTGGACGCCGCAGCCAGTGGTGTAAACCAGCATGGTAGATGAGCCGTATACCACGTAACCTGCCGCAACTTGTTTGTTACCAGGCTGGAGGAAATCTTCTTCCGTTACCGGCGTGCCAACAGGTGTAACGCGGCGGTAGATGGAGAAAATGGTACCGACAGAGACGTTAACATCGATGTTGGACGAGCCATCCAGAGGGTCCATCAGCACAACGTATTTTGCGTGTTCACAGCCATCAAAGACGACAATCCCATCTTCTTCTTCGGATGCAATGCCCGCAACGATATCGCGCGCTTTCAGTGCGGCTTTCAATTTTTCATTAGCGAACAAGTCGAGTTTCTGCTGAACCTCGCCCTGCACATTCTCAGCACCGCTGGCACCCAGGATATCAACCAGTCCTGCTTTGTTGATATCGCGATGGATAATCTTGGCGCCCAGTTTTATTGCCGACAGCAAAGCAGTGAGCTCACCGGTAGCATGAGAAAACTCGTGCTGCTTTTCGACAATAAATTCACCTAACGTTTTCATAAAACTTTCCCTGCAATGATTATGGAGTAAAGCGACCGCCACAATCTTAACAAATAATCTGAATGTTGCGCTCAGGTGAATCGCGCCAGCAAATTACGGATTATCCTGAAATGCGTTTCTCAGTTGCCCGACATATGCGTAAAATGAACGGCAGATTAAAAAAGGATAGTGACGTATGCGCATTCATATTTTAGGAATTTGTGGCACGTTTATGGGCGGTCTGGCGATGCTGGCGCGCCAGTTAGGCCATGAAGTAACGGGTTCGGACGCCAATGTGTATCCGCCGATGAGCACCTTACTTGAGAAGCAAGGCATTGAACTGATTCAGGGTTACGATGCCAGCCAGCTCGATCCACAGCCGGATCTGGTGATTATTGGCAACGCCATGACCCGTGGAAATCCGTGTGTGGAAGCGGTACTGGAAAAAAACATCCCTTATATGTCAGGTCCACAGTGGTTGCACGATTTTGTGCTGCGCGACCGCTGGGTGTTGGCCGTTGCCGGTACACACGGCAAAACCACCACCGCGGGAATGACGACCTGGATTCTGGAACAGTGCGGTTACAAACCGGGATTTGTGATTGGTGGTGTGCCGGGGAACTTTGAGGTTTCGGCGCGTCTGGGCGAAAGTGACTTCTTTGTTATTGAAGCGGATGAGTATGACTGTGCCTTCTTCGACAAACGCTCTAAATTTGTCCACTACTGCCCGCGTACGCTGATCCTCAACAACCTTGAGTTCGATCATGCAGATATCTTTGACGACCTGAAAGCGATCCAGAAACAGTTCCACCATCTGGTGCGTATCGTTCCGGGGCAGGGGCGTATTATCTGGCCTGAAAACGACATCAACCTGAAACAGACCATGGCGATGGGCTGCTGGAGCGAGCAGGAGCTGGTGGGCGAGCAGGGGCACTGGCAGGCGAAAAAGCTGACCACTGACGCTTCCGAATGGGAAGTCTTGCTGGATGGCGAAAAAGTGGGCGAAGTGAAATGGTCGCTGGTGGGCGAACATAATATGCACAACGGCCTGATGGCGATTGCGGCGGCCCGTCATGTTGGCGTAGCGCCAGCAGATGCTGCTAACGCGCTGGGTTCGTTTATTAACGCTCGTCGTCGTCTGGAGTTGCGCGGTGAAGCAAATGGCGTGACGGTGTATGACGATTTTGCCCATCACCCGACGGCGATTCTGGCAACGCTGGCGGCGCTGCGTGGCAAAGTTGGCGGTACGGCGCGCATTATTGCCGTGCTGGAACCGCGCTCGAATACCATGAAAATGGGGATCTGCAAAGACGATTTGGCACCGTCGTTAGGTCGTGCCGATGAAGTCTTCTTACTGCAACCGGCGCATATTCCGTGGCAGGTCGCAGAAGTGGCAGAAGCCTGCGTTCAGCCTGCACACTGGAGCGGCGATGTTGATACGCTGGCAGATATGGTGGTGAAAACCGCTCAGCCGGGCGATCACATTCTGGTGATGAGTAACGGCGGTTTTGGTGGTATTCATCAGAAACTGCTGGATGGACTAGCGAAGAAAGCGGAAGCCGCGCAGTAATTCGGCCTCAGCCTGAGATAGTATTGCCGGATAAGGCGTTCACGCCGCATCCGGCAAACCATACTCACATCAACAACGAAAATTACCCTTCGTTTTCCGCTAACTCACGCAGATATTGGAAAATCTGGCGCGCGGATTTCGGCGGCTTATTCCCTTCTTTCTCTTTCTTCGCGTTGCGGATCAGAGTACGCAGTTGCTGACGATCGGCATCGGGCCACAGATTTAATACTTCAGCAATGGCGTCATCACCCTGGTCGATCAGACGATCGCGCAGGTTTTCCAGTTTATGGAACAACACCACCTGCTGGTTGTGGCGATTTTTCAGCTTATCCAGCGCCTGACGGATCGGTTCTACGTCGCGCTGGCGCAGCATCTTACCGATGAGCTGCAACTGGCGGCGGCGACCTTCCATCTTAATACGCTGGGCGAGCTCAATAGCCGCGCGCAGATCCGCGTCTAACGGGATCTTATCCAGCGCGTTTTTCCCCAGATCAACAATTTCTGCGCCAAGGCGTTTTAGCTCCTCGGCATCACGTTTAATTTCACTTTTACTGACCCAGATAATTTCATCGTCTTCGTCTTCGATGTCATCACCGGGAACGTCGTCGAGCCAGTCTTCGGGCTGCTTAGTCATCTCAGGCTCCTTAAAAAAAGAGGCTAATGTTACCAGTTAAGATGCGCACTGAAAAACGGTTCTCTGTTAGACTTCAGAGAAACTCTCTACATTATGGCACTTGCAATGAAAGTAATCTCTCAAGTTGAAGCGCAGCGCAAGATTCTGGAAGACGCAGTTTCCACTGCGCTGGAGTTGGCCTCAGGCAAATCGGACGGTGCGGAAGTTGCCGTCAGCAAGACCACCGGCATTAGCGTTAGCACGCGATATGGCGAAGTGGAGAATGTCGAATTCAATAGCGATGGCGCGCTGGGGATCACTGTTTATCACCAGAACCGCAAAGGCAGCGCATCGTCTACCGATTTAAGTCCGCAGGCCATTGCCCGCACCGTACAGGCAGCGCTGGATATTGCCCGTTATACCTCGCCAGATCCCTGTGCCGGCGTGGCAGACAAAGAGCTGCTGGCCTTTGACGCACCGGATCTCGACTTATTCCACCCTGCGGAAGTTTCCCCGGATGAAGCTATTGAACTGGCTGCTCGCGCAGAACAGGCAGCATTACAGGCGGATAAACGCATCACCAATACCGAAGGCGGCAGTTTTAACAGCCACTACGGCGTAAAAGTTTTTGGCAACAGCCACGGCATGTTGCAGGGTTATTGCTCAACGCGTCATTCACTCTCAAGCTGCGTAATTGCCGAAGAAAATGGCGATATGGAGCGTGATTACGCCTACACCATTGGTCGCGCGATGAGCGATCTGCAAACGCCAGAGTGGGTCGGGGCCGATTGTGCTCGCCGTACTTTATCGCGCCTGTCACCGCGTAAACTTTCCACCATGAAAGCGCCGGTAATTTTTGCCAATGAAGTGGCAACCGGACTTTTTGGGCATCTGGTTGGGGCGATAGCGGGTGGATCGGTTTACCGTAAATCCACCTTCCTGCTGGATTCGCTGGGTAAACAAATTCTACCGGATTGGCTGACCATTGAAGAGCATCCGCATCTGCTGAAAGGGCTGGCCTCCACGCCATTCGATAGCGAAGGTGTGCGCACCGAGCGCCGCGATATCGTCAAAGATGGTATCCTGACTCAGTGGCTGCTGACCAGCTATTCGGCGCGGAAACTGGGGCTGAAAAGCACCGGACATGCGGGCGGTATTCACAACTGGCGGATTGCCGGACAAGGGCTAAGCTTCGAACAAATGCTCAAAGAGATGGGCACCGGGCTGGTGGTGACGGAGCTAATGGGCCAGGGCGTGAGTGCCATTACCGGTGATTATTCCCGTGGTGCAGCGGGCTTCTGGGTAGAGAATGGCGAAATTCAGTATCCGGTTAGCGAAATCACCATCGCAGGTAATTTAAAAGATATGTGGCGCAATATTGTCACCGTCGGTAACGATATTGAAACACGCAGCAATATACAGTGTGGTTCTGTGCTGTTGCCGGAGATGAAAATCGCCGGGCAGTAAAAAAAGGCGCGACCTGCCGCGCCAAATCTTAATAAGAAAAAGGAAGTGAGCAATGCGTAAAAGCCTGTTAGCTATTCTTGCAGTCTCCTCGTTGGTATTCAGTTCGGCGTCGTTTGCCGCTGATCTTGAAGACAATATGGAAACCCTCAACGACAATTTAAAAGTGGTCGAAAAAGCCGATAACGCGGCGCAAGTCAAAGACGCGTTAACCAAAATGCGCGCAGCGGCGCTGGATGCGCAAAAAGCAACGCCGCCCAAGCTCGAAGGCAAATCGCCAGACAGCCCGGAGATGAAAGACTTCCGCCACGGTTTCGACATTCTGGTCGGTCAGATTGACGACGCGCTGAAGCTGGCTAATGAAGGTAAAGTAAAAGAAGCGCAGGCTGCCGCAGAGCAACTGAAAACGACCCGCAACGCCTATCACCAGAAGTATCGTTAATTCCTTATTGGGCGGTGAAACGTTACCGCCCAACGCTTTCTTCCCCTTCGTAAAATCACCGCAATATCTATCTTCACTACCGCATATTCCTGCGTGTCGTCCTCATTTTTGCGAGGCGTTTTCCAGAAATGAATGTAATGCATATGTAATGCTATAATGCATTACACTTTTCATAATTACCGGAGGCATAATGGCCACACTTAACGTCCGCCTGGATGACAAACTGAAAAATGAGGCTTATGCGGTGCTGGAAAAATTAAATATCACGCCTACTGAAGCAGTGCGGCAGCTGTTTCAGTACGTTGCGGAAAATGGACGAATGCCGGTAAAAACGCTCACTGTCAGTGATAGTGAAGAAGCCTTGTTACGCACTGTCAGGGAACGACTGGCCAACCCACAGGAGGCCATTAAGGTCCGACTGGATGAACTATGAACTGGCTTTTGATCCGCGGGCGCTGAAAGAGTGGCAAAAACTGGGCGTGACAGTCCGGGAACAATTTAAAAAAAAGCTTGGGGATGTGCTGAAAAGGCCGCGCAATCCATCGGCTAAACTACGGGATTTGCCGGACTGCTACAAAATTAAGCTTCGCACACTGGGATATCGCCGGGTCTATCAGGTCAATGATAAAGAGTTACTCGTGTTGGTGATAGCTATTGGTAAGAGAGAGAGAACTCAGCCGTTTATGAAGACGCGACAAAACGGCTGGATGAGTGACTAACGTAAATGATGCACCACCTGATTGCTGCTGCCGCGCCAGATCAGGGAAGGGTCTTTTAGATCCTGCATAAATTTGCCGTCGACCAGCACGTTAATCAAATCAACAACCTGCATTTGCGTAGCGTTGAGTTCGTCGAGTTTATAGCCTGTCCACACCCAGATGTCTTTACCAGGACATTCGGCGCGGATGCGTTGTACCAGTTTCAGAATATCCGGCACGTTTTGCGGATGCAGCGGATCGCCGCCGGAGAGGGAAATACCCTGGCGTTTGATGCGGGTGTCATTCAGATCGTTAATGATCTGGTCTTCCATTGCTTTGGTAAATGGCTGACCGGAATTTACCCGCCAGGTGCTTTTGTTATAGCAACCGGGGCATTCATGAACACACCCGGAGACAAACAGGGTGCAGCGAGTGCCGGGGCCGTTGACGATGTCGACAGGATAGTACTGATGATAATTCATTATTTCGCCTGGCTTATCAGTCCGCGTGTAGGCTGTATCAGGCAATCAACGCCTGATGCGACGCTGTTGCGTCTTATCAGGCCTGGAGCCGTTGCCAAATGTAGGCCGGATAAGGCGTTTACGCCGCATCCGGCATTTGCTTAGCGCAGAGTGAAGATTAACCGATCTGCCCATTTCCCAAATGTTTAACGCGGCGCTTAACTTCTTCCTGCTTACCGGCGTTAAACGGACGCGCATCCGGGCTACCTAAATATCCGCACACGCGGCGAGTCACCGACACACGGGAGGCGTCATGGTTACCACATTTCGGGCAGGTGAAGCCTTTACTGGTGCACTCAAACTCACCGGTAAAACCACACTCGTAACACTCATCAATCGGCGTATTGGTGCCGTAATACGGTACATGCTGATAGCTGTAATCCCAGACATCTTCCAGCGCCTTCAGGTTGTGCTGAATGTTTGGATATTCGCCGTAGCAAATGAAACCACCGTTCGCCAGCGGCGGGTAAGGCGCTTCAAAGTCGATCTTGTCGTACGGGTTCACCTTCTTCTCGACATCGAGGTGGAAACTGTTGGTGTAGTAACCTTTATCAGTCACGCCCGGCACCACGCCAAACTCAGCAGTATCGAGACGGCAGAAGCGGTCGCACAGGTTTTCACTTGGCGTGCTGTAAAGGCTAAAACCGTAACCCGTTTCTTCTTTCCACTGATCCACCGCCTGACGCAGACGTTCAACAATGGCGATACCTTTCGCGCGCAGCTGCTCGTTGTCATACACATGCTCGCCGCCAAACAGCGCGTTAATGGTTTCGTGGATGCCGATGTAACCCAGCGAAATAGACGCACGACCGTTTTTGAAGATTTCAGAAACGTCGTCGTCAGCATTCAGACGAACGCCACAAGCACCTTCCATATAGAGGATCGGGGCCACGCGCGCTTTAACGCCTTCGAGACGAGCGATACGGGTCATCAGCGCCTTACGTGCCAGCACCAGACGTTCATCCAGCAGCTTCCAGAAGGTGGCTTCATCGCCTTTCGCTTCCAGCGCAATGCGCGGCAGGTTCAGGCTGATCACGCCGAGGTTGTTACGACCATCGTGGATCTGTTCGCCGTTTTCATTTTCCCACACGCCGAGGAAGCTGCGGCAGCCCATCGGGGTTTTAAACGAACCGGTGACTTTCACTACCTGATCGTAGTTCAGGATATCTGGATACATGCGCTTGCTTGCGCACTCCAGCGCCAGCTGTTTGATGTCGTAGTTCGGATCGCCTTTTTTATGGTTCAGGCCATCGCGAATCGCAAACACCAGTTTCGGGAACACCGCAGTTTTGCGGTTTTTACCCAGGCCCGCGATACGGTTACGCAGGATAGACTCCTGAATCAGGCGAGACTCCCAGCTGGTGCCCAGACCAAAACCAAAGGTCACAAACGGTGTTTGACCGTTGGCGGTGTGCAGGGTGTTTACTTCGTACTCCAGCGACTGGAAGGCATCGTAGCACTCTTTGATGGTACGAGAGTTAGCGTAACCTTCGGCGTCCGGGATGTTCCACTCTTCTGCGGTCTTGCGATGTTTGTTGTAGCTGGCGGTAACAAACGGTGCCAGCACTTCATCGATACGGTTAATGGTGGTGCCGCCATAAATATGACTGGCGACCTGAGCAATTATCTGCGCAGTTACCGCGGTTGCCGTAGAGATCGACTTCGGTGGTTCAATCTCGGCGTTCCCCATCTTAAAGCCTTGGGTCAGCATACCTTTCAGGTCGATCAACATGCAGTTGAACATCGGGAAGAACGGCGAGTAATCGAGATCGTGATAGTGAATATCGCCACGCTCATGTGCCTGCACCACGTCACGCGGCAGCAGGTGCTGACGTGCATAGTGTTTAGCCACAATCCCGGCCAGCAGGTCGCGCTGGGTTGGAATCACCTTGCTGTCTTTGTTGGCGTTTTCGTTGAGCAACGAGGCGTTGGTCTGCTCAACCAGACCACGGATCTCCTGATTCAGGCGACCGCGTTTTTCACGTTCAATATCGCGATCGTGACGGTACTCGATGTAAGCACGAGCCAGTTGTTTGTATGGACCCGACATCAGCTGGTTTTCAACGGCGGTCTGGATCTCGTTGATATCCACCTGGCTGCGGCCCTGCATCTGCTCGCTGACAACCGCGGCAACAGTGGCGCAATAATCTGCATCATCGACTTCCGCTGCTTTAGCTGCACGCAGAATCGCTTCTTTGATGCGCTCTGATTTAAACGGCACTTTGCAGCCGTCTCGTTTCATCACATGCGGTGTCATGATCGCTCCATATTTTTAAGAACAGGTTATCCACAGAAATTGGGAAAGGTGTTTTCCGGTTTTTTCGTTTCGTTTTCCGGCGCTTTCCGCAATCGCCATCCGCTTATCCACAACGCCGCACCTTTTTCGTGGGGAGTTGTAGTAGCAATTATAGTCGATTAATACAACATATTGGGTCGGGACGCATTTTAAAGTCTATATATAGTGCTTTGCATCAAGGATGTTTGAACTTTTTTTGATGTAGCTCAAAGTAAAAAGCAGAGCGTACGGATGACGGGCGCTACAGCGTTATGTAAATTTTTTAATGAATTTTTTGATTATAAAATCAACAAAAACAACATACTGAAAGGCAAAACCCCGGAATGACCAGTATTACCGGGGCTTAGCGGATACTTACTTCTGTAACCACCAGACGGCCTCAAAAGGCCGTAAAGTCATGGCACAGGGTTGTGCTGAGGCTTCTTCGTAGTTATGCATCACAAGCTGCCAGTTTCCGCGCATTTGCCCTGGCTGCCAGGGTTGGATCTCACGGCTAAGGTTGGCAATGACCAGCAAGGTTTGCCCCTTCCATTCACGGCGATAGCACCACAATACAGGGCTGTCTGGCAGCAGATCCTGGTAATTGCCCCATGTCAGGACGGCTTCTTGCTTACGCAGTGTGATTAACTTTTGGTAGGTGTAAAACACCGAGGACTCATCGGCCAGCGCGGCTTCTACGTTGATTTCTTGATAGTTATCGCCCAGGTCAATCCACGGTTCACCCGTTGTAAACCCGGCATTATCGCCGTTGCTCCATTGCATTGGCGTGCGACTATTGTCACGGGATTTACTGGCGAGGATTGCCAATAACTCGTCGGCGTCACGCCCATCGTTGCGCAGTTCGGCAAACATATTGAGGCTCTCCACGTCGCGATAGTCAGTAATGCGCGTGAAATGTGGGTTAGTCATGCCAATCTCTTCGCCCTGATAGATATATGGCGTTCCCTGCATGCCATGCAGCACCATCGCCAGCATTTTTGCCGCAGGTTCGCGGTAGTCCCCTTCATCACCAAAACGAGAAACAATGCGCGGCTGATCGTGGTTACACCAGAACAAGGCATTCCATGCCACGTTGTGCATTCCTTGTTGCCAGTGGCGGAACAATGCTTTCAACGCCACAAAGTCAGGTTTAGCCAGCGTCCATTTTTCACCACCGGGATAATCGACCTTCAGGTGATGAAAATTAAAGGTCATCGACAATTCACTGCCTGTTAGTGCCGCGTATCGCTGGCAATGCTCAAGGCTGGTGGAGGACATTTCACCCACGGTCATTAAACCGCGAGGCGTAAACACATCGCGGTTCATCTCATGCAAAAACTCGTGTGCTCGTGGCCCGTCGGTGTAGAAGCGACGCCCATCGCCATCCAGGTCATTAGGAAAACGCAGATCTTTAGAGATCAAATTCACTACATCCAGGCGTAACCCATCGACCCCGCGATCGGCCCAGAACTCACAGACTTTTTTCAGTTCTGCGCGTACCGTCGGATTCTCCCAGTTGAGATCCGCCTGTTCTGGTGCAAAGAGATGCAAATAGTACTGTTCGCTTTCTGCATGCCAGCGCCACGCACTACCGCCAAATTTTGAACGCCAGTTATTCGGTGGCGTTTCTGGTTCACCATCGCGCCAGATATAAAACTGACGGTAAGGGCTTTCTTTGCTCAGCGCCTCGCGAAACCAGGCATGTTGGGTAGAAGTATGATTAAACACCATATCGAGAATGATACGAATGCCGCGTGATTTCGCCTGCGTCACCATTTCGTCAAAATCGTCCAGCGTACCGTAAGTGGGATCTATCGCCGTATAGTTCGCTACGTCGTATCCGTTATCGACCTGGGGAGAGACATAAAAGGGGGTTAGCCAGATAGCATCGACGCCCAGGTTATGCAGATAGTCCAGGCGTTGGATAACGCCACGTAAATCACCGGTGCCGCTACCCGTGGTGTCCTGAAAACTCTTGGGATAAATCTGGTAGATAACGCCGTTTTGCCACCAGTGGGGAAGATTCGTCATTACGTTATTCCTGCAAATGCGAGGGGGGCGCAATTGCGCCCCGAAGAAAATTAAACAATGTCCAGCGTGCCCAGGCGGTATTTCCGCTGGTAGATAAACGAGGTGAGTACAATCGGGATGATGATGGCGATAGCCATTGCCAGCGCAAACACTTGCCAGTAGCTCGGTTGAATAGAGAGAATTCCCGGCAGGCCGCCTACGCCGATGCCATTCGCCATAACGCCGTTCAGACCACATAGCAATCCTGCCAGACCAGAACCAATCATCGCGCACAGCATCGGGAAGCGATATTTCAGGTTGATGCCGTACATTGCAGGCTCAGTGACCCCAAGCCAGGCGGAGATAGCGGCAGGCACGGAGATCTCGCGTTCATTGTTCTTGCGGCTGGAAATGATAATGCCTATCACGGCGGAGCCCTGAGCGATATTCGACAGCGCAATAAGCGGCCACACTGGCGTGCCACCCATGCTTTGAATCATCTGCAAATCTATAGCAAGCGTGGTCTGGTGTACGCCGGTGATCACCAGCGGTGCGTAAAGGAAGCCAAACAATGCCGCACCAATGGGGGCAAAGCTGCCGGTCATCAGGTGACGCACCGCAAAGGCAACGCCATCGCCAATCATGCGACCAAACGGACCGATCAGCGCATGGGCGAGGAAGACCGCGAGGATCAGCGAACAGACCGGCACCACCACCAGATAGAGGTAATCCGGCACGATACGCTTAAGGCGAGTTTCTATCACGCCCAGCGCCAGCCCGGCTAACAGTGCCGGAATAACTTGTGCCTGATAGCCCACTTTGGCGATGCTGAACATGCCAAAGTTCCATACTTCCGGTAGCTGCTGCCCGAGCAGATAAGCGTTCATCAACTGTGGGGAAACCAGCGTCACGCCAAGCACGATACCGAGGATCGGCGTGCCGCCCATTTTTTTCACCGCTGACCAGCAAATTCCGACCGGCAGGTAGAAGAAGATCGCTTCACCGATCAACCATAGAAAATCGTAGATCGTTTGCAGGGAAGGGTACATTTGCGCCAGCGTTTGACCGTTGCTCATGGGCAAATCACCGATCACATTGCGAAAACCGAGGATCAAACCACCACTAATCAACGCGGGCAGCAGCGGGAAGAAGATCTCCGCGAAATGAGAGATCAACTGCTCATGCCATTTCATATTCTGCCGGGCGGCTTTTTTCACCTGCTCTTTATCAACCCGCGCCTGTCCGGTCGTCGCTATCAGCGCTTGATAGTAATCACCCACGTTGGTGCCTATTACCACCTGAAATTGCCCGGCATTGGTGAAACAGCCTTTCACCATGGGGAGTTGCTCAATCTCTTTCGGTCTGGCATTGGCCGGTTGGTTGAGGACAAAGCGCAGGCGAGTAATACAGTGGCTCACCGTCGCAATATTGCCGCGCCCGCCGACCAGTTTAATCAACCGATCGATATCCGTTTGGTTTATTTTGCTCATCATAACGCCCCATGGCAGATGACATTTTTGGTTGGCTGCAGAATATAGTGCGCGGAAAAATTTAAAAACGGGAACGTTCCCGAAACGCAGCGAAGATCACAATTTATCGTTCAGGAAACGATCAGGACAGGGTGGCGGGGATGATGATTTGTTGCGGTTCGCTGCGCCCGGTTACCTGCGCAATTAACTGGCAGGCCGCCTGGCGTCCGGCTTCGGCGTAACCTGGGTCAACGGTGACGATCTCCGGATGGAGGAATTTCATTAACGGTGTATTACCGACGCTCGCCAGTTGCAAGGTGTCGATGCGTTGCTCTTGCAGGTATTTACTTGCGCCAAGTGCCAGCGTGTCGGTTGCGCACAGTAACGCGGTGGTTTCAGGGGTAATCACTTTTGCGACATTATCATAACCTTGCTTCATCGCAAGGCCTGGCAGAGCGGCGACAGGATGAAGTATATGCGCTTTGCAGAACGCCAGGTAGGCTTCGTGACGTCGCTTACCAGTCGTCACGTCACTGTGAGGCACGCCGAGATAACTGATATTACGATGCCCCTGGTCATACAGCCGTTGCATCAGGATTTTGATTGCCCCTTCGTCGTCATAACAGACCGAAGCAAAGCCTTTTGCGTCACGTGCCAGCAGAACCAGCGATGACTGCCAGTGGGCTAACATGTCTTCGGTTATGCCGGTAAAACCGAACAGCACTACGCCGTCGATATTACGCCGTTTCAGCACCCCCAAATGTTCGGCAACTAATTGCGGAGAAAACCGACTTTCCATCATGATCGGGTCGTAACCTTGTTCATAGAACGCTGGCAGCATGGTTTGGACGGCGAGATTTTCTGACAACGAATCCAGACGGGTCACGATGATGGCGACGACTTTATCGCTTTGCCCACGCATCGCGCGTGCGGAGCGGGAAGGGGAAAATCCATGCTGATTCATCACTGCTTCCACGCGCTCGCGCGTGCGCTGACTCACGCCGCTTTCGTTATTCAGCACCCGGGAAACCGTAGATTTCCCCACGCCGCTTAAGCGCGCGATGTCTATGATAGTCAGCCGATTTTGCATCCTGTTATCCCGTAACGTGTTGTTTAATTATTTGAGCCTAACTTTACCCGCGCATTCAGCAATGGGCAAAGTCTGGTTTATCGTTGGTTTAGTTGCCACAGGGTATTATATCGGTATGACTGCTACGAAAATATCTGAACAAAAAAATAAATTACTGCAAAAATAAAAAAACAAATAAACGTCCAACTTAAATTATAAAGGGCGCTATGGCTTTTATTAATAGAACGAGAGAGATAGATGTCTTCTTTTTTAATGTGTCTGCCAGAGATGTTGCGATACTCGCGGATATAATAAACACAATAGATTAATAAAGGCGGAATTACCCATCCACCTGTAGGTTTGTCAAATATAAGAGTCAGTAGAATAGCGATAGCAAAGAAAACCAGAAAGACGATTTGCGCTTTGGATTCTGTTTTTTTTAATTCGCTTCTGATGCCTTCAGTGTGCTGTTCTTGCCAGCGCCGCAGCGTGCTAACGCTAAATTGATAGTGTTCACATAGCTCCTTATTAGACGCCCCCTCTTTTGACTGCTGTAAAATTTCAGCGATTTGTTCGTCAGTGAAACGGGGTTTAGCCATCTTCAACCCTCCCTGGTTGAATCAGATAACCCAGGCGCAATACCTGGATTATCTTTCAGTAGAGATTAGCGACGAACAGCGATCGCTTCGATCTCAATCTTCACGTCTTTCGGCAGACGGGCAACTTCAACGCAAGAACGTGCCGGGAAGGTGGCGTTGTGTTCGGTGAAGAAGGCTTCGTAAGTAGCGTTTACGGTTGCGAAGTCGTTCAGATCTTTCACAAACACGGTAGTTTTAACGATGTCGCCCACTTTCAGGCCAGCCGCTTCAACGATCGCTTTTACGTTATCCAGCGACTGACGTGCCTGTGCTGCGACGTCTGCCGGTACTTCGCCCGTTTTCGGGTTTACCGGGATCTGCCCGGAAGTGATGATCATGCTGCCCAGATCAACGCCCTGAACGTAAGGACCGATAGCTGCCGGTGCATTTTCCGTCGCGATAGTTTTGCTCATGATTTCTCCTGAATTCAGTGGTAAAAAGTCCCGGTTATTATAGGGAGCCAGACTTTTATTACCAACCGCAATTAATTGGCCAGTACCACATTATGGGAAAACTCTTTTTCACAGTATTTGCATTTGAGCGCGATGTCATTGGCGCGTTTTCGTACTGCAAAGCTGGAAGAAACTGGTTCTGCATGGCTGATACAGTTGCTGTTCGGGCAGACCAGCACATTGTCGATGCGCTCCGGCAGGCTGGGGCGCGATTTACCCACCACTTCATAGTTGTCGATACGGTTAACCGTGGCTTGTGGCGCATACAAAGCCAGTTGGTCTACCTGATCTTCACTCAAAAAGGTATTTTCGATTTTGATCAGATCCTTACGCCCCATCTCACCAGAAGGCAGATTGAGGCCGATGGTAATACGCTGATCAGTCTCGGTAAGTTTGAACAAGGACAATAATTTGAAACCGATCTGCGCAGGGATATGGTCAATTACCGTGCCGCGTTTAATAGCTTCAACCTGCAATTTATTATCGTGTGTCATCTCTATTTCCCCTTACAGTACCAGATCGCGATTCAGAACCAGTGCCAGTAACGCCTGGCGAGCGAAAATCCCGTTGCCTGCTTGCTGGAAGTACCAGGCGTGCGGCGTTTTATCAACATCGGTGGCAATCTCATCGACACGCGGTAGCGGATGCAGCACTTTCATATTGGTTTTGGCGTTGTGGAGATCGCTGGCGCGAAGAACAAACTGCGCTTTCACGTTGGCGTACTCGGACGGGTCCAGGCGCTCTTTTTGCACTCGGGTCATGTACAGAATGTCCACTTCCGCCATCACTTCTTCAATGGAGCTGTGCAGACTCCAGGCGATCCCTTTTTCATCGAGCATATCCAGAATGTATTGCGGCATTGCCAGCGCGTCCGGCGCGATGAAGTAAAAACGGTTGCCGTCGAACTTCGCTAACGCCTGGGTCAGGGAGTGAACGGTGCGGCCATATTTGAGGTCACCGACCATCGCAATGTGCAGATTGTCCAGACGCCCCTGGGTTTCCTGAATGGTGAACAAGTCCAGCAAGGTTTGCGTCGGGTGTTGGTTGGAGCCATCACCGGCATTCAGCACCGGTACATTGCCGGAAAACTCAGTCGCAAGGCGTGCAGCCCCTTCCTGCGGATGGCGCATAACAATCGCATCAACGTAGGTACTAATTACCGAAATGGTATCTGCCAGCGTTTCGCCCTTTTTGCCAAGCGAGGTATTCGCGCTGTCAGAGAAGCCCACCACGCTGGCACCCAGGCGGTGCATTGAGGTTTCAAAAGAGAGACGGGTACGGGTTGAGGCTTCGAAGAAGCAGCTGGCAATCACCTTATGCTTCAACAACTCTGGTTGTGGATTTGCTTTTAATTTCGCCGCTGTCGCCAGTACCAGATTAAGTTCATCTCGACTAAGGTCGTTTATGGAAATGATATGTTTTTGATATAGCGGATTAGCCATTTTTATCTCCTGACGCCTGGGCAAAAAAAAGCCCCTCAATTGAGGGGCTTTGTTTGGATGATCAACGGAAAGAAAAACGGCAGGCCTGCGCCCTTTTTCAGACGCGGTAAGACAAATTGTCGAACACACTGAGCCATATTTCCTCCCGGCAAATTGCCCGGCATTATACTCAGCTCTCAGAGAGGATCAAGAAGATGATGCAGTTATAAAGCAAGGCAAACGGTTATCATGAATAAATATTCAATTTTAATAAATAATTAATCTGCTTGTGCACCAGGGCTGTGCGCTTCACCACACGTGGTGCGACCCATACAATATTGCTGCCAGCAATCACGCCAAGAATTTCTGGCAAAGCATGGAAATCAAGGATTCGCGCTACTGCCCGACCATATCCGGCGACGGTATGGATAAGGATAAATTCACCATTATGCTCAACACTCAGGACCATTTCAGCGACGGATCGACCTGCGTCAGGTGTGGGAAGTAATTGAGGATTCACCGAATAAATTTTTTGTCCTTTTGTATTTCTAATTTTTATGACTCCCAGCAATTTCAGTAGTCGTGAAACGGTTGACTGACTGATACTGTCAAAGCCATGGTTTTGCAAATCGCGGCGGATTTCCTCCTGCGAAAGATAACTTTTTTCGGTAATCAGGCGCTGACAGACCGCCAGTTGCTTCTTTTCTTTGGCGGAGTAATCATCGTATTCCTTCATAGTGCACCTTTTATTTATTATTAATATCAATGTCCTGATGATATTTTTCACATTTTAAAATGTGAGAGTGGCTCATTTATCACTACACCAGATTTGAAGGCCGCTTTGATAAGCGGCCTGTCGCGTTAAATCATCGCGGCGATACTCAGCACAATCATATTCAACATCGTGAGAATCAGCAGTAGCGGTGCGACCCATTTCAGATAACGGACCCAGGGAACACGGGCAATCGCCAGACCGCCCATCACTACCGCAGAGGTTGGCGTAATTAAATTAACCACCCCGGAAGCGGACTGATAAGCGGTTACCACCAGATCGCGTTGTACATGAGCAAAATCAGCGAGTGGAGCCATTATTGGCATCGTTAACACTGCAAGGCCGGAAGATGAGGGAACCAGAAAAGAGAGCAATACTTCCAGCCAATAGGTCACGTTGATGAAAACAGTGGTGGAAAGCCCTGAGACCAGATTCTCCGCACTGTGCAGAATTGTGTGCGTAATCATGCCGTTATCCATCACGACCACAATACCGCGGGCGATGCCGATAATCAGTGCCACACCAAGGAGATCCCGCGCGCCGTCAATAAAGGTGCTGGTGAAGGTTTCTTCGCCCATGCGGGCAATGACACCCACGATAACCGCAGCTGCCAGAAAGACAGCAGAGATTTCCGCCATCCACCAACCCAGTACCGCTACGCCGTAAATCATAAAGGCAAAGGATGCAGCAAAAAGTATCAGGATTGCTTTGCGCGTGGAGGTAAATTCCAGCATCGTTTCTGAACGATTTCCCAGAAAATGCGCCTGGTTTTCAGCCATCTTATCCGCCACGATAGAGCTTTCCGGGCTATTGCGAACTTTGCGGGCATAACGCATAACCCAGTAAACACAAATCACGTAGCCTACTAACAGCAAAATAACACGCAGCAAAATGCCCTGAGTAAAGGGGATCCCGGCGGCGTTGGCAGCAATGACGGTAGCAAATGGGTTAATGGTTGAGCCCAGCGTGCCAATGCCCGATCCCAATAACACGGTGGCGGCAGCGACCAGAGGATCAAAGCGGGCAGCCATCATGACGGGTACCAGCAACGTGTAGAAGGGGAGTGATTCTTCCGCCATCCCATAAATTGTACCGCCAGCAGCGAAGAGCGCCATCAGGATCGGAATCATCCACTCTTCCCGACCATTAAGGTGAGTTGTCACTCGTTCGATACCGGCATCTATTGCCCCGGTTTTATTTACTACTCCCAAAAATCCACCGATGATCAGGACAAACAGCGCGACATCAATCGCTCCCGCAGTGTAGGTTTGATGGTTGTACAAGCCGTCGATGGGCGCTAACAGGACAGCAGTAATACCCTGTGGTTGTGCCTCAACAGGTGCGTAAGTGCCTGCAACAGGAACTTCCTTTCCCAGTGCGGCATTTGTCACCATCTGATATTTTCCCGCAGGTACAACCCAGGTCATTGCCGCAACTAACGCAATCAGCACGAACAAGATGGTATAAGCGGTGGGAAATTTGAATTTACCCATAATGTGATCTCCATAATCACGGGCATACGCCACTCGTCGACGTATGCCCGTCAGGGTTAGTCGCCGAGAGTTGCTACCATCACCGCTTTAATGGTGTGCATCCGGTTTTCTGCTTCATCGAAAACAATGGAGTGGGCAGATTCAAAAACCTCTTCAGTAACTTCCAGTCCTTTGAGGCCGTAGGCCATCTCGATCTCGCGCCCTACTGTGGTGTGCTCATTATGGAAGGCGGGCAGGCAGTGCATAAATTTAACTTCAGGGTTACGCGTGGCAGTAATCACCTGTTGATTGATCTGATAAGGTGTCATCAGACTCACTCGTTCTGCCCAGGCTTCTTTTGGCTCTCCCATAGAAACCCAAACATCCGTATAGAGAAAATCAACGTCGTATACGCCTTCTTCCACATCCTCTGTCAGGGTGATTCTCGCCCCAGTCACGCTGGCGATCTCACGGCATTGTGTTACCAGCGCTTCATCTGGCCAGAAAGATTTTTGTGCCACCAGACGGATATCCATCCCCATTTTTGCAGCACCAACCATCAGCGAGTTCCCCATGTTATTTCGGGCATCACCAAGATAGGCAAAGCTCAGCTCTGGCAGCGTTTTGCCTGGCGCATGCTCCAGCATGGTCATTAAATCTGCGAGGATCTGTGTCGGGTGAAATTCATTGGTCAGTCCGTTCCATACCGGAACACCAGCGAACTCACCTAATTCTTCAACGATATTCTGACCATAACCGCGATACTCAATACCGTCATACATGCGTCCGAGTACGCGAGCGGTATCTTTCATTGATTCTTTATGGCCGATTTGTGAGCCGCTGGGGCCGATGTAAGTCACCTGCGCACCTTGATCAAAGGCCGCGACTTCAAAGGCACAGCGGGTACGGGTAGAGGATTTTTCAAAAATCAACGCAATGTTTTTACCGACCAGCGTTTGTTTTTCGTTTCCAGATTTCTTGGCGGCTTTAAGATTGATAGCCAAATCAATCAGGTATTGAATCTCTGCAGGGGTGTAATCAAGCAGCTTAAGAAAATTACGGTTTTTCAGTGAAGTAGCCATGGGTATGTCCTTATAAAAATAGATCAAGCGTGGTTATGGGTGGTATCAAGGCGAATAAGAGTGCCTTTGTCTCCGGCGAGAATTTCCGGACCATCTGCAAGAGAGCCGATCCCCGCAATGCCCCGGCACTGACTAACAAACTTTGCGCAGGCGGTGACTTTGGGCCCCATAGACCCGGCATCAAATTGCATTTCGTTGAGTAATTCCGGCGTGACCTGGGCCAGCGGGCGTTGGGTTGGCTTGCCCCAGTCGAGATATACTGCTTCCGCATCAGTGAGGATCAACAAGGCGTCAGCATGGATCTGACTTGCCAGTAGCGCGGCTGAAAGGTCTTTGTCGATCACCGCTTCAATCCCATGGTATCCATCGGCTTTTTCAACCACTGGAACACCACCGCCACCATTACAGATCACCAGATGATCGTGGGCGATCAGTGTCTGGATGGCATCCTGCTCGACGATGCGTTTAGGCTGTGGAGAAGGTACGACCCGGCGGAAAGAGTGGCCATCTGCTTTGAAAATCCAGCCTTTTTCTGCCTGTAGTACCTGAGATTGAGCATGGTCATAAATTGGGCCGATGTACTTAGTTGGGTTACTGAAGGCAGGATCGTTGGCATCCACTTCAACCTGTGTCAGCAACACGCTGATCTCACGTTGTGGTAGTTGATTTTTCAGCGCCTGTTGTAGCATGTAGCCGATCATCCCCTGGCTTTCGGCCCCCAGAATGTCGAGTGGATAGGGAGCGACATGGGCATAGGCGCTGTTTTGAAGTGCCAGAAGTCCAACTTGTGGGCCATTCCCGTGAACCAGTACAACCCGCCAGTGTTGAGTCAGTTGGGCGATAGTTTTAACCGCTAGATCGATATTTTTACGTTGGATTTCTGCTTCGAGTGGTTCGCCTCGTTTAAGCAGGGCATTACCGCCGAGAGCGATAACCAGTGTTGGTTTGTTTTCCATGATGTCTTCCTTAGATACCGTCACGATGCAAAGGGCAGCTCATGCAACGTGCGCCGCCACGTCCGCGGCCTAATTCATCACCGGGGATGGGTAAAACCGTGATGCCTGCTTTGTCATATTTTTCGTTAGTCCAGATGTTGCGCTCGTAGCCCACTACCACTCCCGGCCGAAGCGTGAGCACATTGTTAGCGTCATTCCACTGTTCGCGTTCTGCCTCAAAGGCATCACCACCCGTGGTGATTAAACGTACCTGGTCAATACCGAGGGCTTTTTCGATAGCATGGAGGAGTGTGCTTTCTTGAGTACGTTTCAGGCCGCCGTGACCGTCAGGCGTTAGCGTCCAGCAATTAACATCCGGGCGCACAACTTCGGGATAAACCGAGAAGGTGTCGATATCGATATGAGTCATAACGGTGTCAAGATGCATACAGGAGCGGTGTTTAGGCAGTTCAACAGCGATCACCCTTTCAGCCTGACGATGTTTAAACAATGCCTGAGCAAGAAACTCGATTCCTTGTGGCGTGGTGCGTTCAGACATGCCGATCAACACGGCCCCCCGACCAATCACCAGCACATCACCACCTTCTAACGTGGCGTGGTCATAATTAATATTCTCGTCGCCGAAATATTTAATAAATTCGCCGCCAGCAAATTGTGGATGCCAGCGATAAATAGCGCGTAGATTATTGGTTTCACGTTGGCGAGCAGGTTTTGCCATTGGATTAATAGATACACCGTTATAAATCCAACATGAGGTATCACGCGTAAATAAATGATTCGGTAACGGCTTCATAATGAAATCATTAATATCGTGGGTATCAACCACCATATTTTTAATTGAGGCGGGAATTTCACCATAAGTCAGCCCACCACTTAAATGACGAGCAAGGTCCCGGTGTGACATCTCTGCAAGCCAGGCGCGAACGTCAGTAGCAAACGTAGGGCCGAGTCGGTAATCTGAGATTTGCGTTTCCAGTAACCAGTTTTTGGCTTCCGTGATATCTAATGTTTGTGTTAGTAAATCAGTGAGTAAAAGAACTTCTATCCCTTGCTGGCGCAGCGTGTTGGCGAAAATATCATGCTCTTCACCTGCCCGCTCAACGGACAATACATCGTCAAATAACAACTCCTGGCAATTGGATGGTGTTAGACGTTTCAGACTGAGATTTGGGCGATGCAACATAACGCTGCGTAGTTGTCCAATTTCAGAACCAACATAATGCTTTTCCATCATTATTCCTTTAACACTTTTTCAAAAATAAAGAGGAGATGGCTGCAAACAAATTAAATGCTTGTAGTCAGGTCTGTTCAGTAATTTTCAGATGCAATGATTCAGTTTATTTCTTCCAGGAAATGTGACGACTTTCACACCAGTGGTGATATTAATAATCGAAGTTAATAATATTTGATGCGGTTCGGATAAATGATAAAAAGACAAAATACGATAATGCATTAATACGCAAATATACGCAGAGTTATTCTTCGTTGTTAATTGATTGTTTTATTTTGAGGAAATGTGTTTGAGTATAACGCATTGATATTTATGTATATTTTAATATTTATTGCATATCTATGCGAAAGGATAAGGTGATTATTTTTCACAGCAAGATTTTCACGGGATAACTATGACAGCACGGACATTAAAAGCTAAGAAAATGAACTGTGATCTGACTGAGAGTTTTCTTTTAACGTATGCAATAACAAGGTATTAGGACCAAAACACATAGCTAAGTTATAAGATTTATGCAGCAAAATTGCATACAAAATTACTCATGCTTAACATCAGTACAACATCTCCAGCAATAAACATGCGCAAGGGCAAAACCTGATGATTTTGCTGTGGTGAGAGGTGGCTTTTTTTCGTATAAGGAAAGAAGTGAAACACTGTTTTAATAAAGGAAGATATTATGATTGTTGGCAACATCCATCACTTACAATCCTGGCTGCCGGAAGAACTTCGCGAAGCAATTGAGTACATCAAATCACATGTCAGCGATGAGACAGCAAAAGGTAAGCACGCTATTGACGGCGACCGTCTGTTTTATCTGATTTCTGAGGATACGACTGAACCAGGTGAACTGCGTCGTGCTGAGTATCATGCTCGTTATCTCGATATCCAGATTGTGTTGAAAGGTCAGGAAGGGATGACATTTAGCACGCAACCAGCAGGCGCACCAGAGACTGACTGGCTGGCAGATAAAGATATTGCTTTTATCGCGCAGGGAATCGATGAAAAAACAGTGATTCTTAATGAAGGGGATTTTGTCGTTTTCTATCCTGGCGAAGTTCACAAACCGCTTTGTGCGGTGGGAGCTCCCGCTCAGGTACGGAAAGCAGTAGTTAAGCTATTAAAAGCGTAAGCGATCACTGCCGGGGGCGACCAATGCCGCCGCCCGGCAAAACGTCATTTTGCTAAAGTAGCGACCATAATAGCTTTTATGGTGTGCATCCGGTTTTCTGCCTGGTCAAAGACAATACTTGCCGGAGATTCAAAGACTTCATCGGTGACTTCCATTCCACCATACAGACCAAATTCTGCGGCCATTTTTTTACCCAGCGTGGTTTGATCATCATGAAATGCAGGCAGACAGTGGAGGAACTTAACCTGCGAATTACCGGTCAGGGCCATCATTTTGCTATTCACCTGGTAGTCACGCAGCAGGGCAATACGCTCCGCCCATTTCTCTTTGGGCTCACCCATAGATACCCAGACATCGGTATAGATAAAGTCTGCGCCTTTAACCCCAGAGGCGATATCTTCCGTCAAGGTGATTTTACCCCCGTGTTTTTGTGCCAAAGCACTGCATTCGGCGACCAGCGATGCTTCCGGCCAGCAGGCTTTTGGCGCGACTAAACGCAGATCCAGCCCGGTCAACGCCGCAGCTTCCAGCATTGAGTTCCCCATGTTGTTACGAGCATCTCCGGCGTATACCAGCGTCATTTCATTGAACGCTTTACCTGGCAGATGTTCCTGCATCGTGAGGAGATCTGCCAGCAGCTGTGTCGGGTGAAACTCATCCGTCAGGCCATTCCACACAGGTACTCCCGCATATTCAGCCAGTGTTTCGACAATTTCCTGACCGTAGCCGCGATACTGAATCCCGTCGTACATCCGACCAAGAACACGAGCCGTATCTTTAATCGATTCTTTATGACCGATCTGGCTACCGCTTGAACCGAGATAAGTGACACGTGCCCCTTGATCATATGCGGCAACTTCGAAAGAGCATCGTGTACGAGTCGAGTCTTTTTCGAAGATGAGCGCGATATTTTTACCCGTTAATTTGGCTTCTTCAGTGCCGTTTTTCTTCGCGGATTTTAGTGTTGCGGCAAGTTGCAGCAGGGTAGTGAGTTCTGAAGAGGTAAAATCGAGTAACTTCAAAAAATGCTTCTGATAAAAACTGGACATACTTCCCTCCCATGGCATACGCCTTTGATGAATTAAAATTCAATCTATATGAATGATTATTCATTTGCAAGCTTGATAAATAAAACTTTGTGACAAAGGTGGAGGCATTGTCAGGGGTGTGTGACAATAAGAGTATCGGCAGGACATTAAGAGGAAAGAGCCATGGCAAACCCGGAACTACTGGAAGAGCAGCGTGAAGAGACGCGTCTGATTATTGAAGAATTACTGGAAGATGGCAGCGATCCAGATGCGCTGTACACCATTGAGCACCATCTTTCCGCAGACGACCTTGAAACGCTGGAGAAAGCAGCGGTAGAGGCGTTTAAACTCGGATATGAAGTCACCGATCCGGAAGAACTGGAAGTAGAAGATGGTGATGTGGTGATTTGCTGCGACATCCTCAGCGAATGCGCCCTGAATGCCGACCTGATTGATGCTCAGGTGGAACAACTGATGACGCTGGCGGAGAAATTTGACGTCGAGTACGACGGTTGGGGCACTTACTTTGAAGATCCAAATGGTGAAGATGGCGACGATGAAGAGTACATCGACGATGACGATGACGGTGTTCGCCACTAATTAATGGATTGAAATGCCCGATAGCTCACACTGTCGGGCATTTTTTTTAGAGATCACGTAGCATCCGTACTTCACAGTCGACATGCCCCGTGCAGCCAAGTGCGTAGTCGATATGTTGAAAGCCTAAATGCTCATACAGAGCAATTGCTTCTGTCAGAAAAGCCGTTGTCTCCAGGTAACAGCGTTTGAAGCCCATCTCCCGCGCGTGATCCATCGCCATTAAAGCAAGTTTTTTTGCCAGACCTTTGCCGCGAATAGCAGGTAGAAAATACATCTTTTGTAATTCGCAAATGTCCGCTTCACTACCTGTCAATGGCGCAATCCCGCCACCGCCGACTACTTCGCCATTGTAATCCACCACCCAGTAAGCATGGCCTGGCTGGCTGTAAACCTGATATAGCTCATCGAGATTAGGATCTGCCACGGTATAGCCTTTGTCCGCTGTCAGACCATATTCTGCAGATACCTGTCGGATAACGTGGGCGATGGCTGCGTTATCCTCAGCGGATATCCGTCGCAGGTTAATGGATTGCACAACTTTTGAACTCATGATAATTCTCAATATAAAATGCTAAACCATAATATTGATTAATATCACTCTTTTTTCCCTATCGCAATTGATTTAATTGGATTGTGATAATCGCTATTTCTGGGGTATTGTGTTCGGGCAAGGAATTGTTTTTTTATTCAGATTGTCAATTAATTTAAAGGATACAAATATAATGAGTGATGTTATTCATCACAAGGATAAATTACGCCATCCATTTACCTTTCATGGCGAGGGCGCTAGTTATTTTATTATTTGCCTGGTGAATTTATTCTTGTCAGTTATTACGTTGGGGATTTACGCACCATGGGCAATGGTTCGTTGTCGCCGTTATATTTATGAAAATACAGAGTTGCATGGGGTCAGGTTTAATTATCACGCAACGGGTGGTGCGTTAATTATTAGCTGGATATTAATGACATTGTTATATTTATTGGTGGCATTTATCGCGAGTGTTTCTTCTGAAATTGTCTCAGTGGTAATATTCATCATGTTATTAATGGTAATCCCATTTTTTATTGTAAAAAGTCTGCAATATCAAGCCATAATGACGTCACTGAATAATGTTCGATTTGCATTCCGTGGTTCCATGGGTGAGGGGTGGCGAGTAATTGCTGGATTGCCAATAGTGTTAATCATTGCACAATTTATAGTGTTGATGATTTTCGCATTTTTACCAGCAAATTCACTTGAGGGATTGATTTTCAAATTAGGTACAATAATTGTCCTTTCAATGTTAATGGGGGCGGTTATGAATGGCGTCCTGTACTCCCGTTGGATGCAGTTTATCGGAAATAATGCCAGCTTTGGTATTCATCGTTTCAATAGCGAAGCGAACAGAATGTTTTGTGTGAAGGCATTTTTGATCGCGATATGCATCATGATTCCATTCGCTGCGGTGATGTTTTATATCATGTCCTCCTCAATGTTTGGTCTTATCTTTAGCCGTTCTTTATCGAGCGGAATCTCGTCTGATGCTGTGATGGGTATTCTGACAGGGTATTTTGTTTATCTGCTGGGGGCTTTGGTTGCTGCAGCTTATATCTGGATGTCCATGCGTAACCATTTCATGAATACACTTAGCCTGGCTGATGGGAAAATTCGCTTCCAGTCGACAATCAGTTTTCATGCCATGGTGTTGCAGTTCATGGCAGTATTTTTCGTATCGTTGATAACCCTGGGGCTGGCTTATCCATGGATGAAAATGCGTTATCTGCGCTTTATGGCGAATAACTCGTTCGTGATTGGCGATCTTGATGAGATTACCCTGGCTGATCATGATGATCAGGTTGATACCGGTGCTTTTGCTGTTATCGCACGCGGTGCTTTACCTGTCACACCATTTATCTAAGTGCGTAAAAAAGCCGAAGCGTGTGCTTCGGCTTTTGTCTTTCTGACTGGCTGAGAAATTACAGCGCAGCGATCACAGCCTGCTGTTCAATCAGTTTCGCTTTCGCTTCCGCATAACCTTCAAGCTTCTCACGCTCTTTCGCGATGACCGCTTCCGGTGCACGGGCGACAAAGCCTTCATTCGCCAGTTTGTTCTCGATACGGCTAATTTCGCCTTCGATCTTCGCCACTTCTTTTGCCAGACGCGCCAGCTCATCTTCTTTGTTAATGAGGCCTGCCATCGGGATCAGCAGTTCTGCACCATCGACGATCTTAGTAACAGAAACCGGACCTTTGTCATCGGCAGGCAGCACGGTGATGCTTTCCAGACGCGCCAGCGTTTGCAGGAAGCCACGGTTTTCATTTACGCGACGTTCTGCATCCGCGCTGCAACCACGCAGCAGCAGCTCCAGCGGTTTACCCGGTGCGATGTTCATTTCTGCACGGATGTTACGTACCGCAACGATCGCCTGCTTCAGCCACTCGGTGTCGGCCAGTGCGGCTTCATCGACCTGAGACGCATCGTACTGCGGGAACGGCTGCAGCATGATGGTGTCGGCAGTGATTCCGCAAAGTACTTTCACACGCTGCCAGATGGTTTCGGTGATGAACGGAATGATCGGATGCGCGAGGCGCAGCAGACCTTCCAGTACAGTCACCAGCGTATGGCGAGTACCGCGCAGTTCGGCTTCTGTTCCACCGTTCATTACCGGCTTGGTCAGCTCCAGATACCAGTCACAGAACTGGTTCCAGGTGAATTCATACAGAATGCCGGCGGCGATATCGAAGCGGAAGCTGTCCAGCGCTTCGCGGTACGCTTTGATAGTCTGGTTGAACTCCGCCAGAATCCAGCGGTCCGCCAGCGACAGCGTCATTTCACCGCCGTTGAAGCCGCAATCCTGACCTTCTGTGTTCATCAGCACAAAGCGGCTGGCGTTCCACAGCTTGTTACAGAAGTTACGGTAACCTTCCAGACGCTTCATATCCCAGTTGATGTCACGACCGGTAGAAGCCAGCGCCGCCAGGGTGAAGCGCAGCGCATCGGTGCCGTGCGGCTCAATACCGTTCGGGAACTGCTTCTCGGTACGCTTACGGATTTTGTCCGCCAGCTGCGGTTGCATCATATTGCCGGTACGTTTTTCCAGCAGTTCTGGCAGCGAAATTCCGTCAACCATATCCAGCGGGTCGATAACGTTACCCTTGGATTTAGACATCTTCTGGCCTTCGTCATCACGAATCAGGCCGGTCATGTAAACGGTGTGGAACGGCACCTGCGGTTTGCCATTTTCATCTTTGATGAAGTGCATGGTCATCATGATCATGCGGGCAATCCAGAAGAAGATGATGTCGAAACCAGACACCATTACGCTGGTTGGGTGGAACTGACGCAGGGCGTCGGTGTTTTCCGGCCAGCCAAGGGTAGAGAAGGTCCACAGTGCGGAGGAAAACCAGGTGTCGAGAACGTCTTCGTCCTGACGCAGAGCAACGTCGGCGCCGAGGTTATTTTCCTTGCGCACTTCGTCTTCGTTACGGCCAACATAAACGTTACCCGCGTCGTCGTACCATGCCGGAATGCGGTGACCCCACCACAGCTGACGAGAGATACACCAGTCCTGAATATCGCGCATCCAGGAGAAGTACATGTTTTCGTACTGCTTCGGTACGAACTGAATGTCGCCATTCTCAACCGCTTCAACTGCCGGTTTCGCCAGTACATCGGCACGCACGTACCACTGGTCGGTCAGCATCGGTTCGATAACCACGCCGCCACGGTCGCCGTAAGGAACGGTCAGATCGTGCGGTTTAATTTCTTCCAGCAGGCCGAGTGCGTCAACCGCAGCAACGACGGCTTTACGTGCCGCAAAACGCTCGAGTTTCTGGAATTCTGCCGGGATATCGCTGGAATAAACGTCAGATTCGTTACCTTTGGTATCGAACACCTGGGCGCTTTCACGGATATCACCGTCAAAGGTCAGGATGTTGATCATCGGCAGGGCGTGACGTTTACCGACTTCATAGTCGTTAAAGTCGTGCGCCGGGGTGATCTTCACGCAGCCGGTGCCTTTTTCCATGTCGGCGTGTTCGTCGCCAACGATTGGAATACGACGGTTAACCAGCGGCAGAATGACATATTTGCCAATCAGATCTTTGTAACGCGGATCTTCCGGGTTAACGGCCACGCCGGTATCGCCCAGCAGGGTTTCCGGACGGGTAGTCGCAACCACCAGATAATCTTTACCGTCTGCGGTTTTCGCGCCATCAGCCAGCGGATAGCGGATGTGCCACATCGAACCTTTCGATTCGCGGTTTTCCACTTCCAGGTCAGAGATTGCGGTACGCAGTTTCGGGTCCCAGTTTACCAGGCGTTTACCACGGTAAATCAGGTCTTCTTTATACAGACGAACGAAAACTTCTTTCACTGCATTGGACAGGCCTTCGTCCATCGTGAAGCGTTCACGCTCCCAGTCCACGGAGTTGCCGAGACGACGCATCTGACGGGTAATGGTGCCGCCGGATTCCGCTTTCCATTCCCAGATTTTGTCGATGAAAGCTTCGCGGCCGTAGTCGTGACGGGTTTTACCTTCTTCTGCGGCAATCTTGCGCTCAACGACCATCTGGGTAGCGATCCCGGCGTGGTCAGTACCGACCTGCCACAGGGTGTTTTTGCCCTGCATGCGCTGATAGCGGATCATGGTATCCATGATGGTTTGCTGGAAGGCGTGACCCATATGCAAACTGCCGGTGACGTTCGGCGGCGGGATCATGATGCAGAAACTTTCCTGGCTTTCATCGCCATTAGGCTTAAAGTAGCCCTGCTTTTCCCAGTGCTCGTAAAGCGGCTGTTCGATATCTTGTGGGTTGTATGTCTTTTCCATTATTTCCAGGTTGCCGTATTCAGGTTGAAACCAGCCACGCGGTAGGCTTTATAGCGTTCGCGCGCCAGTTGTTTCAGAGAATCTTCATAAGGAACGAAGTCTACCACTTCTGTGAAAGCGGTGGCAAAATCTGCAAAGCTTGTTCGCAGACTAATCAATATATCGCGCGGGCTGCTGCTACGCTTTTGTGGCCAGGCGATCTCCACCGGCGCACCGCCGCGCGGTCCTTCTCCCGCTAAATTATGCGGAACAAAGCTTTCTGCCGGACGCGCCCACAGGGCTTCATCCAGCCGGTAAGCCTGCTTTTCATCTTCACAGGCGATGAGCACGCGCTTACCGCTGCGCCAACGTTCTGCGGCAATTTCACACACCAGCTGCTCAACGGCGCTTAAGCCATCGACGGTGGTGTCATTGTCCAGAAGGTAGAACGTTGCGTTTTTCATAAATTCGCTTATTTGCAGAAAAGTTGTTGGTGCAATCACGGCTGTGAAAAGCACACGTTGGTTAGTCAGATGGCTTCAATAGAGACTGATTCGGCGATGATGTTAAAAATATCATCATAGGTTGCCAGAAAATAGTGATGGCAACTCGCTGGATCAACATCACTTCGCGGTAGAAATGATGACATCAATCGGGAATCAAATAATTCACCAAAATTTCCGGTGATGCAATTCCAGTCAAACAAATAGCCATTACCTGCCGTGCGCTCAAAACTATCAAGCTCCGCACAACAAGAAAAAAGCATTCCTTTGAATATTAGACAGAATTTTGTGTCGTCATTTCGTTCCACGATGATTTCAAGACGTGATCCACGCTGTTTTGCTTCAACGAGAAATAAACTGTCCCGCGCAAATCCAGCCTGAAGACACTCATCATGCGCAACAAATCTAGCCATCGGATCCCTGATTTGCAGCCGGATGAACATAGCGCCATCCGGCTATACGATTACTCTTCGCCGTTAAACCCGGCGCGGTTGAGCAGGAACTGTGCCAGCAACGCCACCGGGCGACCGGTTGCGCCTTTCGCCTTACCAGAACGCCAGGCGGTACCGGCGATATCCAGGTGCGCCCAGTTATACTTACGGGTAAAGCGCGACAGGAAGCAACCAGCGGTAATCGCCCCGCCAGGACGACCGCCAATGTTCGCCATATCGGCAAAATTGGACTCCAGTTGTTCCTGATACTCGTCACCCAGCGGTAAACGCCATGCGCGGTCACCGGATTGTTCAGACGCGGCAATCAGCTCATGGGCCAGCGGATTGTGGTTCGCCATCAGACCGGTAATGTGATGACCCAGCGCGATCACGCAGGCACCAGTCAACGTCGCCACGTCAATAACCGCTTCCGGCTCAAAACGCTCAACGTAAGTTAACACGTCGCACAGTACCAGACGGCCTTCGGCGTCGGTGTTCAGCACTTCAACGGTTTGACCGGACATGGTGGTTAACACATCGCCCGGACGATAGGCACGTCCGCCAGGCATGTTTTCGCAGCCTGCCAGCACGCCAATAACGTTAATCGGCAGTTGCAGCTCTGCGACCATACGCATCACGCCGTAAACCGCCGCCGCACCGCACATATCGTACTTCATCTCATCCATGCCTTCTGAAGGCTTGATGGAGATACCGCCGGAGTCGAAGGTCAAACCTTTACCCACCAGCACGATTGGGCGTGCATCTTCCGACGCGTTGCCTTTGTACTCAATCACCGACATCAGCGATTCGTTTTGCGAACCCTGACCAACCGCCAGATAGGAATGCATCCCCAGCTCTTTCATCTGCTGTTCGCCGATAACGCGGGTAATGACATTCTTGCTGTAGCTGTCAGCCAACTGGCGCGCCTGAGAGGCGAGGTAAGCGGCATTACAAATATTCGGCGGCATATTGCCGAGATCTTTCGCTGCTTTAATCCCGGCGGCAATCGCCAGACCGTGCTGGATCGCGCGCTCGCCGCTGGTCAGTTCACGGCGGGTCGGCACGTTGAAGACCATCTTACGCAGCGGACGACGCGGCTCGCTCTTGTTCGTTTTCAGCTGATCGGAACTGTAGAGCGTCTCTTTTGCCGTCTCGACAGCCTGACGCACTTTCCAGTAGTTGTTGCGGCCTTTAACGTGCAGTTCGGTCAGGAAACAGACCGCTTCCATTGAGCCAGTATCATTCAGCGTGTTAATGGTTTTCTGAATGACTTGTTTGTACTGGCGCTCATCGAGTTCACGTTCTTTACCGCAACCGATGAGGAGAATTCGCTCGGAAAGTACATTTGGAACATGGTGCAGCAACAGTGTCTGCCCCGGTTTTCCTTCCAGTTCGCCCCGACGTAGCAGGGCGCTGATGTACCCATCGCTGATTTTATCGAGCTGTTCTGCAATCGGAGAAAGGCGACGTGGTTCGAAGACGCCCACGACGATGCAGGCACTCCGCTGTTTCTCCGGGCTACCGCTTTTTACACTAAACTCCATGCACTACGCTCCTGAATCTTAAAGACAACAGCAGTGGCTACGGATAGAATTGCAAGCTTTCGTAACTCATATCCGCTGTTGCGGTGACTTCGTGTTAATCTTAACGTTATTACGGTACTGGCACGTCAGAATAAATTCTGCGAGCGCAATCCGCTGAGTATAAATATCTTAGCGATGATTTCGACGACTCAAGAGAATAAATGACGTTTAAGCCATGAAACAAGCTAAATTCGTACAAAAGACGGGTTTTTACGGGCGTATTAAAAGTGATAATCATAAGATATCTGGTGCGGGAGACGCTCAAAAGCCAGCTGGCGATACTCTTCATCTTGCTTTTGATCTTCTTTTGTCAAAAGTTAGTGAGGATCCTCGGCGCGGCGGTTGATGGCGACATTCCTGCAAATCTGGTGCTTTCCCTGCTGGGATTAGGCGTGCCCGAAATGGCGCAGCTCATTTTGCCTCTCAGTCTGTTCCTTGGGCTGCTGATGACGCTGGGCAAACTTTATACCGAAAGTGAAATAACGGTAATGCATGCCTGTGGACTGAGCAAAGGCGTGCTGGTTAAAGCTGCAATGATCCTGGCGTTATTTACTGGCATCGTTGCGGCAATCAACGTGATGTGGGCTGGCCCATGGTCGTCCCGACATCAGGATGAAGTTCTCGCAGAAGCCAAAGCCAATCCCGGAATGGCAGCTCTGGCGCAAGGGCAATTCCAACAGGCGACGAACGGCAGTGCTGTTTTGTTTATTGAAAGCGTTGACGGTAGCGATTTCAAAGATGTTTTTCTGGCGCAGATTCGCCCGAAAGGCAACGCCCGCCCTTCTGTAGTCGTAGCGGATTCCGGACATTTAACTCAACTACGTGACGGCTCTCAGGTCGTTACCCTCAATCAGGGTACGCGCTTCGAAGGTACGGCATTACTGCGCGATTTCCGCATTACCGACTTCCAGGATTACCAGGCGATTATTGGTCACCAGGCAGTGGCGTTAGATCCAAACGATACTGATCAAATGGACATGACCACGCTGTGGAACACGGACAGTGATCGTGCCCGCGCGGAACTGAACTGGCGGCTTACGTTGATATTCACCGTGTTTATGATGGCGTTGATGGTTGTGCCGCTGAGTGTGGTAAACCCGCGTCAGGGGCGTGTGTTATCAATGTTGCCAGCGATGCTGTTGTATCTGCTGTTCTTCCTGATCCAAACATCGCTGAAATCTAATGGCGGCAAGGGCAAGCTGGATCCGACGCTATGGATGTGGACCGTTAACCTGATTTATCTGGCCCTGGCGATTGCTCTTAACCTTTGGGATACGGTGCCAGTACGCCGTCTGCGTGCCAGTTTTACGCGTAAAGGAGCGGTGTGATGCAACCTTTTGGTGTACTTGACCGCTATATCGGTAAAACCATTTTCACCACCATCATGATGACGCTGTTCATGCTGGTGTCGCTGTCGGGCATTATCAAGTTTGTTGATCAGCTGAAAAAGGCCGGGCAGGGGAGCTACGATGCGTTAGGCGCAGGAATGTATACCCTGCTTAGTGTGCCGAAAGATATCCAGATCTTCTTCCCTATGGCGGCCCTGCTGGGCGCATTGTTGGGGCTGGGGATGCTGGCGCAGCGCAGTGAACTGGTGGTGATGCAGGCTTCTGGCTTCACCCGTATGCAAGTCGCGTTGTCGGTAATGAAAACCGCGATACCGCTGGTATTACTGACTATGGCGATTGGTGAATGGGTCGCACCGCAAGGTGAGCAGATGGCACGTAACTACCGTGCGCAGGCGATGTACGGCGGATCGCTACTCTCTACTCAGGAAGGTCTTTGGGCGAAAGACGGCAAAAACTTTGTCTATATCGAACGTGTTAAAGGTGAAAAAGAGTTAGGCGGTATTAGCATTTATGCCTTTAACGATCAGCGTCGCCTGCAATCTATTCGTTATGCCGCTTCTGCGACGTTTGATCCTGACAACAAAGTCTGGCGTCTGTCGCAGGTTGATGAATCTGACCTGACCAATCCAAAACAGATCACCGGCTCACAGACCGTGAGCGGCACCTGGAAAACCAACCTCACGCCGGACAAACTGGGCGTGGTGGCGCTGGACCCGGATGCACTCTCCATCAGTGGTTTGCACAACTACGTGAAGTATCTGAAGTCGAGCGGTCAGGACGCCGGACGTTATCAGCTCAATATGTGGAGCAAAATCTTCCAGCCGCTTTCTGTGGCGGTGATGATGCTGATGGCATTGTCGTTTATCTTCGGCCCACTGCGTAGTGTACCGATGGGCGTGCGCGTGGTCACCGGTATCAGCTTCGGTTTTGTCTTCTATGTACTGGACCAGATCTTCGGTCCATTGACGCTGGTTTATGGCATCCCGCCGATTATCGGCGCGTTGCTGCCAAGCGCCAGCTTCTTCTTAATCAGCTTGTGGTTGTTGATGCGTAGAGCGTAACCGGACCAATAAATAAAGGGAGCGAAAGCTCCCTTTTGGATCGTTGATAAAGTGCGCTTTGTTTATGTCTGATGCGGTGTGAACGCCTTATGTTTACCCTTGCACAGGTCTGATAAGACGCGGCAAGCGTCGCATCAGGCAAGCTATTTAATAAACGTAAACGCCGTGGTTACCCGCTTCACGCCGCTCACCCGGCTGGCAATATCTGCCGCCGCTTTTGCTTCACGTTCAGTCACCAGCCCCATCAGGAACACTTCACCGTTTTCGGTGGTCACTTTCACGTTGGACGATTTCACCAGATCGCTGGTTAAGAGCTGCGAACGCACTTTGGTGGTGATCCACGTATCGTTAGACGCTTCGCCCAGACCAATCGGCTGGCCCTGACGAATCTCGTTATACACTTCGTTGGCACCGTCTACGCCCATCGCAATTTGTTTAGCGCGAGCCGAAAGTTCAGAGTTTGGTGACTGCCCTACCAGCAGCACTTTGCCCTGATACGCCGTGACATTAATACGGGTTTCTTTCTTAATCTGTTCGTCTTTCGACAATGCACTGTTTACGCGCACTTCCAGGGTACCATCGTCCACCTGGGTGCCGACACTGCGTGGGTCAGTTGCGGCTTTGGTACCCACAGCAGCGGTACCCACTACGGCAGCGGCAACGCAACCTTGCAACAGCAGCGCGGAAAGAAGGACTGCGATTGGCGATAATGCCTTCATGTATTCTCCTTAAACATCCTGGTGAGGGAAAAGCGTGTTATCGATCAGATCGCACAGGCAATTTACCGTCAGCATATGCATCTCCTGAATGCGAGCACTACGATGCGAAGGAATGCGGATTTCCACGTCCTGTGGCCCTAACAAACCTGCAAGTTCGCCGCCGTCATAACCGGTCAATGCCACAATGGTCATATCACGCGTAACGGCGGCTTCAACTGCTTTAACAATATCGCGGCTGTTGCCACGGGTGGAAATGGCTAATAACACATCTCCCGCATGACCCAGCGCCCGCACTTGTTTTGCATACACTTCATCATGCAAACGATCGTTGGCAATCGCCGTTAAGACAACATTATCAGTATTTAGTGCAATGGCAGGTAAGCTGGGCCGCTCCGTTTCGAAACGGTTGATCATGCTGGCAGCAAAATGCTGTGCATTGGCAGCGGAAGTTCCATTACCACAACAGAGGATTTTGTTGCCATTGAGCAGAGACTGAACCAGCGTCATGGCTGCACGGGAGATGGCATCCGGAAGCGCCTCTGCCGCCGCAATTTGAGTTTGAATGCTTTCAGTGAAGCAAGCTTTAATTCTTTCTTGCACGCTAATCCTTAAACCTTAATTATGAGTGGTCATTAAAGGCATCCTTAATCCACTCAACCTCATTCCCGGTGAAGGCTACCACATCGAACCGGCAATCCACAGTATCAAAACTCCCATTATGACGCGCGAGCCACAAGCGGGCAGTCTGTAATAATTTGTGTTGTTTGCTGCGGGTCACACTGGCCGCCGCACCGCCGTAAAGGGCAGATCGGCGGTAACGCACCTCGACAAAAACGGTGGTCTGGCCTTCACGCATTATCAGATCGATCTCGCCGCCACGCTCGTTCACGTTAGCGGCGACAAACCGCAGTCCTTTGCCTTCCAGCCAGCGACGCGCTTGTACTTCCCACGCATCGCCGGTTTGTTTAGTGGTTAACTGGCGGGGACTACCTGACCTTGTTGGTACTGTAGCCATGATAACTTCCTGTTAATCACGCAATCCGGGTTCGCCGTCAGGCTGCCGGTATTGCCGTTGATTTCAAAACCCTGAATCTGGCGCATTTGTGAGAAATGATTTGCCAGCGACCAGGCATCGACGCCCATCGCAAACATGCGAGCCAGTGAATAATCGTTATTCACCGCGCTGAGTGCCTGCTGCATTAACGGCAGATTACCGCCTGCCAGCATCGGGATTTCGCTGTACTGCAGACCTTCCATCTCCAGTCGGAAATCCGGGCCAGCGGTGCCTTGTGCGCTACGGGAACTGGCGTACAGCGTCGCACCGCTGTGACTGCCGTTACGCATGGCGATCATCGGTTTGATAAAGGCGATTTCGCCCGGCGTTGCCACAATGTAGACCGCATCGACACGACCGCCATTGTTAGTGAATTGAGCGTCGGTGGGTGTCGTTTGCAGGGTTGGGTTACCCGTTGCCGCGCCAGAATCGACAGTCATGCTGGTGGCTACCGGACTACCCGTTAACGCAATCCCTGAACCACCATTCACGCCCGCGCGTAATTCATTGGTGGAACCAAATTTCTGCTGTAAAACCGTGCCGCCGCCCAGTTTCTGCCACTCCTGCGCAAATGCATTGGCTACACGATCACCCAACGAACTGCGCGGGATCAGCACCAGCGGCGCTTGTTTACCCTGGTCACGAATATGACGCGCCGCATCGCGCGCTTCATCTTCTGGCGACAGCGCGAAGTAACAGATATTGGCGCGGTTTTCGATATTTTCCGGCTGATTCAGTGCCAGCACGTTCAGTGGAGTGTTGCTCTTAAGCAACTCTTCAACGTTATTTTTCAGCAGCGGACCGACCACAATGCTCGCGCCATCCTGCTGGACCTGGCTTAAGATCTGGCTAAGCGGTTGTGATGAGGTATCGTAGATTTTCAGTTCTGCGGATGGATTTGCTGGCGCGCTTACCGTTGCGGTGGTTGCTGCCGGGGTGCTTACAGGCGCTGGCTGTGCCGCAGGCTGTTCACCAGTCAGATCGCTAACTGAGGCTTGTGCCGGGCTGGCAACGCCATCCATGGTTTGCGGCTGAGGTTGTTCTACTACGTCAGCGGCAGGTGCGGCAGCTACCTGAACCGCCACTGGCTGAGTGCCGATATTTTTCGCCGCTTCAAAGCCTTGCTGAATAGTGCGACCAAATACCGCAGCCTGACCATTGAGTGGAATCAACAGGGCTATTCTATTGGTTGACGCGGGTTTAAATGCTTTTACATTTACCAACTGCGTTGGCAGCATTTTCGCGCCCGGATTGTGCGGATAACGTTTCTGCCAGTCGGCAATCCCGGCTTTCATCATGTCGGGATCGTTACGGTTATCAAACCAGACACGCTGCAGATCCAGCCAGCCTTGCAGAATATTTTCGTCGGCGTTGATCACCAGCGTATTCGCCTGATCCTGCGTCATGGAGGAGAGCGCTTGCCAGGTGGCGTCAATATTTTGCTGTTTTTCTTTTGCACCGAGCAGGGGTTCCTGAGCAATTAACGCGCGCAGTAAATCCAGGGAAGGACGCCCCTGACTGGCATCGATTTTTGCCTGCCAGTAACGCGCCTGCTGGTTTTGTTCTAAATCGGCAGGTGTCATTTTAGCCAGCAAGTTTTGCGCGCCAGCAAAATCTTTCTGCGCCAGTTTAATCTCTGCCGCCAGCAGTGTTTTCTCGCGACGCTGAGAATCGTTCAGTTCTTGCGGTAGTTGGTTAAACAGCTCCACCGCCTGCCCGGTTTTACCTTCGTTCACCAGTGCACGAATGGCGAGTAATTGCCAGTTGATCCTGGTATCATCAGAGCTTTGCTGCATCTGTTGCAGGTAAAAGGCAGAATCAGCCTGCGCCGTTCCCTGCATATAAGCAGTGGACTGATCGGGAGTATGGGTGCCACAACCGGCGAAAATCAGGGCTGCCAGAACAACAGGCAGACAACGCGCGGCTTTCAAACGAGAAGATGTTGAGGGTACCATAATGTATCCAGTGATATTTTTTTTACGCAATGCTCAATATTAAATCGGCAATACGGACGACACAATGAAACAACACCAATCGGCGGATAATTCTCAGGGCCAGCTTTACATCGTACCAACACCGATCGGCAATCTGGCGGATATCACCCAGCGTGCGCTGGAGGTGTTACAGGCTGTAGATCTGATTGCCGCCGAGGATACTCGTCACACCGGTTTATTGCTGCAACATTTTGGGATTAATGCCCGGTTATTTGCGCTTCACGACCATAATGAACAACAAAAAGCCGAAACGCTGCTGGCGAAGCTGAAAGAGGGGCAAAACATTGCGCTGGTTTCCGATGCCGGAACGCCGCTAATTAACGATCCTGGCTACCATCTGGTGCGTACCTGCCGTGAAGCGGGGATTCGCGTGGTGCCACTACCAGGGCCGTGTGCTGCCATCGCGGCATTAAGCGCCGCCGGTCTGCCTTCGGACCGTTTCTGTTATGAAGGCTTCCTGCCGGCCAAATCAAAAGGCCGCCGTGATGCGCTAAAAGCCATTGAAGCGGAGCCGCGCACGCTGATTTTTTATGAATCGACTCACCGTCTGCTAGATAGCCTGGAAGATATCGTTTCGGTATTAGGCGAATCCCGCTACGTGGTTCTGGCGCGTGAGCTGACCAAAACCTGGGAATCTATTCACGGCGCGCCGGTCGGCGAACTGCTGGCGTGGGTGAAGGAAGATGAAAACCGCCGCAAAGGTGAAATGGTGCTGATTGTTGAAGGCCATAAAGCACAGGAAGAAGACTTACCTGCCGATGCCCTGCGCACGTTGGCGCTGTTGCAGGCAGAACTGCCACTGAAAAAAGCGGCGGCGCTGGCAGCAGAAATTCACGGCGTGAAGAAGAATGCACTGTATAAGTATGCGTTGGAGCGGCAGGGCGAGTGATTACAGGCGTCGCAGCAGGAATAGCGCTACAACGCCTGTACCAGGCGAGTTAACGACGACACATCTCATCAATCATGCATGTGAAATGGTTATGCAGCCATAAAAATGAAGCCGGGATAGCGGTAGAGACTTTAGCCGTGAGAAAACGTTCTGTCGCATCCTGCTTTCCTTCGCCAGTCACCAGTAACAAAACTTCGCGGGCATTGAGAATATCCTTCAGGCCTAAAGTGATCCCACGAGTCACGGGACGACCCGCGGTTTTTAACATCTCATGTTGTTGCGTTCTGGCATCAAGCTGGCTGATATGGCTTGCTGGTTGCAGACTTTCTCCCGGTTCGTTCAGCCCAAGATGGCCGTTTTTCCCCAATCCGAGAACGCATAAATCCAGACCACCTTTGCGCGCAATCAGGTTCGTTACCCGTTCGCACTCTGTCTCATTTATCTCTTCGGAGCGAAAGCTGATGAGCTGGTCTTCACGTAGCCCCAGCGGCTGCACGAGATGCTGTTGAAGGAAAGTTTCGCAGGTGCCAGGCATCGTTAATGGCAGATCCACCCATTCGTCGAGCTTCGCGAAGGTCAGTTGGCTGACATCAACCTGCTGCTGGTGGATTTTTTCTACCAGATAATGATACGTCAGTAATGGTGTGGCTCCGGTCGCCAGGCAAATCACGGCATCCGGTTTGCTACGAATCACGGCCAATAAATATTCGCTGGCACGTTCACTTAACGCCGTATAGTTTTCAACTTGCTGAAGGGTTTGCACAGGATGAAATTCCTTTAGTAAAGAGGCACCACCAGACGCAGTGCCTCGTTCCATTTACAAAATGCCGAATGCAGAACAAACAATAGAGAGCACAAAAGTCACGCCGATTAACAGCACCGGATGCGCTTTTTTCACCCGCAGGAAGTAATACATCAGCAGGGTATAGGCCATCGGTAAAATATTTGGAAAGACTTTATCGAAGAAATCCTGCTGCAGGGCGACGCTGTGGGTACTGTCGATGGCAAACGATGTCACCACGTTAATATGTACATACGAAGCGATCAGCCCGCCGATTACCGTGATCCCGAGGATGGTTGCCGAACGGGCAATCATCTGCGAGTTCTCTCGCACTTTATCGATCGCCTTCACGCCGACTGAATAACCGACGTGGGTCCAGCCGACGCGCAGGAAAAAGATAAGCAGGTAAACGGCGAAAAATAGAATCGGCCCCAGCAAGTTTCCCTGGCTGGCAAACGATGAGCAAATCCCCGCCATAATCGGCAACAAAGTAAACCAGAAAATCGCATCACCAATCCCGGCGATTGGGCCAAACAGCGCCACTTTGAGGCCTTTAATGGTGTCGCGGTTTTCTCCTTTTTCTTCCATCGAAATTAATAACCCCATCAGGAATCCGACCAGATTCGGGTGAGTATTAATAAATTCGAGGTTATCTTTCATCGCCGCGCTTAGGCCCGGTTTGTCGTCCTTATAAATCTTTTTCAGGAGCGGCAACATCGCCCAGGTAAAACCGCCCGCCTGCATCCTTTCGTAGTTAAAGCTCGCTTGCAGGAGTGACGAACGAAAGCCCAGACGGGTGATATCTTTTTTACTGATTTCAGATCCCATTGCTGTAGTCCTCTTCTTCATTTTTACTGGCAACGGGCTGCGGTTGCGCTTGCTGCCGGGATTTCGCATTGAAAAACTCATACACCGCAAAGCCTGCACCCAGTACGGCAACTGGCAACAGGTTGCTGACCTGGATGTAGCAAACAAACAAGAAACCGGCGATCAGGTAAGGGATATATTGCGCTTTGAACATCACGCGCAGCAGCAGGCCAAAACCAACGGCAGGCAGAATGCCGCCAGCCACTTCAAAGCCGTGGGTCAGCCAGGCGGGCATCGCTTTCACCAGCGCCTGCATCGCCCCTTGCGCCAGGTAAGTACAGAGGAAAGCAATCACCGCATACGCTGAAGCGACGATGAGCATCGTTGTCCAGTTAAGCCGGGAAAACGCTGCCGTATCCGCCTCTTTCGCACAATTATCGGCTTTGGTCATGAATAATGAGAAAGCGGAATAGAAGAACAGAATGACGTACTGCATTAACAAACTAAACGGCAGCCCAAGGCCAATTGCCGTTTTGGCATCGACGCCCGTAGACCATGCAATGACGGTGGTCATCAGACCCGCCATAATTGGGTTGGGCGGCTGAACACCACCTGCGGGGGTTAATCCGGCGAAAGCCAGCTCTGTCAGGCCACCGGTAATTAAGCCAGTCTGAATATCACCGAGAATAGCACCTGTAAGGGTACAAACGATTATCGGGCGGAATAAAAATAAGGCTTCCAGCCAAAAATCAATCCCCAGAACGAAAACTAACGCCGCCAGGGATAATCCCTGAATTAGGGTTATTTCATGCATTTTTATTACCTCAAACCAGTATTAAGGCGATTTTAAATTTAGTCAGGGATTTGTTCTTTTTGATCACCGGGGACGTCCTGAATAAAAATATTCACACCGCATTGTTTAATAAAGTGTAAGTCCGCGAGATCTTGATCGTCGATATAAACTTTACTGCTGATTTGCTTTTTCCCTTCCGAGAAATGCATATTGCCGACGTTGACATCTTTCAGGTCAATGCCACCTTCTATCAATTTACGTACCGTTTGCGGCGTACGGCAAATCAGGAATATTTTCTGATGCGGTGCAGCTTTGCCGATGACGTTAATGGTTTTTTCGATAGTAAAGAAACGAATGCCAAAGCCATAGGTTTCCGCGGTAATACCCATTAATTTTTGTTGAATATCATCGTTAGCGACAACATCATCCACGACTACTAGCAGATTCGCACCGATGGTAGATGTCCAGGTCACGCCAACCTGACCGTGAACCAGACGGTTATCAATACGGGTTAAGAGAATATTTGGACTGCTCATTGTGTAATCCTCACCATAAAGTTGAATAATATAGTTTTTTTAATATATTATTGTTGTGATATTTTACTGATGTATTTATTAAGGTTTAGTTACCTCCTTTGCTATTAAGGCACTCCCCGATATTAATCGGGAAGTACATTGGGATAAATCATAAAAACTTAATGATTACGCTGAAATTTGATTAACTGAACCACAGACATTAATTTTATTTCTGACAACTTCTTTCATCGCATCCATACCGACGCGCATATAATAACGAGGGTCATTACCCTGTGGGTTTTCCGCAAACCAGGCTTTAACCGCACCGGCGAAGGCTATTTTTAATTCTGTGGCAACGTTCACTTTTGTGACGCCAAGTTCAATAGTGCGACGGACAAATTCATCTGGAACATCGCTGGCACCATGCAGCACCAGAGGAACATCCACCACTTCACGAATTTCCGCCAGTCGCTGGAAATCAATCTTCAGCGTTTTGCTGTATAAGCCGTGCGCCGTACCAATCGCTACCGCCAGGCTGTCGACGCCAGTCAGTTCGACAAAGCGTTTAGCTTCTTGTGGATCGGTCAGAAATGCACTTTCGGCGTCGACGCTCAGCTCATCTTCCACACCGCCCAGGCGGCCCAGTTCTGCTTCCACGCTGCAATCCTGCGAGTGGCAGAAGTCGACAACCGATTTCACCAGTTTCACGTTCTCAGCAAACGGGAAGTGACTGCCGTCGATCATCGCACTGCGCACGCCTGCGTGGACTTTACGGCGAATATCATCGAGTGATTCGTGGTGGTCGAGATGCAGCGCCAGTGGCATGTTGTAGGTTGTGGAATAGGCGCTACACAGGGCGTAGATCTCTTCCAGCGCGATATGTTTAAAGGTCCCCGGCGTTCCGGCGAGGATCACCGGCGATCGCATTTCACTGCACACTTCGAGGATCGCCTGGATCGTCTCGGCGTTATGAATGTTAAAAGCAGGCACCGCGTAGCCATTGGCCTGGGCGTCCTGTAACAGATATTTGGTGGAGATAATGCTCATAATGCGATCCTCTTATGCCTGCCACGGATGAATGGTTACGCCTTGCACCACGCGGTTAACGGTGCCACTGGCTGATGGGGTATCCGGCGTATTGCCCATGTGCAGCGACTGCATCAGTGCAAACGTCTGGGCGTACATCAGGAAGCAAAATGCCTGCTCAACGTCGATAAAGTGACGTGACGGCGGCAGGATGATATGTGGACCGGCAGCGACGATGTCGGTACTTTCCGCGGCGATGGCGATTACGCGCATTGCCTGGTTGTCACGGCGGAGTTCTGCCAGCAGATCAAGATCATACTGACGCGTATAGGGGTGGCTGGAGACAAACACCACCACCAGCGTTTCGTCATCGACCAGTGATTTAGGCCCATGACGGAATCCGGTCGGGGAATCATAAAAGGCCGCCAGTTTACCCGCCGTTAGTTCAAGCACTTTCAGCGCCGACTCGCGTGCTGCACCCTGTAATCCACCACTGCCGAGATAAACGATCCGTTTCCACGGTGCGTAACCAAACACACCTTCGCTGAAATCGCCCAGTGAGGTCAGGATCGCCTGGCAACGATCCGCTACGTCGCGGAAGGTCTGGCTATTGATTGTCTCAGGTGCGAAAACCGCGAGGCAGCTGGCCATCATAGTGGTAATGCTGCTTGTCATCGCAAAGCCGCGATCGTGCGTTTCTGCGGGCATCAGCAGGGCAAACGCGTTGTCGCTGTTGATCGCGTTTTGGTAAAGAGCGCCCGCTTCGTTGCAAGTGATCGGCAGGTGATAGCATTCCGGTACAAATTGATTTGCCAGTTCCACGGCAGCGACGCTTTCCGGGCTGTTGCCGGATCGACCGAAGGAGATCAACAGTAGCGGATGAGCTGGATTCAGGTAGTCCATCGGATTAGTGACCAGATCGGTGGTCGGTACGGCGCTGAAGTTTTTACCGGTATGGCTGGCGAGCCACGGCGCGATGATATCACCGATAAATGCCGAGGTTCCGGCTCCGGTCAGGATGATCCGCAGATTCTCTTTGCGCAGTAACGGTTCAAGGAAGTTATTGAGCGCGGAACGTAGCGCGTCGATGTTGGTGAGTGAACGGATCCATGCGCGAGGCTGATGGCGGATCTCTTCTTCAGTCCATGTACCGGTTGCAGCGGCAGCAGGGGTGTAATTTTCTGGCATAACTCAATCCTTAGTCTGATGAACTTGACGTCGGGCGTTGTCGCTTTCGCTTGCCTTTCGTTTCATTTCACTTGGTGATGTCTTTCGTTGATTAAAATCTATAGAAAAGAAACTGAAAGTTCAATGGAGAAAAAAGAAATAAAACGAAATTTGTGATCATTGAAAGAAAAGACAAGGGAAGATTAAAGGATTGCGTGATAACGTCGCTATGTGTACCGATTGCTGGAAGCGGCGTACCGTAGGTCGGATAAGACGCGTCAGCGTCGCATCCGACACCTCTGCTCAGCCTAAAAAGAAAGAAAAAGAAAGGCCTTACGGGGGAAGTGAAGGCCCAATAAAGGAGCAAACCATCAAAACGAAGCTAATTGACCCTGAATCCAGATTTGTTGCACATGCAGTCCGCTATTCAGCGCAACGACGCTGGCGCGTTTGCCCGGTTTAAGTGATCCCAGAACACCATCAACACCCAGCATTCGCGCCGGATGCAGCGACGCCATATGGATGGCTTCCGCAGGCGTTACGCCCGTCAGCTCGACCATATTGCGAACAGCCGCATCAACAGACAGCGTACTGCCCGCCAGTCCACCAGACACGGTACGGACAACGCCGCCGTGCATCTGCACCTCTTCACCACATAACGTATATTGACCATCCGGCATCCCGGCTGCCTGCATCGCGTCTGTGATCAGAACTATCCTTTCTTTCGCACAGCAACAACACAGCGACATCGCCGCCGGATGTACATGATGACCATCGGCTATCAGTTCCAGCCAGGCGCGCTTGTCCGTTAAACCCGCGCCAACCATTCCCGGTTCGCGGTGATGTAATCCTGTCATCCCGTTATAGCAATGCACCAGGCCGTCGGCACCAACATCAAATGCGGCGCGGGTTTGTTGCCAGGTTGCTGCGCTATGTCCCAGCATTACCCGCACGTTCTGCTGTTTAAGATGACGAATGGCCTGCAATGCCCCTTCTTTTTCCGGTGCCAGCGCCACCACGCGCAAGGTATGCCGTGAAACAGCAATCAATTGATCCAGCTCGGCAATTTCCAGCTCGCGAAACAGCTCCGGCGGATGTGCGCCTTTATTCTGCGGCGTGAAGTACGGCCCTTCGAGATAACTCCCCAGCACTTGCGCACCAGGCCCGCCGCGCTGGCAGCGTAGAGCAATACGTTCCAGCGCCGCATGAATGGTATTAAGCGGCGCGGTTACGGTAGTCGGCAACCAACTGCCGACACCTTCCCGTGCCTTGTGCATTGCCAGCTTGTCGAGCACATCCGGCGCGTCATCCATAACATCAACGCCCGCACCACCGTGTACATGGGTATCGATATAAGCGGGGCAGAGCAGTTCCGCATCGCGTTCAGCCACGCCCACTGGAATCGGTTCGATTGCTGCAATTACACCGTCAGCAATATGCAACTGATGATCATCAAGCCAGCCCTCCTCAGTCAGCAGTCTTCTGGCGCGCAGAACGTGTGTCATATTCCTTCCTCGACCGGACATTCTTCATGGCAGCGGCCTAATTCATCCACCAGACTGGTCAGCCCACGGTGTCCACACTCCAGCGCCTGTACACGGAATTCTTCACCGCTTAACCCTTCGCGCTCCAGCACCATTTCCAGCAACAGTTGCAAATTGGTGCCGGTGATCACTTCATAGCCCGTTTTTTGCATCGCCAGCGTTGAAGCCACGCGAAACGGTGTGCCGCCCAGCAAATCTGTCAGAAAAACAATGCCGTCTTCACAATCCAGTTGGGCGATGGCCTCTTCAAGCTGCGATGTAAGCAGCGCGGTGCTTGAGGTTTCCGGAAAATCGATGGCGATAAACTGCGACTGCTCGCCGAGGATTTGCTTCATTGCTTTTTCCATGCCGCTGGCAAATCCGCCATGCCCTGTCAAAATAATACTTAACATCTAATACCTCATTGTATTTAAAGGAAATGACAGAATTTACCGACGATGCCAAGAACCACGGTAACCGCAATCAGGCGCAGCGGACTCCAGCCGCGGCGTACCAGCCAGAACATGGTCAGGGTGTAGACCAGCGGTAAGAAGGCAGGCATCAGTTTGTCGATAACATCAGCTTGTAACTTAACCACTGCATCGCCCGCCGTGATTTCCAGCGTGGTGCTTAAACGAACATAGGTTGCCACCAGCGCGCCGATCACCGTCATCCCAACGATAGACGCTGCATGGCCGACTTTTTTGGTATTCGCTTTAATGAGTGGGATCGCCGCCACGCCCATGCGGTAAGCATAATGCGCCAGACCAAAACGCAGCCCCAGGTGTACCACGTTAAACAGCACAATAAACACGACTGCGCCAAGAATAGAACCTTGTAGCGCGAGGCTTGCGCCTATCCCGCCACAAATCGGCAGTAGCGTTAGCCAGAACATCGCATCGCCAATCCCGCCGAGCGGCGCACCGACGGCAATTTTGGTGCTCTGAATACTGTTAACGTCCTGCTTAGAACGCTCCATCGCAAGGATAATGCCGATAACAAACGTCACCAGAAACGGATGGGTATTGAAGAAACCCATATGCCCCTTCATGGCGCGCGCCAGGTCGCGTTTATTAGTGTGGATCTTTTTCAGAGCAGGCAGCAGACCGTACAACCAGCCGGAAGCCTGCATACGTTCGTAGTTAAAAGACGCTTGTAACAGCATGGAACGCCAGGCGACGCGGTTGATATCTTTTTTCGTCAGCTCTGCGCCAATGCTCTGATCTTCATACACGTTTTCATTGACGCCTGTCAGCAGTGTTTCTTCGTTTTCACTGACGTTCGGCAGGGTAGTTTGATTAGATGCCATCTTCAAATTCCTCTTTCTGTGCCGCAGGTTGAGTCGGTTCAGGAGATTTACGCAGCAGGTCGATCAGCGCCATCGCCAGCGCGGCGGCAGCAATAGCCAGCACCGGTAACTTGAGCCAGGCGGCGGCAACGAAGCCCAGGATGAAGTAGGGGATATAGACGTTTTTCATCATGATTTTCAGCAGCACGGCAAAACCGATTGCTGGCATGATGCCGCCCGCGACGCCAAGGCCGTCGATTAACCGTTGTGGCAGGACATCAATGATGGTTTTTGCATGTTCCGCGCCGAAGTAGATAGGCAGGAAAGCGCAGAGAAAATAGAACGTGCCGAGTGCCAGCAATGCCAGATAGTTCACGCGTTCAATGCCGCGAGTATCGGCGTTCTCCGCCATCCGGTCGCAGCGGGACATCACGCCAGACATCACCGAGAACAGGAAGGTAATCCCCATCTGTACTGCGACAGCGAAAGGTACGGCGACACCGACCGCGACATCCGGTTTCACGCCAGTAGTAATGGCAAACGCCGTGCCGACGATAGTTCCGATAATCACGTTAGGCGGCTGTGCGCCCGCCAGTGGTGCCAGCCCCATCCACACCAGTTCCAGCGTACCGCCGGTTAAAATACCGGTATGCAGATCGCCAAGCACCAACCCAACTAACGGGCCGAGGACCACCGGGCGGTGCATATGGGTCAAGCCGTTAAACATATCCAGGCCAGCGATAAAGGCGATAATGCCCAACGCAAATGCCTGCAACAGACTGATTTCCATGATGAATCCCTCAAAGTAATTTAAAGAGGTCCACAGCAGGCTCTGTCGGGACGCCCTGAACGAAGCATTCCACCCCAGCGGCTTTCAGGTCGTTAAATGCTGCGATATCGCCCGCATCCACAGAAACCGTTTTGGCGATTTGTTGCTTGCCATTGGCGTAGTGCATATTGCCAACGTTAATGCGATTCACCGGAACGCCACCTTTCACCAGCGTCAGGAAATCGGCAGGTGTTTTACAAACCAGCAGGATTTTCTGTCGATCGGCGGCGCGATGAATGTTGTCGATAACTTTTTGCAGCGTCCAGAAACGTACGGCGATCCCTTCTGCCAGCACCATTTCCATCAGGTTTTGTTGTACCGGATCTTCGGCAACCTCATCATTGGCTACCAGCACCAGATTTGCCCCCGCAAATCCGACCCACTGAACGCCGACCTGACCGTGAATCAAGCGTTCATCAATCCGGCTTAAAACAATATTTGGCATAGCGTGCTCCTCTTTGTTTTGCTTATTGGCCTTCACAGGCTGTGCGGTACTGCGCCAGGATGTCCTGAATATGGTTGATAATGAGTTCCCGTGGCGTTGGCTGCAGCTCGCCGGAGCGAACTTTCACGTACTGCAGCGGCAGATACTGACTGATGAGCGGTAGCGGAATCGGTGAATCCGCCAGATTACGAACCAGATGGGCGAAAGCGTCATCAATCTGGCTGTCCGGCCAGTAGTAGCGCACGCGATCCGAGTAGCTATAACCACGTGCCAGACGACGTGCGTTGCCGTCACCGTGGTAGTGGCTTTGCCAGTATTCCGGGCGGTCGAGCATCACGTTTTCCAGTACCTGACGCAGACCGGAACAGGCTTTCGCTGGCACCAGTTCTTCTTCAATCGCTGCCAGTGAAAACAGAGCTTCACGCAGGGCGAAGGTCAGCGCTGGGCCAACTTTCAGAATGGCAAAGTGGTCAATCACCAGCTGGCGCAGCGATTGTGGCGTTTGATAATCGGTAGAGTGCGCTTCGAAAATCAGCGTTTCGTAGTTTTCGACCATCTGGCTTAAGGCGGTCGCTTTGACGGGCTGATAATCAATAACGTTGGTGTGATCGAATTCGACGCCGGGTTGAACCACCAGAGCAATGATGCGTGGCCAGATGGCACTCAGCCCCTGCTTTTCAAAGGCGTGACGATGGGCTTCCAGCGTGGCGCGGGCGGCATCCGGCGTAGTGACCGCCAGCTCGCTTAAGGTTTCATGCGCGCCGCCAGGTACCGGCACTTCGGTACCAATGACATACACCAGATCGGCTTCGCCAAAGTGTTCACGGCAGGTTTCTTCCGCGACTTTAGCCAGTCGGGCGGCGCGTTCAGCCACGATGTCATCGGTTAAGGGAACCGGATCGTCCTGACAGGACATGCTGCAATCAAGGTGAATTTTTTTGAATCCTGCCGCCACGTAGCTTTTAATCAAATCATCGGCATTGGCCATTGCCTGAGCGGCAGGCAGATTCTGCCAGCGGTTTGGCCCCAGATGGTCGCCACCCAAAATCAACGCGTCCTGTGGGAAATTCAGCGACTCAGCAAGCTGGCAAACAAAGCCGCGAAAATCGGCGGGCGTCATTCCGGTATAACCGCCGAACTGGTCCACCTGATTGGATGTTGCTTCAATCAGTAATGGCGTTTGGTTAGCGCAGGCGTAGCGGATTGCGGCTTCCAGCACCAGCGGGTGCGCGGAACAAACGGCATAAATCCCATTTGTTTTGCCCTCTTTGTGCCGTCTCACCATTTCTGTCAGATGTTTCACTTTCCTCTCCAGTTCAGATTACTGCAACTTTAATCTTTCGTTTTGTTTCAATTGATACTGCGTCATGGTGAGATAAAAATAAAACGAAAGATAATAGTTTTCTGATCTGATTCACAAAAGAAACATAATGAAAGTATCTGAAACGAGGGTAGCTTGCGGCAGGGGCAATGTGGGCTTGCATTTACTTAATAGAAAGGCGTTAATAGGCAAAACGAAATGAAACGAAAGTTTTACGAAAGGACTTACTATGAGTAATACCGACGCTTCAGGCGAGAAGCGAGTGACAGGCACCAGTGAGCGACGAGAGCAGATCATTCAACGCCTGCGCCAGCAAGGAAGTGTGCAAGTTAATGATCTATCGGCATTGTATGGCGTATCTACTGTGACTATCCGCAACGATCTGGCGTTTCTTGAAAAACAGGGGATCGCTGTGCGTGCCTATGGTGGCGCATTGATCTGCGATAGCACGACGCCATCAGTCGAACCATCGGTGGAAGATAAAAGTGCGCTCAACACGGCGATGAAACGCAGCGTTGCGAAAGCTGCCGTTGAGCTGATTCAGCCGGGTCATCGCGTGATCCTCGACTCCGGGACCACCACCTTTGAGATTGCCCGTCTGATGCGCAAGCATACCGACGTGATTGCAATGACCAACGGTATGAACGTGGCCAATGCCTTGCTGGAAGCGGAAGGCGTTGAGCTGCTGATGACCGGCGGGCATCTGCGGCGTCAGTCACAATCTTTTTATGGCGATCAGGCTGAACAATCGCTGCAAAATTACCACTTCGACATGCTGTTTCTCGGGGTAGATGCTATTGATCTGGAGCGCGGCGTCAGCACGCATAATGAAGATGAAGCTCGTTTAAATCGCCGGATGTGCGAAGTTGCGGAACGGATCATCGTGGTCACCGATTCCAGTAAGTTCAACCGTTCCAGTTTACATAAGATCATTGATACTCAACGTATCGACATGATCATTGTTGATGAAGGCATTCCTGCGGATAGTCTGGAAGGCCTGCGAAAGGCTGGGGTTGAAGTGATTCTGGTCGGGGAGTGAGAAAGGGTGCCCGCTGGTCAACACGAATGCGTTCGGCGGGCATTGTGAATATTATCAATGGGCTTCTTCTGTCTCTCGGGTGAGGGTTTCCCAGTCGGCAGGAGGATGTCCTCTTTTTAACATTTTGCTGAATACGGTATAGGCATCTGTTTTTTTACCGTAGGTGCGCAGAGTGTTTTCATCGTTCATCCATCCCAGAATGATGACTTTCTCTTTTTCGCTGTAACGAAAGAAGAGACGATAACGACCAGCACCAAATTTTACCCGTGACCAGTCTTTATTTTTCCCAGAGCCTAACGACTTGCCATGACGGAATGCCGGTGATGATGGATTGACCGTGATATGCTCCTCAATCACTTTATGGACTACCGCCAATAACTTTGTGGCGGCTTTTCTCTGATAATTTTCAGGATCTTTTCCCTTTAATGTCTCGACTTCGGCAACTAAAGCGTCGTAGGTTTCCTGAAAACAGGGATGAGTATATAGCGCCCAACCATTAACCCTTTGTGGAAAATCCATTATTCGTCGTCGCCAATCTCATCATCAATGTTGACGTCCATGCCAGCGACAAGTTTCTTTCCTTGTTGAATGTCGAATGGACGAGTTTTTTGCGGGTTGTTCTGGATATCTGCATCCAGAAAACGCAAAAATGCATTCATAGTAGGATCCTCCTGTTCATCTCCCAATCGGCACATAAATACTTGCCCACCAGGCAGAATTTCGTAATGAATGCTGTCCAGGCCTGGCTTCAGTTTTAAGGCCTCACGCACTGGCGCGGGGATAGTTGTTTGTCCGCGTATCGTGACCTTTGATTCAGTGGTCAGTACAGCGTTAGAGCGAGCATTAGCGGGCATTATTCACTGTCCTTTTACAGCCTGTTTTCTGCTCAAATTATAAGCTTGAACTACGGTAATGCAAATGCATTATTAATGGATGTGGGGACTTTAAACAATAAAAACATGGCACTAAGGCCATGTTTTGCGAGGCGCTTTCCAGAAAAGATCAGGTCACAGGTGCCGGGTTAAACACTGCCAGTTGGTTATGCAATCCCCATTGATCTGAGAAGGTTTTCTTCTTCCCGCTGGCGACGTCGAGAATAAAGTGGAACAACTTCCAGCCCACCTCTTCAATGGTTTCTTCGCCGGTGGCGATGGTGCCTGCGTTGATATCCATTAAGTCAAACCAACGGTTTGCCAGTTCGGTGCGGGTCGCCATTTTAATGACGGGTACTGCCATCAGGCCATACGGCGTACCGCGACCGGTCGTAAACACTTGCACGGTAATCCCTGAAGCCACCTGTTGTGTGCCACAGACAAAATCGCTGGCTGGCGTCGCGGCGTAAATTAATCCGCGTTTAGTCGGGCGTTGACCGGGCGACAGCACTTCAACAATTGCACTTTTACCCGATTTAGCAATGGAGCCGAGTGCCTTCTCCACTACGTTTGCCAGACCGCCTTTCTTGTTGCCCGGAGAAGGGTTGGCGCTGCGGTCGGTTTTTCCCATATTGAGATAGTTATCGTACCACTCCATCTCTTCCAGCAGACGTTTGCCGACCTCTTCGTTCACTGCGCGCGGCGTCAGCAGATGGATCGCGTCACGCACTTCCGTTACTTCCGAGAACATCACCGTTGCACCGCAGCGCACCAGTAGATCAGATGCATAACCCACGGCCGGATTTGCCGTTACACCAGAAAACGCATCGCTACCACCGCATTGCATCCCAACCACCAGTTCCGAAGCCGGGCAAGTCTCCCGCTGACGTTGATTCAGTTTTTGCAGATGGCGTTCGGCGACCTGCAAAATATCCTCGACCATGGACTGAAAACCGACATGCTTTTCATCCTGCAAGCTGACAATGCTGGCATTCTCCAGAGGAATGCCTTGTACATCATCCGTTCCAATCAGTAAACGTTCAGGCTGTAACTTTTCACAGCCCAGGCCAATCACCATCACCTCGCCGCCAAAGTTAGGGTTCAGCGAAATATTGTGAATGGTACGTATTGGCACTACAGCCGCCGGAGCGTTAATCGCCACGCCACAACCGTACAAGTGATTCAGCCCCACTACGCCATCGACGTTCGGGTATTTTGGCAGCAGATCGCGCTCAATGATTTTCACTACGTAATCAACCACGCCCGCCACACAATGAACGCTGGTGGTGATGCCGAGCAGGTTTTTGGTGCCCACGCTGCCATCGGCATTGCGATAGCCCTCAAAGGTGTATCCTTCCAGCGGCGGTAAGGGTTCCGGCACTTTAGTTGCCAGTGGCAGCGTGTGTAACGGCGGCGCTTCCGGCAGTACAACCATAGATTCATCTATCCAGCTCCCACGCAGGATTGCGCGTGCGGCATAACCAATTACTTCACCATAACGAATAATTTCGCCATCAGCAGGTATATCTACTAATGCGACTTTATGCCCCTGAGGAATATGTTCAATTAATTCCAGTCCGTCCGGGAAACATGTTCCTGCTTTCAGACCATTGTCATTAACAATAATTGCTACATTATCTGTGTCATGCACTTTAATATAAAAGGCCGTTGGTGATTCATTTTTTATTGTGATGTTGACCATTGTCTTGTTATCTCTAACTGGTATTTGGTTTATGCTGATGGATGGGCAATATATACTCGTTATATTGAAATAAGAATGGCAGGAGATTACCTATCAGTTTGTGATCAAAATCACTGATTAATGTGCTGACAGGCCCGGCGTGACGGGCAATACATAAATATGTGCATTAGCGCGCAGGCCACCGGGCATATGCTCAAAAAAATATGGATATATTGGCGTGGATAATGAGCAATTGCACAATGCCTGTTGTTTATCGACTGATTATACTAATTAACGTAATTATAATTATTATGCATTGGCAAAAGTTTAATTATCAAGAAAATATTTAAGTGGAGGGGCGATTTATTCTCGTTAAATATATAAAAGGATACTCACTGTTTTTATTTTGAACCTATTTTAATAATTGAACCGGGATGGTGGTTGGCGACATCAACTATATGGAATTGCAGAAATAAGCAAAGGTAAAAGCGATGAATAACGAGGTTTTTCCAAACAAATTCAAGGCCGCACTGGCTGCTCATCAGGTACAGATAGGTTGCTGGTCTGCACTGGCAAATCCCATCAGCACGGAAGTGCTGGGGCTTGCAGGTTTCGACTGGTTGGTACTGGATGGCGAACATGCGCCAAATGATGTCACAACACTTATCCCACAACTGATGGCACTAAAAGGAAGTATCAGTGCTCCTGTGGTACGTGTACCCACGAATGAACCTGTGATCATCAAACGGATGCTGGATATTGGATTTTATAACTTCCTGATTCCATTTGTGGAAACGAAAGAACAGGCCATTAATGCTGTGGCAGCAACGCGCTATCCACCAGAAGGTATTCGCGGCGTCTCTGTTTCTCATCGCGCCAATATGTTTGGCACCGTGCCGGACTACTTCGTTCAGTCAAACAAAAACATCACCATTCTGGTGCAAATTGAAAGCCAGTTGGGGGTTGATAACGTCGATGCCATTGCAGCTACCGAAGGCGTCGATGGCATTTTTGTCGGGCCGAGTGATCTGGCGGCGGCGTTAGGCCATTTGGGGAACGCCTCACATCCACAGGTACAGAAAGCGATTCAACACATTTTTGCCAGAGCTAAAGCGAACGGCAAGCCGAGCGGCATCCTTGCTCCAGTGGAAGCGGATGCCCGTCGCTACCTGGAATGGGGAGCTACATTTGTTGCTGTAGGTAGCGACCTTGGGGTTTTCCGCACGGGTACTCAACGTTTGGCTGATTCCTTTAAAAAATAACCACGAGTGAAGAGAGAAAACGATATGACGATGAAAGTTGGTTTTATTGGCCTTGGGATTATGGGTAAACCAATGAGTAAAAACCTCATTAAAGCAGGTTACTCACTGGTGGTTGCTGATCGTAACCCGCAAGCCATTGCCGAAGTTATAGAAGCTGGAGCAGAAACGGCGGCTACTGCCAAAGCAATCGCTGAACAGTGTGATGTGATTATTACCATGCTGCCTAACTCCCCACATGTGAAAGAAGTTGCGCTCGGGGAAGGCGGCATAATTGAAGGTGCAAAACCGGGTACAGTCCTGATCGATATGAGTTCTATTGCACCGCTGGCAAGCCGTGAAATTAGCGAAGCACTTAAAGCGAAAGGTATCGAAATGCTGGATGCGCCGGTTAGTGGCGGAGAACCAAAAGCCATCGACGGAACGCTTTCGGTGATGGTGGGGGGCGACAAGGCGATTTTCGATAAATATTACGATCTGATGAAAGCGATGGCGGGATCTGTGGTGCATACCGGGGAAATCGGCGCGGGTAATGTCACCAAACTGGCAAATCAGGTGATTGTGGCACTGAACATTGCCGCGATGTCAGAAGCATTAACACTGGCGACCAAAGCGGGTGTTAATCCTGATTTGGTCTATCAGGCAATCCGGGGTGGTCTGGCAGGTAGCACCGTACTGGATGCGAAAGCGCCAATGGTCATGGATCGCAACTTCAAGCCAGGTTTCCGTATTGATCTGCACATTAAAGATCTGGCGAATGCTCTGGATACTTCTCATGGTGTGGGGGCACAGCTGCCATTAACGGCAGCGGTGATGGAAATGATGCAAGCGCTGCGCGCAGATGGTCTTGGAACTGCGGATCACAGTGCTCTGGCCTGCTATTACGAAAAAATGGCGAAAGTGGAAGTGGCTCGCTAATGATGTTACGCCTGGCGGCTCGCAAAAGCGGCTAAGTAAAACGCCATCGGCATTGGGTGGTAACATATTTACCGGACTTTGTGCAATATTGCCGTCACGTTGGCAACAGGAATGCGTAACGCGGGGTGACAAAGGCGCACGAACCTTCTATACTGCGCGCCGAAGCTGACCAGACAGTCGCCGCTTCGTCGTCGTCCTCTTCGGGGGAGACGGGCGGAGGGGAGGAAAGTCCGGGCTCCATAGGGCAGGGTGCCAGGTAACGCCTGGGGGGGAAACCCACGACCAGTGCAACAGAGAGCAAACCGCCGATGGCCCACGCAAGTGGGATCAGGTAAGGGTGAAAGGGTGCGGTAAGAGCGCACCGCGCGGCTGGTAACAGTCCGTGGCACGGTAAACTCCACCCGGAGCAAGGCCAAATAGGGGTTCACAAGGTACGGCCCGTACTGAACCCGGGTAGGCTGCTTGAGCCAGTGAGTGATTGCTGGCCTAGATGAATGACTGTCCACGACAGAACCCGGCTTATCGGTCAGCTTCACCTGATTTATGTAAAAACCCGCTTCGGCGGGTTTTTGCTTTTGAATACTGCCTGCTGCGCTGCACTTATCAGACTTGCATAATATCTGCAATATAATGAATTTCCATGCTTTTATAGGCGGAATAAGGCGTTCACCTGCATCCAGCATAAAGCAATATCAACACTATCTAAGTGATGACATCACACTGGCAAATCAATCAACAAAGCCCGAAGTGGCGTATCGGCAGTTAACGTCAAATTACTCTCTTCCTGAATAAATGCACCATCACCACAGGTTAATGCCACGTTATCCGTACTGGGTGCCGTTGCGTGAAACGTACCGTGAATCGATTGCAAATAAGCACGTGGGCCATGCAAGTGAACGTTAACACTTTCCCCTTGCTCCAGTTGAATATGGTGTAGCCACACCTGCTGTCTTAACTGCAAACTGCCATGTTCACCATCAGGTGACGCCAAAAGCTGCTCGTTAACGTTACGCAACTCCATTTTCTGAATCAGCGGATTTTCGCGCTCAGGGCAGGCATCCAGCCAAAGTTGCATCCGGGTTAGCGGCTTATCCTTACTGATATTTGCCTCGCTATAACTAATACCCGGCTGAGTGGCCAGAAGCACAGCTTCTCCCGCTTTAGCCAGAATATGATGACCTTCGCTGTCGCGGTATTCCGCCTCACCGTCAAGAATCAGATTGAGAATATCTACTTTCGGGTAAGTGCGTGGCTGGAAGGATGCGCCAGCTGCCAGCACTTCCTGGTTGAGCACGCGCAAAGAGGCATAGCCGAGAAGTTTCGGATCGAAATAGTGTCCAAAGGAAAAGGTGTAACGTGCCTGCAACCATCCGTAGTCGGCTTTACCGCACTGTTTGGCTGTTCGGGTAATAATCATAATAGTGAACCTCTTTTTACCTGCTTTTATGGTAAGAGACTGGACGCTGCATTGTTAGCCAGATATTCTGCCCGGTATGTTCAAATTTACTGAATGAGAACGAGATGGCCAAAGAAAGAGCGTTGACGCTTGAGGCATTACGCGTGATGGACGCAATTGACAGGCGCGGTAGTTTTGCGGCGGCGGCAGATGAGCTGGGGCGAGTACCTTCTGCGCTCAGTTACACTATGCAAAAACTGGAAGAAGAACTGGATGTGGTACTGTTTGACCGTTCAGGACATCGCACAAAATTCACTAACGTGGGGCGGATGTTACTTGAGCGCGGACGAGTGCTGCTGGAGGCTGCTGATAAACTGACCACGGACGCCGAGGCGCTGGCGCGGGGCTGGGAAACCCATTTAACCATTGTTACTGAAGCGTTGGTGCCAACCGCAGCATTTTTTCCACTCATCGATAAACTGGCAGCAAAAGCGAATACCCAACTGGCGGTAATGACGGAAGTACTGGCAGGCGCATGGGAACGGCTGGAGCAGGGGCGAGCAGATATTGTCATTGCCCCGGATATGCATTTTCGTTCGTCGTCAGAAATTAACTCCCGCAAGTTGTATACCTTATTGAACGTTTATGTTGCTGCACCGAATCATCCGATTCACCAGGAGCCAGAGCCGTTGTCAGAAGTGACACGAGTGAAATACCGTGGCATCGCCGTTGCAGACACCGCCAGAGAACGACCGGTATTAACGGTGCAGCTGCTCGACAAACAGCCGCGTTTAACGGTCAGTACTATTGAGGATAAACGGCAGGCATTATTGGCGGGGCTGGGTGTTGCCACTATGCCTTATCCTCTGGTGGAAAAAGATATTGCTGAAGGGCGATTGCGTGTCGTCAGCCCGGAATCGACCAGCGAGATCGACATTATTATGGCGTGGCGTCGTGATAGCATGGGGGAGGCGAAATCCTGGTGTCTACGGGAAATTCCTAAACTGTTTGCGTCAAAATAACCGAACAAGCACCTTTTGCAAGGTGCTTGCTAATTATTCCTGTTCCAGTTTTGGATCTGGTCCGAAACGGTTATCACCAGGTGTACCCGCCTGGCAATTAAAGATGATAATGATCAGCCAGCCGATGAACGGAATTAAAAATAACAACGCCCACCATGCTGAACGATCGGTATCGTGAAGACGGCGAAATTGCACTGCCCACCAGGGTAAGAAGACCAGAATTCCGTAAATGGTGGTCAGTATCCCCTCTCCACCAGCTCGCTGCCAGCCTAACATTTTATCCAACACCCCCAGCACAAAAGTAAAGATGATGTTGACCAGAATAAACATCCAGTACTCTTTACGCCGGGCGCGCCCTTTAAATCCAATGTAGTTTTTGATGACTTTTAAATACCAATCCATTTTCGCCTCGATTGAGTTCAATCACTTGTTTTTAAAGTAATCAAATTAATAATAGGCGTGAATGAAATTGTGGTAAATATTTATCAGTTCAATAAAAAAGGCACCATTCCTGGTGCCAGTAAACTAACCAAAACGTTCGTCGCGGCCGTGAGGTTCATCGAGGTCTTGCCAGGGGCCAATGGAGATAATTCCCGTTGGGTTAATGGTCTTATGGCTGCGGAAATAGTGGTTACGAATATGCGCAAAGTTTACGGTTTCAGCGATGCCGGGTATCTGGTAGATATCGCGCAGGAAACCATAAAGATTAAGGTAATCGCTGATGCGATGCTTATCGCATTTAAAATGCGTGACATATACCGGATCAAAACGTATCAGCGTGGTCCACAAACGAATGTCCGCTTCAGTTAATTGATTTCCGGTCAGATAACGCTGCTGGCCAAGGATTTGTTCCAGGCGAGTCAGAGATTTAAAGACGTTCTCAACCGCTTCATCATAGGCTTGCTGACTGGTCGCGAAACCTGCTTTGTAGACGCCGTTATTAACAGTGTCATAAATCCAGTCATTAAGTTCGTCGATTTTGCTTTGCAATGCAGGGGGATAATAGTCACCGGCCTTAGCGCCCAACGCATCAAAGGCAGTATTGAACATACGGATGATTTCCGCCGATTCATTGCTGACGATGGTGTGATTTTTTTTATCCCACAACACAGGCACGGTGACGCGACCGCTGTAATGAGGATCAGCATGAAGGTAAAGCTGATAGAGAAATTCGTGCTGGTAGAGTGTATCGCCTGTTGCGCCAGGGAAGTTGTCATCAAAGGTCCAACCGTTTTCCTGCATCAACGGATTCACTACGGAAACGGAAATAAACGGTTCCAGTCCTTTGAGTTTACGCATGATCAGTGTGCGGTGCGCCCACGGGCAGGCCAGCGAAACATACAGGTGATAGCGATCTTTTTCAGCGGCAAATCCGCCTTTACCGGAAGGACCAGGCGTGCCATCGGCGGTGAGCCAGTTACGAAAGGCCGATACCGAACGTTGAAATTTACCCCCGGTGGATTTGGTATCATACCAGGTGTCGTGCCAGACGCCGTTAATCAATTGCCCCATTTTTTCTCCTCCAGATAGCAAAAACGAGGAGTTTTCCCCCTCGTTTTTAGTAGTAAGTATAGCGTCTGCTTACCATTTTTTATTCAGCAGACGGTCGATGCTATATGCGCCTGGACCTGTGATACCCAACAGCAGAAAACCGCCTGCAATGGTCAGGTTTTTCATAAACATTAGTGAGTTCATACCTTCAGCAAAATTGCTATGGAACAAAAACGCAGTTAGCAGGGTAAAGCCCGCAGTAAAAAGCGCTGTGGTACGTGTCAGGAAACCAAACAGAATCGCCAGACCACCACCAAATTCAAGCAAAATAACTAGCGGCAACATAAAGCCCGGAACGCCCATTGCTTCCATGTACTGCTGGGTTCCTGCATAAGCGCTGATTTTCCCCCAACCAGCCGAAATAAATAAAATTGGCATTAAAATACGCGCTACCAATACACCAACATCTTCTAATTTTTTCATCTTTCTCTCCAGGATGCCTGTCAGGCTAATGCTTGTTTTTTTCAGCAATGACGCGGTATTCACGTCATTGCTTTCGATGGAGAGAATCATAAACTTGGTGGATAACTATTGTTAGCAAGGAAAACTGTCAAAAATTTTCAAATTTTTTGAGTAATAAGGCCGGAAGATATCCGGCCCTGGAAGAGATTAACCGTGCAGCTGCTGTTGCCTGAGCGTACTTTTCACCAGTCGCCATGCACTCCATGCACCAAAACCGCGTCTGGCCCAGCGTACAAGCATGTTCGGATGACGAATAGTCCAGATTGCCATCACACTGCTGCCCACCAGTGCCCAGGAGCGCAGACTCAACAGCATATTCCAGCGGCGATCATATGCGCCTGTGGCCTCCAGCCAGTCTCTGCGACTGGCTGAAAGATCCAGCCGTTGTTGTTGGATCTGGCTAAGCAGTTGCGCCTTACGTTTTTCTCGTTCGGCTTTACCGCTCACGGCTATCCTCCTCAAGAAGTTGCCTGTCGTTCGCCAGTTCATGCCGGGTATGGCGTAATAAAGTAGACTTACGCGCTTTGCGTAACGTCCATATGCCGCCAATCAATGCCAGAACCAGTAGCACGACTGTGGTCGCGATCATCGCATTCAGACGATATTGCGGATCAACTGCCCAGATGATCAGCACCATCAGGCTCATGAGTCCAAATGCAGCGAAAAGCATCGTGAGGCCAAGCATCAATAACAACTGAAAGAGATTTGCTTTTTCTTCTTCCAGTTCCACCACTGCCAGGCGCAGTCGTGTTTCAACCATCTCAACGATAATCGTGACAATTCGCTGCCCGATACCCAGAACGCTTTTACCGGGTCCTTGTGCGTGTTGAGTGTCCGCCATAATTAACGACGCGACAGTAGAACGCCCAGCACAAGGCCTACGGCCGCGCCAATACCTACGCCAGTCCATGGATTTTCACGGACATATTCGTCCGCTCGCGCTGCCGCTTCCCGGGTCTGTTTAGCAATGGCATCGCCAGTTTCGCCCAGGCGATAACGGCTCTCTTTTAGTGCCTGTTCAGCTTTGCTACGAATCTTACTCAACTCTTCTTTCGACTTCTCGCCAGAGGAGCTAAGCACCTCTTCCAGCGTATCGGCCAGGGATTTCAACTCAGCACGCAGATGTTCCGTAGTGTGTTCTTTCGACATAGTATTCTCCAGGTGAGTATGTAGTGATGGTTGATAATCAGTAGCTACGCGCTTCCAGTTCCTTCAGCTCTTTTTCCGCTTCGGCAAGTTTATGCTCGCGTTTCTTAATTTTATCCGCATCGCCTTTTTGTTTTGCCTCACGCAGATCACGCTGGCGTTCGGTGATCTCTTCTTTCTGCTCAGCAATTTTTTCCTGATGGTCTGCACGCAGTTTGCTGTCTGTACAATTTGCCCGCACTTCACTGAGCGCTCTTTTCAGACCATTAATGCGGTTCTGATTATTGTGCTTCTCGGCGTAGCTGATTTCCTTTTGGATATCCTGCTCTTTTTGCTGGCACAGCGTGTTGGCATAGCTGCCTGCACTGAGTGTGAAAAGGGATAAAACTAAAGCAATACGGTATTTCATTCCTGAACTTTCCATTGTGTTTCGTCCCCGGAAACGGGGTGCGATGATCCAGACCAATAAGGCGGTTAAGTTAACAACCGCCTTATTAATCATAGTCAGTAAACGGGGAATCACCAAAGCGGGTGATATGATTCGGATTTTTGGAGGTTATCCGAAGCGGTGAGACGTGTCTCGCAACAGTGAAAGCCACTGAGATGCCTGATTATCTTCATCTTGCTGAGCAATGATATAACCGTGCGGGAAGGTACGGTCTAAAACTACTTTTGCGGCGGCGCTTTGGGCGCTGGAGTCGAAGGTAATCAGGAGGGTGTCGTTTTTAGGCGTGATACTTTTGAAGCGAATACCATTGGCATCCAGATGATGCCAGACCGAAAATCCGTCTGGCATTGTCGTGCCCTGGTTAATGGCGCGAATCGCCAATGTTGACTCCTGATGGCGAAAAGCAGACCAGAGCAAAAGCGTTATACCAAGCAGTACAATCGCGGAGGTTGTCCATGTCATTTGGCGAAGCGTTACGCGTGGTAGCTGCATCCTTTATCCCCGATTTCCGTATTTCTTTTTCCATAGAACAACCAGAGAACCTGCTAACCCAAACAGCAACAACACCACGGGTAACAGCATCAGACATGACATGAGCTGGTCTTCATATTTCAGGAAGACCGGCGTTTTACCTAACAAATAACCCAGCGTCGTGAGGATCAACACCCATAACAGCCCACTCATCCAGTTAAAGAACTGGAAACGTGCGTTATTGAGGCCCGATAAACCGGCGATGGTGGGTAGCAACGTACGGACAAAAGCAATAAAACGACCGATCAGTAATGCGGAAAGCCCATGCTTATGGAAGAGATGATGCGCACGCTGGTGATAATGCGCAGGAAGATGCGACAACCAGTTCTGCACTGTTCGGGTATTCCCTAACCAGCGTCCCTGGATATAACTCAACCAACAGCCAAGGCTTGCTGCGGCGGTCAGTAACATAATGGTTTGCGGATAGCCCATTGCGCCTTTGGCAATCAACACGCCAACTAAAATAAGCAAACTGTCGCCGGGTAAAAAGGCTGCGGGGAGCAGGCCATTTTCCAGGAACAAAATAACAAATAATACAAAGTAGAGCATGCCAATCATGGAAGGATTGGCCAGGGTTTCAAAATCCTGAGCCCACAAGGCGTTCAGCAATTGAGTCAAAAGTTCCATTCAGTATTCCTGGTAAATCGGTTAACGTCATGCCGGTTTCTGTACAATGTTTAGCCGCGACATTATTGATATTGTTGTCTTTTGCGGTCCGAAACATATAAGCGGCCTGAACTAATCCTTGTTAAATGGTTAAGTAAGTAAACACTCAAAATCATCGCGTCGAATTGCATCTGATTGTAACAAAGGTCAAGGAAGTCCGTTACAGAAATTACATGTCCGTGGAGTCTGATTTTGCTCATCACAAGGGAGTGAGGCGAGAGGATTTACACAGGCTGACACTTTATACTTAACGCTTACTGAATCAGACCAACAGGCGCATTGCTACGCCTGTTCACTGCACTGTAGTTACTTGCTGGTGCTGGTGGCGGGATCGAGATGTACCACTGGGTTTTCCGCAAAAAGATAGCGGTCAGCATTGAACTCAAAATCATCGCTGGTTTCGTTAAATAACATCACTTTGGTGTTTTCAAGGTGCTGCCACATTGCCAGTTTGGCGGCGTTAGGATCTTTACGGATGAGCGCCTTGAGGATCTTGTCATGATCGTCACACCAGTTATCAACGGTGCGGGTATCGATATGCTCGTGTAATTTTTTCCAGTACGGGTTATGAGTACGCTGGATCCACATTTTTTCGACAATTGCCGCCAGTGCTGAGTTTTGTGTTGCTAATGCCACCTGGACATGAAACTTGAGATCCCACTCAGAATCACGGAAGCATTGCTCGTTACGCGCATTCTCCTGAATCGCCATCAGTTTCATGATGTCTTGCTTCGTCACCTGAGTCGCCGCGAACTCAGCAATATTGCTTTCAATTAACTGACGGGCTTGCAGTAACTCGAAGGGGCCGTAGTTAGCAAACTCAAGCGATTCATCGGTTGGTTGATGATGGCGAGGATGATTAGACACGACATGAATGCCGGAGCCTTTACGCACTTCAACGTAGCCTTCCACTTCCAGCATAATGATGGCTTCGCGCACCACTGTGCGGCTAACGTTTTTCTCTTCAGCAATAAAGCGTTCAGCGGGAAGTTTATCACCCACCAAATAAACGCCTTGCTCAATGCGCTCTTTCAGATCAGCAGCAAGTTGTTGATACAAACGACGTGGTTCGGTGATTTCCATATGCGCTCCAGGCAGGGTATGGCAGACTACATTTGTTATACCACTTTTGCCAGATAGTCTCTACATATCAGAATAAAAAGCCGCCTCTAAAAGGCGGCTTCGTCATTACAGCTTACATCTGGCGTTAATGTTGCGGTGCGGGATCGTTATGTGTTTCCTGCGCCACCTCAATCGCCGGTTTGTTCTGCAATACCGTCCAGATAACCAGTGCCCCCAGTAGGTCGAATACCGCAAGTACTGCGAACAGCGGGCTAAAGCCGATAGTGTCAGCCAGTGCACCAACCACCAGAGCAAACAGCGTACTTGCCAGCCATGCAGACATCCCGGTCAGACCATTTGCCGTTGCCACTTCGTTACGACCGAATACATCAGAAGAGAGGGTAATCAGCGCGCCAGACAGAGCCTGGTGAGCAAAACCACCGACACACAGCAGCATAATTGCTACATACGGGTTGGTGAACAGGCCGATCATACCCGGGCCAATCATCAGTACCGCACCCATGGTCACAACCAGTTTACGGGAAACAATCAGGTTCACACCAAACCAACGCTGGAACAGTGGCGGCAGGTAACCACCGAGGATACAGCCAAGGTCAGCAAACAGCATTGGCATCCAGGCGAACATCGCGATCTCTTTCAGGTTAAAGCCGTAAACTTTAAACATGAACAGCGGGATCCACGCGTTAAAAGTACCCCAGGCCGGTTCTGCCAGGAAACGCGGCAGCGCGATACCCCAGAACTGACGGTTACGCAGGATCTGACCAACGGACATTTTCTTCGCCGTGCTCACCTGGTGCTGGGCTTCCTGACCATTAATAATGTAGTCGCGTTCTTCATCAGTCAGATGCTTCTGGTCGCGCGGATGCTTGTAGAAAATCAGCCATGCCATCGCCCAGATAAAGCTCAGCGCACCGGAGAGAATGAACGCCATCTGCCAGCTGTGCATTACAATGGCCCAAACGACCAGCGGCGGAGCAATCATCGCACCAATGGAAGATCCCACGTTAAAGTAACCGACCGCGATAGAACGCTCTTTTGCCGGGAACCATTCAGAGCTGGCTTTCAGACCCGCCGGGATCATTGCTGCTTCTGCGGCACCAACGGCACCACGTGCAATTGCCAGACCACCCCAGCTGCCAGCCAGCGCCGTGGCACCACAGAAAACCGCCCACAATACCGCAAACATTGCATAACCGATCTTCGTACCAAGCACGTCCAGTACGTAGCCAGCAACAGGTTGCATGACCGTATAAGCCGCAGAATACGCTGCGATGATATAGGAATACTGTTGGGTGGAGATGTTTAACTCTTCCATCAGAGTTGGTGCAGCTGCCGCCACAGTGTTACGCGTCAGGTAGCCAAGCACGGTGCCAAGCGTCACCAGTGCAATCATGTACCAACGTAACCCTTTAATTTTACGCATGTAAAACCTCATCGTGAATTATTGCCGCCATGTGTGCGGTCATCTTCCTGCGCGAAGCAGTGGATTCTGTTACAACCGGGTAACCTAAAAAAAACCGGTACCCCCCGAACGTTGCCTTAGGTGTCAGTGCTAATTCGGCGTCCGTACCGGTGAAATTCGATTCATGAATGAATCAGCAATTTTGCATTCAGTCGGTGTATATATCGCGACGGCAGAAAGATAACTTGTCATACAACTTTAAAAGGTGAGTGCCATCACAAATGTGTGAATCTTTGTGTGGACATTGTCAGGCTGCGTCAATGCCAGAACTGGCGCGGCCTGCGGCGTGATTTACTACTTTGAGGGTAATTTTTTTGTTCAGGTTTATTGATCTAACTCACGAAAATAGCTTCGGACTATGGAAATTGGTGTGATAACTTTGTCAGCATCGCTATATAAGCAAGCTGACTCACTCGTGAGAGGAAGACGATAATGACTCCGTTTATGACTGAAGATTTCCTGTTAGATACCGAATTTGCCCGCCGCCTGTACCATGAATACGCCAAAGATCAGCCGATTTTTGACTACCACTGCCATTTGCCACCGCAGCAAATCGCGGAAGACTACCGTTTCAAAAACCTGTATGACATTTGGCTGAAAGGCGATCACTATAAATGGCGTGCAATGCGTACTAACGGTGTGGCAGAGCGTCTGTGTACTGGCGACGCATCTGACCGTGAGAAATTTGACGCATGGGCGGCAACGGTTCCTCACACTATCGGCAACCCGTTATACCACTGGACGCACCTGGAGCTGCGTCGCCCATTTGGTATTACAGGTAAACTGCTTTCTCCTTCTACTGCTGATGAAATCTGGAATCAGTGTAACGAACTGCTGGCACAGGATAACTTCTCTGCGCGCGGCATCATGCAGCAGATGAACGTGAAAATGGTCGGCACCACCGACGATCCGATCGATTCTCTGGAGCATCACGCAGAGATCGCCAAAGACGGCTCTTTCACCATTAAAGTGCTGCCGAGCTGGCGTCCGGACAAAGCCTTCAACATCGAACAGGCGACCTTTAATGACTACATGGCGAAGCTGGGTGAAGTTTCCGATACGGACATTCGCCGCTTTGCTGATCTGCAAACTGCCCTGACCAAACGTCTGGATCACTTCGCCGCTCACGGCTGTAAAGTGTCTGACCACGCGCTGGACGTGGTGATGTTTGCAGAAGCGAACGAAGCGGAGCTGGACAGCATCCTGGCGCGCCGTCTGGCTGGCGAAACCCTGAGCGAGCACGAAGTGGCACAGTTCAAAACTGCGGTGCTGGTGTTCCTTGGTGCCGAATACGCGCGTCGCGGTTGGGTGCAGCAGTACCACATTGGCGCGCTGCGTAATAACAACCTGCGTCAGTTCAAACTGCTGGGGCCGGATGTAGGCTTTGACTCCATTAATGACCGTCCGATGGCGGAAGAGTTGTCCAAGCTGCTGAGCAAACAGAACGAAGAAAACCTGCTACCGAAAACTATTCTCTACTGCCTGAACCCGCGCGATAACGAAGTGCTGGGCACCATGATCGGTAACTTCCAGGGCGAAGGTATGCCGGGCAAAATGCAGTTCGGTTCCGGCTGGTGGTTTAACGACCAGAAAGACGGTATGGAACGTCAGATGACTCAACTGGCGCAGCTCGGTCTGCTGAGCCGCTTTGTCGGTATGCTGACTGACAGCCGTAGCTTCCTGTCATACACCCGTCACGAATACTTCCGCCGTATTCTGTGCCAGATGATCGGTCGCTGGGTGGAAGCGGGCGAAGCACCGGCGGACATCAACCTGCTGGGCGAGATGGTGAAAAATATTTGCTTTAACAATGCGCGTGACTACTTCGCCATTGAACTGAACTAAGGTCTGGGGTTGATATGCAATACATCAAGATCCATGCGCTGGATAACGTCGCGGTCGCTTTAGCTGATTTGGCTGAAGGCACAGAAGTCAGTGTCGATAACCAGACTGTTACGCTGCGCCAGGATGTTGCTCGTGGACATAAATTTGCGTTAACGGATATCGCAAAAGGGGCCAACGTCATTAAATATGGCCTGCCGATTGGTTATGCATTGGCGGATATTGCGGCGGGGGAACACGTTCACGCCCACAATACGCGCACGAATCTGAGCGATCTGGATCAGTATCGCTATCAACCTGATTTTCAGGATCTGCCTGCGCAAGCGGCAGATCGTGAAGTGCAGATCTATCGTCGCGCTAACGGCGATGTCGGGGTGCGTAACGAGCTGTGGATCCTGCCAACCGTAGGCTGTGTCAACGGCATCGCACGACAGATCCAGAACCGTTTTCTGAAAGAGACCAACAACGCCGAAGGCACTGACGGCGTGTTCCTCTTCAGCCACACCTACGGCTGCTCGCAGCTGGGTGACGATCACATCAATACCCGCACCATGCTGCAAAACATGGTGCGCCACCCGAACGCAGGCGCGGTGCTGGTAATTGGTCTGGGCTGTGAAAACAACCAGGTTGCCGCATTCCGTGAAACGCTGGGTGATATCGATCCTGAACGCGTTCATTTCATGATTTGCCAACAGCAGGATGATGAGATCGAAGCCGGGATCGAGCATTTGCATCAGTTGTATAACGTGATGCGCAACGACAAGCGCGAGCCGGGCAAACTCAGCGAACTGAAGTTTGGTCTGGAATGTGGTGGTTCTGACGGTCTTTCTGGTATTACCGCTAACCCAATGCTGGGGCGTTTCTCTGACTACGTAATTGCTAACGGCGGTACTACCGTACTAACCGAAGTGCCGGAGATGTTTGGCGCAGAGCAGTTACTGATGAGTCATTGCCGCGACGAAGCAACGTTTGAAAAACTGGTCACCATGGTCAATGACTTCAAGCAGTACTTTATTGCGCATGACCAGCCGATATACGAAAACCCATCACCGGGGAACAAAGCGGGCGGTATTACCACACTGGAAGACAAATCCCTCGGCTGTACACAAAAAGCGGGTTCCAGCAAAGTGGTTGACGTGCTGCGTTACGGCGAGCGTCTGAAAACGCCGGGGCTAAACTTGTTAAGTGCGCCGGGTAACGATGCCGTAGCGACCAGCGCCCTGGCGGGTGCGGGCTGCCATATGGTGCTGTTCAGTACTGGTCGTGGTACGCCGTATGGTGGATTTGTGCCAACGGTGAAAATCGCCACCAACAGTGAACTGGCGGCGAAGAAAAAACACTGGATCGACTTTGACGCTGGTCAGCTGATCCACGGTAAAGCGATGCCGCAGTTGCTGGAAGAATTTATCGACACTATTGTTGAGTTTGCCAACGGTAAGCAAACCTGCAACGAGCGTAATGACTTCCGAGAACTGGCAATTTTTAAAAGCGGCGTAACGCTATAAACCTGATATATTTTAATAAACGGCGTTTCATTTATTGAATCGCCGTTTATTTTTCCATTACTGACAAGGATCTTCCATGACCGTCTACTGGTTGGCCCAGGGGGTTGGCGTCATAGCCTTTCTGATTGGGATCACCACCTTCTTCAACCGCGATGAGCGTCGCTTCAAAGTACAGCTTTCCATCTACAGTGTATTTATTGGCATACATTTTTTTCTGCTGGGGGTATTTCCTGCTGGAGCCAGTTCTATTCTTAATGCTATTCGTACGTTAATTACTTTACGTACGCGTAGTCTGTGGGTTATGGCGATATTTATCGTTTTGACAGGTGGCTTTGGTCTGGCGAAGTTTCAGCACCCAATGGAATTACTACCCGTAGTCGGTACTGTCATCAGTACCTGGGCATTATTTCGCTTTAAAGGCCTGACTATGCGCTGTGTGATGTGGTTCTCCACCTGTTGCTGGTTAACTCACAATATTTGGGCTGGATCGATTGGTGGCACGATGATTGAAGGAAGCTTTCTGCTGATGAACGGCCTGAACATTATTCGTTTCTGGCGTATGCAGAAGAGAGGAATTGACCCGTTTATCGTCGAGAAAAACAAGCAAGAAAAAGCCCCTTCCGCTGTAGACGAAAGGGGCTAAGATTTAGTTACGTAGCGCGTTGTTTGACAGACGTTCGTCTTCCGCCATGCAGGCCGCAGCAGTGAACAGTACGTCAGTGGAGGAGTTCAGGGCGGTTTCACAGGAGTCCTGCAATACGCCGATAATAAAGCCAACGGCAACCACTTGCATGGCAATATCGTTCGGAATACCGAACATATTGCAGGCCAGCGGAATCAGTAACAGCGAGCCGCCCGCGACGCCGGAAGCACCACAAGCACACAGCGAAGCCACTACACTCAATAATAATGCTGTCGGCAGATCCACCGGAACACCCAGAGTATGTACCGCTGCCAGTGTTAATACGGTGATGGTGATTGCCGCACCTGCCATATTGATGGTGGCGCCCAGTGGAATAGAAACGGAATAGGTATCGCGATCAAGATTCAGTTTTTCACATAACGCCATATTCACCGGAATATTGGCCGCAGAGCTGCGGGTAAAGAAGGCGTATACGCCACTTTCGCGCAGGCAGGTCAGCACCAGCGGGAACGGATTACGACGAATTTTCCACCATACCAGTAACGGGTTTATCACCAGTGCAACCAGCAGCATACAGCCAACCAACACCATTAGCAGTTGCGCGTACCCCCACAGTGCATCAAACCCGGTAGTTGCCAGTGTGGAAGAGACCAGGCCGAAAATACCAATGGGAGCGAAGCGAATCACCAGTTTCACCATAAAGGTGACGGCACTGGACATATCATTAATCAGGTTTTTTGTTGTCTCGTTACCGTGGCGCAGTGCAAAGCCGAGGCCAATTGCCCATACCAGAATGCCGATATAATTACCTTTCAGCAGAGCATCAATTGGGTTAGATACCATGCTCATCAGCAGGCCGCGCATGACTTCCACAATGCCGGATGGCGGTGTGATATCGCCTGCACCAGTGGTGAGTTGTAGTGTTGAAGGGAAGGCGAAGCTGAAAACTACCGCCGTCAGTGCAGCAGTAAAAGTACCTAACAGATAGAGAAACAGAATCGGGCGAATACTGGTTTTTTGCCCGTGCTGGTGGTTAGCAATAGAAGCCATAACCAGCATCAGCACAAGAACCGGAGCAACCGCTTTCAGTGCGCCAACGAATAAGGTGCCTAACAGACCGACAGCTTCAGCTGCAGGTTTTGAAACCCATGCCAGAATGATCCCGAGAACGAGACCGACCAATATTTGTTTTACCAGGCTTCCCTGAGCCAAACGCTGAAGCAGCCCCGGCGAACGTTGCGTAGTCATTTTTGTGATCCTTGGTGTGATGTTGCTCATCCAATGTGCGCTTTGTTAGTGCATCTTTCTGGATGTAATAAGGTGTTTACCTGAGTGAGTATAAGGAAAGATTACGTTCGGGGAAGCGTAAAATGCTGGAAATTACGCGGCGCGTCATAGTTTTTAACTAAATTATTACAATTGTGCCGGGAAGCGTTGCACTTCCCGGCGCTTTGGTTACTGCATCTGTTGTTTTTTATCGTGCTGATAATTCACCCAGGCATTGACGATAAGAGTCAGTACCAGAATGCCAAACACCACACCCAGCGAAACGGCGATCGGAATATGGTAGAAGTCGACAATCAGCATCTTGATACCGATAAACACCAGAATCACCGCCAGACCATATTTGAGCATCGAGAAACGTTCTGCTACGCCCGCCAGCAGGAAATACATCGCACGCAGGCCGAGGATCGCAAACAGGTTTGAGGTCAGCACAATAAACGGATCGGTGGTCACGGCGAAGATAGCCGGAATGCTATCCACGGCGAAAATCACGTCGCTCAACTCCACCAGAATCAGTACCAGCATCAGCGGCGTGGCATACAACAAACCATTCTTACGCACAAAGAAATGCTCGTTGTCGATGGTGTCGGTCATGCGCAAATGACCGCGCAGCCAGCGCACCAGCGGCTTGTCGCCAATGCCTGATTCATCTTCATGGGCGAGCGCCATCTTCACACCGGTAAACAGCAGGAAGGCACCGAAGATATACAGGATCCAGTCGAACTGCGAAATCAGCCAACTGCCAGTGAAGATCATGATGGTACGCAGAACAATCGCCCCGAGTACGCCATACACCAGCACGCGCCGTTGTAACGCCGCCGGGACAGAGAAATAGCTGAACAACATCAGCCAGACAAAGACGTTATCGACCGCCAGCGATTTCTCAATCAGATAACCGGTGAGAAAGGCCAGTGCCTGTGGATCGGCAACGGCGCGACCTTCGGTTTGCACCAGATACCACCAGAAAGCGGCGTTAAACAGTAAAGACAGCGTCACCCAGACCAGCGACCAGGCCGCAGCCTGTTTCATGGTCATGGCATGTGCCCCACGACGCCCCTGTAACAACAGGTCGATAGCCAGCATAATGGCGACAACAACAGCGAATCCGCCCCATAACAATGGCGTGCCGACAGTATTCATAGAAGTTCCTTACACATAAAAAAACGGCCAACGTCGGAAGACGTCAGCCGCTGCTTTTTATGCATAGACCTCGCCTTCCGGCAAGGTCTCACTTACAACAAAAAAGGAATACGTCTGCGTATTCCTTTCGGGTTGCCCGGTGACCGGATGTGGTTTTTCACACATCGTAATGACGATCGACCGACAATGAAGTTACTCCCCTTTGCAGGTAACAAAGTATGACAGACCATTCACCCAGTCAATGGTCTGTTACATGCCTTTTACACTGCTTTACGGTAACCATTATTGTTTTACGCTATCTGCCGGAAAAATCACCCCCGTCTGGCGGCGGATCTCGGTCAGCAGTTTGGCGGTGATGCGACTGACCGCCAACCCTGGATGATCCACCAGATGTTCATCCACCAGTTCAGCAAACAGCTCTGCTTCGTAGAGCATGGTATTAATATGCTGCGGCTGAGTGAGATCCTGCATCTGGCTGCCGCGCGGCACAAAACACACTTTCTGGCATTCAGACAGTTTTTCAATCACCAGCGATCCCGCTTCGCCCTGAATCTCGCTTGCCAGGACAGAATCGCTCACTTTTGAGTGCTGCAACGTAACGCTGAAATCACCGTAATCCATCACCACCACGCCGTGGGCATCCACACCGCTTGCCAGCAAACTGGCGGTCGCTTGCACGCTTTTCGGCTCACCAAATAACGCCACCGCCGACGCCAGACAGTAAAAGCCGATATCCATAATTGAACCGTTGGAGAATGCCGGATTGAAGGTGTTGGGATTCTCGCCGTCCAGATAACGCTGATATCGCGAGGAATACTGGCAATAGTTGAAAAAGACTTTACGCAATTTGCCGACTTTCGGCAGCGCCTGGCGCAACAAATGAAAATTCGGCAGGCTGGCGGTTTTAAATGCCTCAAACAGCACCACCTGATTTTCCCGCGCACAGGCAATGGCTGCATCCACTTCCGCCAGATTCGACGCCAGCGGTTTCTCGCAAATCACATGTATCTTGTGGCTAAGGAAAAGTTGTGTCTGGGAAAAGTGCAGGGCATTCGGGCTGGCAATATACACCGCGTCAATGGCATCGCTTTTCGCCATCGCTTCCAGCGACGTAAACAGATGCTCGACAGAAAAATCATTGGCGAAGTGCTGGGCCTGTTCAAGGCTGCGGGAATAGACGGTGGTTAACTTGTATTTACCGCTCTCATGGGCGGCCTCGACGAACTGGCGGGTGATCCAGTTCGTGCCAATCACAGCGAAACGTATCATAACGCGTGGATACTCCATAAAGGGATTCTGCCGTCAATGTAGCACGCCTTTTTCATCTTCGACGTGCGCAGTGCGCAGATACGCATTATTTCTGCGCCGGACAGCCATGCTCGCTAAACGGCCCAATCATGACCGACGGCCCGAGATATTTCGGCTGTCGATGGAGGATTTTCGCATCAATCACCGCGCTGACTCTGGCAAGTTTTTCCCGCAGTTGAGTATATAAACCGTGCTTCATATTCAGGTCCGGCGCGTTAAAGCCGATGGCATCAATGCCATATTGCTTTGCCAGCCAGATGGCGCGTTGGTTATGAAATTCTTGCGAAATAATGGTGATATGGTTTTCCCCAAACACTTTTTTGGCACGCACTACCGAATCAAGCGTTGAGAATCAGGCATAGTCGCAGAAGATCACTTTTGCTGGTACGCCTTTAGCGATCAAAGCCTGCTGCATGCCTGACGTTTCATCGTAATTTTTACGTCCGTTATCGCCACTGACCAGCAGCCATTTCACTTTTCCGGCGTGGTACAACTCTGCTGCGGTATCAATACGTCGGGTAAAGTAGCGATTACCCGGCCTCGCCCCCAACAATAAACCCACGTTACGCGCCGGAACGGCGTTAACATCGCTCCAGGTCAGCTGTTTGCTGGCGTTGACCATTGCGCGATCGGCGATAAAAATTGTCGCTCCTGCCACAAGTAACAGTAAGCAGGCAATCTTTAGAGTCCGGCGAGAAAAACAAACGCGGCGAAGAAGGCGGGCAAATGCGCGCAGCATGGTCGTTATCCTTAACGAAAGGGGGGAGGTCGATTTTAGGCGCTAAAGGAGGAAAAGATAACGCCTGAAATTATTTTCAGATTTTGTCCTGCCCAAGCGACAACTGCGTTAGCCACAGCCGGGTGTCGAACTCAAGCTGGTGGTACTGCGGTTCCATATGACAGCACAACTGGTAAAACGCTTTGTTGTGCTCTTTCTCCTTCAGGTGCGCCAACTCGTGCACCACGATCATGCGCAAAAACGGTTCTGGCGCGTTACGAAACACAGTAGCGACGCGGATCTCTGCTTTTGCTTTCAGCTTGCCGCCCTGCACACGCGAAACAGCGGTATGTAACCCGAGCGCGTTTTTCAGCACATGAATCTTATTGTCATACATCACCTTATTGATCGGCGGGGCATTGCGCAGAAACTGATTCTTCAGATCCTGAGTATATTGCCAGAGGGCTTTATCGGTGGCGTAGTCGTGCGTTCCTGGATAGCGTTTTGCCAGCACATCGCCCAGACGCTGTTCATTAATCAGCGTGCGCACCTGGGAAAGTAGCTGCTCGGGATAACCCTGAAGATAAGTAAGATTGCTCATAACCGCCCACGAAAAAGAGAAAAAGGGTATACTCACGCACCCTTTTCAGGGGCAACGTCGAAATTTTATCATTCAGGAGGGCCGATGAGCCACTTAGACAACGGTTTCCGTTCACTGACATTACAACGTTTTCCGGCGACGGATGACGTTAACCCGCTACAGGCGTGGGAAGCGGCGGATGAATATTTGCTGCAACAGTTGGACGACACAGAAATCCGCGGCCCGGTGTTGATCCTGAATGATGCCTTTGGTGCGTTAAGTTGTGCACTGGCGGAACATAAGCCGTACAGCATTGGCGACTCATACATCAGCGAACTGGCGACGCGCGAGAATTTACGCCTCAACGGGATTGATGAGTCGAGCGTGAAGTTTCTCGACAGCACCGCCGACTACCCGCAACAGCCGGGTGTGGTGCTGATCAAAGTGCCGAAAACACTGGCATTGCTGGAACAGCAACTGCGTGCGCTGCGCAAAGTGGTCACGTCGGATACACGTATTATTGCCGGTGCCAAAGCCCGTGACATTCACACTTCCACGCTGGAACTGTTCGAAAAAGTGCTCGGCCCGACCACCACCACGCTGGCATGGAAAAAAGCTCGCCTGATTAATTGCGCTTTCAATGAACCGCTGCTGGCCGATGCGCCGCAGACCGTTAGCTGGAAGCTGGAAGGTACTGACTGGACTATCCACAACCATGCGAATGTCTTCTCCCGCACCGGGCTTGATATCGGCGCGCGCTTCTTTATGCAACATCTGCCGGAAAATCTCGAAGGTGAGATTGTCGATCTCGGCTGTGGTAACGGCGTTATTGGCCTGACACTGCTTGATAAAAACCCGCAGGCGAAAGTGGTGTTTGTCGATGAATCACCGATGGCGGTTGCTTCCAGCCGTTTGAACGTTGAAACCAACATGCCCGAGGCGTTGGATCGCTGCGAGTTTATGATCAACAACGCGCTCTCCGGCGTGGAGCCTTTCCGCTTTAATGCTGTGCTCTGCAACCCGCCGTTTCATCAGCAACATGCGCTGACTGATAACGTCGCCTGGGAGATGTTCCACCATGCCCGCCGCTGCCTGAAAATCAACGGCGAGCTGTATATCGTTGCCAACCGTCACCTGGATTACTTCCATAAACTGAAGAAGATTTTCGGCAACTGCACCACTATTGCGACGAATAATAAATTTGTGGTGCTGAAAGCGGTGAAGCTGGGGCGTCGTCGGTAAGTCTTGTTTGTAATGCCGGATCAGGTGTCAGTTCCTGGTCCGGTAAATATTGGTTTACTTCTTTCTTGCCGGGTACTGGTCATTGGTGACGTTGCGGGAAAGTAATTAAAGCGTATTATTCCACAATAAATAATGCACTTTAATTATAGGTCGTGTGAATATATGAAGGGATTCTTTAAAGCAAAAGGAATTAATGGCGCAATTAATATTGGTGCGTTCATTAGTTTTATTACCTCTTTTATGACCTTTCTCCCCTTTTTTTTACCGTCAAGTTTAGTTTCGAATAACATTTTCTACACGGTGATAAATATATTTATCGCCATAATGTGGTTAATTATTTCCGTTGGGATTTATAAAAAAATACAGATTTGTGCCTGGCTGTCCATATTTTTTTATATTGTAAATCAATGTGCTATTATTATTGATACGGGATACACACGGTTCAATCTGCTGTGGCCTTTGGGTATTTATTTTTTTTGCTGCACCGTTGTGGCTGTTCGACTTTCTTCTCGGGAGAGAAAAGAAGGAATTAGTCTTGAATACCGACTGAGGAAAGATGCTTTTAAACTCTTCATCGCTATGGTGTTGGTTTTTGGGGCCGGAGTGTTTATCTCGATGAAAATAAATGATTACTTAGTCCAGAATCTTTGGGGAGAGTATGTCAAAGCTATTGAGGTCGAAAGAGAAAGATCTAAACTACCGATTAAAATTGACAATAATGTAACGTTAATGAATTTTTATATTGAAGATAAATCATTGGTTATGGAATATGACACAAAGAATTTAAAAACATTAAATGCTACAGAATGGTACGATAAAACAAAAAGCGACTTTAAGCGTTTTTGTTGGGTAAACGTTATTCAGGTAAAAGGGTTTCAGGTAATATATCGTTTTACCCAGGGATATGAAAAAAGAGAGTTTAAATATAACGTTCTTGATTGTCGTAATTAAAAATTAATAGAAACAGCATGAGCGCGTTATCTGCCAGCGGTGGCGTACAAGTACTTGCACGCCACCGCTGGCACTCAAGCTCGCTAACCTTCACGCTCAACAACTTTGATTTCAACCATACCAATCCCCAGTTTTCGTGGTGAATGCCCCAGGATATTCCCCTCGTTGGTGGCGATGGGTTCCGGCGGCACAATTACTACGGTACTGGCGCTGTTGGGGTTATCAAAATGCAGCGTGGTGGTAGTGACTTCATTACCCAGCACCATTGTCTGTTCTTCATTACCAATGCGAACGGGTATCGGTTTGCTGGCGTTCGTGCCGTAGGCTTTGGCAGTAATCACCAAATCAAATTTCTTCGGCAGCGGTGCGTTGTATTCAATTTTCACTTCATCACCCAGTTGGGCGTTGGACCAACGTCCCCACGACTCCGGGCGGGAAATGCCACTGAATTGTTTTACCTCTTCCGGCGCGCCTGCGACATTAAAGATAAAACTGTCGGCTTTATAACGGATATCGTTATCAACGATTTTCAGCGTATCGACGTTACCTTTATAGCGCTCCATATCGATAACCGTATCTTTGAAAGCGGTTTTACCCTGCCATTGTGGTTTATCAACATGCTGTACACGTTGTTCTCCGCCCAGTTGCCCTTGAGACACACACCAGTCGGTAGAAAGCGATAATTCAGGTGCCCACAGCCGCGCCATTTTGTAGCAGCGATCGACCCAGACAAAGTTATCGCGTGGGGCGAAGTCCGCCAACTGGAAGCGCAGTGGGGCAGAATATTCACTTTCAGGCAGTGGTTCTACACGTTTATCGGAAACACGTAGCAGCAGCGGTAAGCGGAAATGGCTGCCAGAAAACGCAATGGTGTTTTTATCCTGATCGATTGTGAACGCTTTTATCTCTTTCGGGAATTTCCACAGCCGAATTATATCTGGCTTCCAGGCCAGTGTTTTCTCTTTGATATTCAGGAAAATTTCCGACATCGACTGCCCGGACAAACTGCTACGGCCAAGACCAAGAAAATTATCGCCACCAAGGATATCCAGTACGGTTGCGCCGTTATCCATCGTATTACGCTTCACCGCCAGCGTTTCCTGTTGTGGTTTATCACCACGCAGTACAAAAAACAGGTTATTACGATCCTGTTTGTTCAGGTATTTCCACGCCGTGTTATTCATTGCCAGATGATCTGACGAAACCACAATCACCGTGTTTTTAAACCACGGCGATGCTTTGATTTTATTAATGAAAGTAGCAATATTTTCCTGGCTGCAGCTCACTGCGCTAAACGATTGATTTTGTTTACCATCAAAGTCATACCGTTTGCGATTGCAGGTACGGGAGATAAAACCGTCAGGGTGGTGAGTGTCCACCGTCAGTGTGAATAATGAAAACCGCTGACCAGACCGGGAAAGCTCTTCAAATTTTTTCCAGGCTTCATCAAGCACCGTATCGTCGTAAAAGCCCCAGTCATTGCGGTAGGTTGGATCGGCTACGACACCTTTTAACTCTTCTGCACCGTACAGATGATCAAAACCGTGAGATTTCAGGAACACATCTTTGCCCGCAAAGCGCAAATTGGCCCCTTGGACAAAATAATTCTGATAACCGGAGTTTTTCAGGATATCGCCAAGACAGATATTTTGTGGAAAGAAGCTGGAAACTGACGCCGAGGCGTTACCCTCAAAAGGCGCAAACAGAGGAATTCCACACTGCGAGGCAACCATTCCGGCAATGGTGTAATCCGTACCAGGTAGCTGCATCGTGTGGCTGAAATCCATGCTTTCATTTTTAATTGCCCCCAGCTCTGGCGTCAGATCCGGGAAGGCCTCGTTATCAAAATAGGTGCGCTCAAGACTTTCGCCATAGATATACACCAGATTCAGTTTCGGATTCGGGATCGTTTTTGCCGGTTCTTTGTAGTAAATAGCAAAATCGGGATCGCCATCGCGAGTCTGCGACTTAACCAGTTCCGTAATCTGCCGAAATGCCGGACTGGCATCTACAGAGCCCAGCGCTAAGAGCAGAGCCAGTAAGCTATAACCAAAATGGTGCGGGTGATGACGACGACGGCGCAGGATCCAACCCAGCGAAACAAAAACTGCAGTCAGCGCCAGCACAATACCAACGCCTGGCAGAATATACTTGCCAATGCCCGCGCCAGTCAGGCTATTTGTCAGCGTGTAAAGCACTGCATCATTGATGCCGTCACCAGTAAAATAATCGCTAGCATATAGGGTGATATTGAGCACAACAAATAACCCAAGCACCGTCAGCGTGGCGGCAAACCACCAGGTGTTACGACCTGCTTTCCAGGCATAAATCAGCACGGAAGCGAGGAAAAGGGCAAAGGAGAGTAACTCTGACAACTGACGATCCTCTTTCAATCCAGCGGGCAACTGGCAGACAATCTTTTTACTGGTTGCACAATGTAACGACGA